>JAIETY010000085.1 GCA_019744885.1 Sphingomonas sp.
ACGGCTCGAACCCGCGAATCAGGTGAGACCAACGCATGAGCCGTCCGACGCCGCTTGTGGACATGAGCGATGATGACGAACAGTTCGAAGCCGGGAGCGGCGGCGACCGGTTCTTCAATCGCGAGCTGAGCTGGCTGGCATTCAATCGGCGGGTGCTCGAAGAGGCGCGCAATCCCGCGCATCCGCTGCTCGAACGGTTGCGCTTTCTGTCGATTTCGGGATCGAACCTCGACGAATTCTTCATGGTGCGTGTTGCCGGCCTGAAGGGGCAGCAGATGCAGGATGTCGATCGCTTTTCGGTCGACGGGCTCAATTCGAGCCAGCAGCTCGCGGTGATCGTGGCCGAAGCCGATGCGCTCGTCGAAAGCCAGCGCACGGTATGGCGCGAGTTGCGCACCTTGCTCGCCGAAACGGGCATTACCGTGCTCAGTTCGCGCACGATCGACGAATCGCTGACGGCCGACGAACTCGCCTGGCTCGAAACCCAGTTTCGCGAACAGATTTTCCCGATCCTGACCCCGCAAGCGCTCGACCCGGCGCATCCGTTTCCGTTCATGCCCAACAAGGGGCTGGCGGTGATGTTCGACATGGTGCGCGAGTCGGACGGGCAGCCTATGCGCGAACTGGTGATGCTGCCGGCACCCATGCCGCGCTTCGTGCGGTTGCCGGGTGAAAGCGCGCGTTATGTGGCGGTCGAATCGCTGGTCAAGCGCTTCTCCGACCTCGTTTTTCCCGGCTATCGCAAGCTGGGCGCTGCCGAGTTTCGCGTGCTGCGCGACAGCGATATCGAGATTGAGGAAGAAGCCGAGGACCTCGTCCGTCACTTCACCAACGCGATCAAGCGGCGGCGGCGGGGGCGGGTGATCCGGCTAGAGCTCGAATCGGGGATGCCCGAAGTTTTGGGCAGCGTGCTGCGCGATGAACTCGGCGGCAGCGATGCCTTTGTCACCGAAAGCGGTGCGTTTCTGGGCGTCGGCGCTCTCGAAGCGATTGTCGATGAGGATCGCCCAGACCTGAAATTCCCGCCCTATTCGCCGCGCTTCCCCGAACGCATCCGCGAATATGGCGGTGATTGCTTTGCGGCGATCCGGGCGAAGGACATCATCGTCCATCACCCCTATGAAAGCTTCGACGTCGTGCTCGCCTTTCTGCGGCAGGCAGCGAGCGACCCCGATGTCGTCGCGATCAAGCAGACGCTCTACCGCGCGGGCAAGCAGCCCGCCGTCATCAACGCGCTGATCGCGGCGGCCGAAGCGGGCAAATCGGTGACGGCGGTCGTCGAACTGAAAGCGCGCTTTGACGAAGAGCAGAATCTGCTCTGGGCGTCGGCGCTTGAGCGCGCGGGCGTCCAAGTGGTTTACGGGTTCATCGACTGGAAGACGCACGCCAAGATTTCGCTCGTCGTGCGGCGCGAAGTGGGCGAATATCGCACTTACTGCCACTTCGGCACGGGCAATTATCACCCGATTACCGCGCGCATCTATACCGATCTGAGCTTTTTCACCGCCGATCCACGCATCGGGCGCGATGCGTCGCAGATGTTCAATTACGTCACCGGCTATGTCGAGCCGACCAATATGGAATTGCTCAGCATGAGCCCGCGCAACCTGCGCGCGCGGTTGGTTGAGCTGATTGATGCCGAAATTGCTTTTGCCGCCGCTGGCAAGCCCGCCGCGATCTGGGCGAAGATGAATTCGCTCGTCGATCCGGCGATCATCGAAAAGCTCTACGAAGCCAATAATGCCGGGGTCCAGATCGACCTTGTCATCCGGGGCATCTGCTGCCTGAAGCCCGGCGTGCCCGACATGAGCGAGAATATCCGCGTCAAATCGGTGATCGGGCGCTTCCTTGAGCACAGCCGCATCTGGGCGTTCGGCAATGGCCGTGCGCTACCCAATGATGGCGCCAAGGTGTTCATTTCCTCGGCCGACTGGATGCCGCGCAATTTCGATCGCCGGGTCGAATATATGCTGCCGATCCTCAATCCGACCGTGCACGATCAGGTGCTCGACCAGGTGATGGTCGCCAATCTGATCGACAATGAACAAAGCTGGGATTTGCAGAGCGACGGCGCCTATGTGCGCACCGATCCGGGTGACCGGCCGTTCAACCTGCACCGCTATTTCATGACCAACCCGTCGTTGTCGGGGCGCGGCGCGGCGCTGGCGACCAGCGATGCGGTGCCCAAATTGTCGCTGCGGCGCCGCGCCGCGCGGTCGGCCACCTGACGCCCGGTGGCGACGCTTTTTTTCCGTAAAGGGTGCGCCGAAGCGATCGGCGGCGATCCGCGCACGGGCATTATCGATATCGGGTCGAATTCGATCCGGCTGGTCGTCTATCAAGGTCCCACGCGGCTGCCGGCGATTCTGTTCAATGAGAAGGTCATGGCCGGGCTGGGGCGCGGGCTTGGCACCACCGGCGCGATCGAGCCCGGCGCGCTCAAGGTCGCGCGGCTGGCCCTTGCCCGCTTCGCGGCTGTCGCCCGCGAAATGGACGTGACCGAGCTGCGCACGGTTGCCACCGCCGCCGTGCGCGATGCGGTGAATGGGCATGATCTGCTCGACGACGCGCGCGCGCTCGGGCTGACGGTCGAGTTGCTCTCGGGCGAGCAGGAAGCTTTGGGGGCGGGGTTGGGTGTCCTCTCCGCCATTCCCGATGCCGATGGCATTGTCGGCGACCTTGGCGGCGGCAGCCTTGAGCTGGTGCGGGTGAAGGATGGCGCGATCGGGGAGCGCGCTTCCTTCCCGCTCGGCGTCTTGCGGCTCGCAGCGCTCAAGGCCGAGGGGCCGCGCAAGTTTGACCGCGCCATCGGTAAGCTGATCGCCGCCGCAGGCTGGGAAGGCGCGGGGGCAGGGTTGCCGCTCTATCTGGTGGGTGGGTCGTGGCGCACGCTCGCGCGGCTCGACATGCACCAGATCGGCTATCCGCTGCCGATCATCCACCAATATGAAATGACGCCAATGGCGGTGTCGCGGCTGGGACGCACGCTCAGCCATGTCGCCAAGGGCAAGCTGCGCGCTATCCCCAACCTGTCGACGGCGCGTATCCCGACCTTGCGCGATGCGGGCGCGCTGCTGAGCGTGCTGCTGCGCCATCTCGACGCGCGCACGACCATTGTCTCGGCCTTTGGCTTGCGTGAGGGGCTGCTCTACGCCGGGCTCGACCCCGCCGAGCGTGCGCTTGATCCGCTGATCGTCTCCGCGCGCGATGAGGGGCGGCGGCTCGGGCGCTTCGCCGAACATGGCGATGTGCTCGACGGCTGGATCGCGCCGCTGTTCGCGGGCGAGGAACCCCGGCTCGCGCGGTTGCGCCACGCCGCCTGCCTGCTCGCCGATGTCGGCTGGCGCGCGAACCCTGAATTCCGGGCCGAACGCGGGGTGGAGATCGCGCTGCACGGCAATTGGGTCGCGATCGACGCGCCGGGCCGCGCACAGGTCGCGCAAGCGTTGTTCAGCTCGCTCGGCGGTGGGCTGACTTCACCACCACCGATCCCGGCGCTGACCGGCACAGCAGAGACGCGCCGCGCGATGGGCTGGGGCCTGGCGATGCGGCTGGGGCAGCGGCTATCGGGCGGGCTGGCCGGGCCGCTCCAGCGCAGCCGGATCGAGGATGATGGCGCGGCGATCGTCCTAACGCTGCCGGGCGCCGACCGCGCGCTCTATAGCGAAGCGGTCGAGCGGCGGCACAAGGCGCTGGCGGGGCTGCTCGGGCGCGGGGTGGCGGTGCGGGGGTGAGGGGGCGATTACCCAAAGCCTGCGCTGCGTGATGTCCTGGCATGTTAGCGCAAAGCTAAGCATGGATGCTTGAATATTTCAGGCCGAGTAAGACGTCTTGATGCGATTGGCTGCACGATCCAACTCGGGAAACAGCGTGCTATCCGAAATACCGAGCAGTTCCAGAGCCTTCCGGAGCGGTTCCTTTGCATTCCTTGGAATCACAAACCTTGTCTCCTCGATTGGATGGGCGTAATTGATTTTGCGGGGTGGTAATAGACCATAGATGATAAAACCTCCAGCCTGCGACAAGATGCGACGATTGCTCATCTTTGGATGTACGTAATAAGGTTTAAAAAGGTCTACAGGGTTGATAATTGGCAGAAAATATGGCTTCTCAGCTCTGATGAATTGGTGAAGCCGTTTGTACACATCTTGGCCGTTTACTCTAGCAATTTCGGCATCTTTAGTAGTGCCCTTTGTGCGCAATTCGCGCAGAGTGATTATTTCTTCTTTTTCCTCCGCTGTCATGTTCGAAAGGTTGGCGAGGCAACTAACAGAATCGCTGTCAAAATATTTCTCCCTTCCTTCGGGAATTGCGAACGCCGTGACCACGCCATCGCTTTCTTCGCCCTTCGGACCGGGATCGGTGGCGAAATAAAGGGCAACAAGCGGGTTTTGCGATACATCCATCAATCGGGTTGGCAGTCCAAAGTGCTGCATACGAACTAACCGATCAAACATCGTCTCGTCGCTTATAAACTCGGCCGGATGGACAGAAACAAGATCGCGGACGGCCCGCTTTTCGTTCAAGGCCAGCTTTGCTAACTGGGGTCTAAAGAGCCCTGGTATATTGTCCCAGACCACGTTTCGCTGGCCGCGATAGCACTTGAAGTTAGGCTGCCCATCCGCATAGGCCGTCATCGCTGCGATATACTCTATCAACGTAGTAGGGCTAGGGGGCAATTTTGACTTCCGTGCCCGTCGAGCTTTCGTCGTTGGATTAACGGGCGTTGCGCGAGCCATGAAGTACGTTCCCTTTACAACGCCGCAGATTGTGTATCGATTGGACCCGTCGTGCAAGCTGCTAGTTTTCAACTAAAATGGTAGGCAGTAATTCGGTTGACGCGAGCCGGACGCTGTTCGCTCAACAGCCATTCGATTTCAGCGAGCATGGTGTTTTGAGGTTGCTGGCGTGTGCCGCCCCCTACTCCTCGTCCGCCCGCGTCATCTTCAGCCGTCCGTTTTTCACCGCGAACCCCAGCCGTCCCTCGACCAGCGCGAGCGCGTCCTTGCCGAACTGGTCGTAGCGCCAGCCTTCGAGCATCGCGAGCCCCTCGCGCTGCCCCGCCGCGAGTGCCTCGAGCTCTTCGGTCCGGGCCAACAGCTTTGCCGCCACATCGATATCCCGCGCGCGGATTTTTAGCAGCAGCTTCAAGAGATCGGCGACCAGCGCGCCTTCCTTGCCCATGCCGGGCTTGCGGTCGTCGCGTGGCGGCATTTCGTCGGCGCTCATCGGCTTGGCGCCTTCGAGCGCCGCCATCAGCCGCGCGCCGATGTCGTTCTGCGCCCATGCCGCCGACAGCCCGCGCACGCGCGCGAGATCGGCTTGCTTCTTGGGCGGGCTGCCCGCGAGATCGGCGAGCGTTTCGTCCTTGACGATGCGCCCGCGCGGCAAATCCTTCCCCTGTGCCTCGAGCTCGCGCCAGCGCGCGAGCGCTTTCAGCCGCCCGAGCACTTCGGGTTTGCGCCCGGCGATCCGCACGCGGCGCCATGATTCCTCGGGATCGTTGCGGTAATTGTCGGGATCGGCGATCCGCTCCATTTCCTGGTCGAGCCACGCGCCGCGCCCGGTCTTGCGCAGCCGGTCGAGCATTTTCGGGAAAATGACCGACAAATGCGTCACGTCGCCGATCGCATATTCGATCTGGCGCTTGTCGAGCGGGCGACGGCTCCAGTCGGTGAAACGCGCGCCCTTGTCGACCGCAATACCCAGATAGGTCTCGACGAGATTCTGATAGCCGATCTGCTTGCCCTGGCCGAGCGCCATTGCCGCAATCTGGGTGTCGAACAGCGGATAGGGCGTCTTGCCGGTCAGATTGTAAACAATTTCAATATCCTGTCCACCCGCGTGGAAGACCTTCAGCACCTCCTCATTCTCGACCAACAAGTCCAGCAGCGGCTTCAGGTCGATGCCTTCGGCCATCGGATCGATCGCGGCGGCTTCATTTTCGTCGGCGATCTGGATCAGGCACAGCTCGGGCCAATAGCTGTTCTCGCGCATGAATTCGGTGTCGACCGTGATGAACGGTGCATCGGACAACCGGTGGCATAAATTGGCGAGGCTGGCGGAGTCCGTGATCAGATCATGAATGTGCATGACGCTGGGTAGCATCGCTTCATGACGTCATCTAGCCTTCGCTGGCGTCAAACTGCGCGGCGCATGCTTGACAAGCGCGGGGCGAACGCTTGTTAGGCCGCCATGCATATTTACCGCACGCACACTTGCGCCGAGCTGCGCGCCGCCGATGTTGGCCACGATGTCCGGGTTTCGGGCTGGGTCCACAAGAAGCGCGATCATGGCGATCTCGTCTTCATCGATCTGCGCGACCATTATGGCATCACCCAGATCGTCACCGAAGTCGACGGCCCCGCCTTTGCCGTGATCGAAAAGCTGCGCCCCGAAAGCGTGGTGACGATCACCGGCAAGGTGACCGCGCGCGCGCCCGATGTCGTCAACAACAACCTGCCGACCGGCGCGATTGAAATTCGCGCGACCGAAGCGGTGGTGCAATCGGCGGCTCAGGAATTGCCAATGCCGGTCGCGGGCGAGGCCGATTACCCAGAGGACATTCGCCTGCGCTATCGCTTCCTCGATCTGCGGCGCGAGCGGTTGCACGCCAACATCATGCTGCGCAGCCATGTGATTGCGTCGCTGCGCCAGCGGATGATCGGCCAGGGCTTCACCGAATTTCAGACGCCGATTTTGACCGCGTCGAGCCCCGAAGGTGCGCGCGATTATCTCGTGCCGAGCCGGGTGCATCCGGGCAAATTCTACGCGCTGCCGCAGGCGCCGCAGATGTTCAAGCAGCTGCTGATGGTCGCGGGCTTCGACCGTTATTTCCAGATCGCGCCATGCTTTCGCGACGAGGATGCGCGGGCGGATCGGTCGCCGGGTGAATTCTACCAGCTCGATTTCGAAATGAGCTTCGTCACGCAGGACGATGTGTTCGCGGCGATCGAGCCCGTGCTGCACGGCGTGTTTGAGGAATTCGCCGACTGGCAGGGGAAGGGGCGCACCGTCAGCGCGCTGCCGTTCAAGCGCATCCCCTACCGCGAATCGATGCTGAAATATGGCAACGACAAGCCCGATCTGCGTAACCCGCTGATCATCACTGACGTGACCGAGCTGTTCCGCGGCAGCGGTTTCGGGCGGTTCGCGTCGATGGTCGAGGGTGGCAATGTCGTCCGCGCGATCCCGGCGCCGAACACGGCGGAGAAGAGCCGCAAATTCTTCGACGATATGAATGCCTGGGCGCAGGGCGAAGGCTTCCCGGGCCTTGGCTATGCGACGCAGAAGGACGGCGTGTTCGGCGGCCCGATCGCCAACAATCATGGGCAAGAGGGGATGAAGGCGATTGCCGACGCGCTCGGCCTTGGCCCGAACGATGGCATCTTCTTCGCCGCTGGGCCGGTCGCCCAAGCCACCAAGCTCGCAGGCCTCGCGCGCACCCGTGTTGGCGAGCAGCTCGGGCTGATCGATGCCAACCGCTTCGAATTCTGCTGGATCGTCGATTTCCCGATGTTCGAATATGACGAGGACAACAAGAAAATCGACTTCAGCCATAATCCCTTCTCGATGCCGCAGGGCGAGATGGAAGCGCTGGAGACCAAGGATCCGCTCGACATCCTCGCCTATCAATATGACATCGTCTGCAACGGCGTTGAGCTGTCCTCGGGCGCAATCCGCAACCACCGGCCCGACATCATGTACAAGGCGTTTGAGATTGCAGGCTACAGCCAGGCCGATGTCGACACCAATTTTGCGGGCATGATCAATGCCTTCAAATGCGGCGCGCCGCCGCACGGTGGCTCGGCGCCGGGCGTTGATCGCATCGTGATGCTTCTCGCAGGCGAGCCCAACATCCGCGAAGTCGTGGTGTTCCCGATGAACCAGCGCGCCGAAGACCTGATGATGGGCGCGCCCAATTTCGCGACGGCCAAGCAGTTGCGGGAACTTAACCTCCGCCCCTTAGAGGTGGCAAAACCCGGCGCCTGACGCCGGACCAACGAAAGGGGGCGCATGCTGGAGAGGGGGCTGGAACCGGAGACGCCATCGGGCCTCGTCCGCAGCCTGGGCGTGGTCGGCGTGCTGTTCCTGACGCTGTCGGTGGCGACACCCGTGTCGTCGCTGTTCGTGATCGTCCCCGGCATGCTCGGTGTCGCTGGCACCGGCGCCGTCTGGGCGATGCTGCTCGCCACGATCGTCTGTATCGCGACGGCCTATGTCTATGCGGAACTTGCCTCGAATTGGCCGGTGGCGGGCGGCGAATATGTGATGGTCGCGCGGACCTTGGGGCCGATGTCGGGGTTCGTCATGCTCGGTGTCAATGTCTTCAACAATCTGCTGTTTCCGCCGGTTGCGGGGCTTGGCCTGAGTGCGGTGCTGGGGGCGATCTGGCCGGGGCTGCCGCAAATCCCGCTGGCGCTGGCGGTGGTTGTGGGAGCGACGTTGGTGTCGCTGCTGCAAATCCGCGTCAATGCACTGGTCACCGGCGCTTTTCTGCTGGTCGAGGTGATCGCAGCAGCGCTGGTGATCTGGTTTGGCTTTGGCCATGCCGTGCGCGGGATGGGGAGCTTTCTCGCTGACCCGGTGATGCTCGCCGGCGACGGCGCGCATCTGATTCCCGCAACTGCCGGATCGATCGGCGTGGCGGCATCGATCGCAATTTTTGCGCTCAACGGCTATGGCGCTGCGGTCTATTTCGGTGAGGAAATGCACGAAGCCCCGCGCAAAATCGCGCGCGCGATCTTCTGGGCAATGGTCGCGACCGTCGCGATCGAAGGATTGCCGATCCTTGCAGCACTGGTCGCTGCGCCCGATCTGGTCGCGCTGTTCAACCATGACGATCCGTTCGGCCATATCGTGCGGCTTTATGGCGGCGGGCGAGCGGCGGACTGGCTGGCGATTGGCGTCGCGATTGCGATCGTCAATGCGGTGATCGCCTGCATCCTCGCCTGCGCGCGCTTCTTCTATGGCACCGCGCGTGATCGCTGCTGGGGGCGACCAATCGATCAACTGCTGACCGCGATCCACCCGCGTTTCGGCTCACCGTGGATGTCGACGCTGATCGTCGGCGGGGCCGGAGCCGCATGCTGCTTCGTCCCGCTCGAGCAATTGCTGGTGTTGAGCGGCACCGGGCTGATCGCGATTTACGCCGGGATTGCGCTTGCGGTGATCGCCGGGCGGCGCAGCGGGCAGACGGCGAACGCGCCGTTCCGCATGCCGCTCTATCCGCTCGCGCCGCTGGTGACGCTGGCGGCGCTGGGCTATATCGTCTGGCTCAACTGGCTCGATCCGGGCGAGGGGCGCACCGGCTTGCTGATGACCGGCGCGCAAATCCTGTTGTCGGCGGCCTATTACCGGCTGGTGCTGCGCCCGCGCGGGAACTGGGAAGTCCATGTGCCGGTTGTGACCGCACCATGATCAAGCTGAGCGATTTCGAACACGGCAACAAATATGTCGGCAACTTCGACGCCGATCTCGCCGCGCTGCAAGAACGGCTCGCACGCATTCAGGTCGCGCATATCTGCCACGGACGCCGCGCGATCGTGATGTTCGAAGGCTGGGACGCGGCGGGCAAGGGCGGCGCGATCCAGCGGCTGACGTCGCGCTGGGACCCGCGCTATTACGAAGTTCACCCGATCGGCGCACCGACGGCCGAGGAAAAGGGGCGGCATTTCCTGTGGCGCTTCTGGACCCGTCTGCCGATGGATGGCGATATCGCCGTGTTCGACCGCAGCTGGTACGGGCGCGTGCTCGTCGAACGCGTTGAGGGTTTTGCCAGCGAGACCGACTGGAAGCGCGGCTATGACGAGATCAACGAATTCGAAGCGCAACAGGCCGATTCGGGAACGACGATCATCAAGCTCTTCCTCCACATCACCCAGGCCGAACAGGACAAGCGCCTGAAGGAGCGCCTCAACGACCCGTGGAAGCGCTGGAAAACGGGGCTTGAGGATTATCGCAATCGGTCGCGCCGTGCCGATTATCTCGACGCGATGCACGATATGTTCAAGCGTACCGACACGCGCTGGGCGCCGTGGACGGTGATTGATGGCAACGACAAGAAGTCGGCGCGGATCGCGGCGCTGACCGCGATTGCTGACCGGCTCGAAGCGCATGTGTCGATGGAGCCGCCGCCGGTGGACCCCGCGCTGGAGAAGGTCGCGAGCAAGGCGTTGGGGTTGGGTTGAACGATGAAGGCCGCTATCGGTCTCTCGATGATCGCTCTGGCGGGGCTGGGCGCGGTTGCGTTTTTCACGGGCTATGGTTGGCTGCTGCGCGACGACCGCTGGCCCCCAGAATTGTCGGCGAAGGGCGGCGGCACATGCCGCTATCAGACCATCCGGGGCATCCGAATCGCGTATTACCACGGTCCTTGCCCGCGCTTCTCAGCAACCAACTTCCCGGACAAGCGCGAGCGATACTAACGAGCTCACCCCGCCATCAGCGCATCGATCGCGCTTTGCAGGATGTAGCTCGCCGCGAGTTTGTCGACGCGTTCGGCGCGCTTGGCCCGGCTCACATCCTCGGCGATCATCTGGCGCTCGACGGCTTGCGTCGACCAGCGCTCGTCCTGCAGGAAGATCGGCAGCCCCAGATCAGCCATGTTGCGCGCAAAGGCGCGGCTCGATTGCGAGCGCGGGCTTTCGCTGCCGTCGGTCAGGTTGAGCGGAAGCCCGATGACGATGCCTGCGACCTGCTGCTCGGCGATCAAGGCGGCGAGGGCGGCCTTGTCGGCAGTGAATTTGGTGCGGCGGATCAGCAGGGCAGGTGAGGCGAAGGTCCAGCCCGCATCGCACAGCGCCGTGCCGATCGTCTTGGTGCCGACATCGAGGCCGATCAGCCGCCCGCCCTGCGGCAGGGCCGCGCGGAAATTGGGGCGGTCGGTGGTGATCACGGCGCTTTGAATGCCGCGAGCCGCCGCGCGACATCGGCGCGGACATTGGCCCAGAACAGGCTGTAGTCGAACACATGGTAATTGTTGCCGGGCAGGACATAGCGCCCGAATTCGCTCGGCGGCGACCCGATCATCAGGAAACCGCGCCCCGCGCAGCGCGCCGGGATGCGCCCCGCGCCGATGGTCGCAGTCTTCAGGTCGGCCGAGGGAAAAAGCGTGCCGAGGTTAGCGCTGGCGGGCGCGTCGGCATCAGGGGTGCCGGTGATCGGATTGGTGCAGACCAGCGCCGTGCCGCCGCGCGCGACCCCGGCAAAGCCGGTCGACGCATCGAAGGTGTCGAGGATCATCGCCGGATCGGCGGGCTCGGCAAAGCTCTGCCATGAGAGCAGGCAACCGGTTTGGTCGGCACGGGTGCATTCGGGCAGGCCCAGCGCGGGCAGATCGGCACTGCGCGACACGGGCCAGCCGACGACATAGGCCGCGACGATGCGCTTCGCGAGCGGCGTGCCCGCGACGCGATCGTGCAGCAGCCGCGCAAGGTGGAGCGCGCCCTGGCTGTGCCCCGCAAGGATGATCGGGCGATTGGGGCCGATGTCGCGCAGGAAGGCATCGAACGCGGCATCGACATCGCGATATGCCAGATCGAGCGCCTGCTGCGCAGTGGCTTCGTTGGTCAGGAACGCCCCGAATGTCGCTTGCCGGTAACGCGGCGCCCAGATCGCCGCACTTTCGTTGAGCGCACTCGCCTGCCCACGCAGGAACAGCGCCGCGCGATCATTGGCGGTCGCATCGTCGAGCGGCGCATTCCAGCGGCTGCGGTCGAGGTACGAGGTCGGGTGGATGAAGAACAGCGCCGCCTGCGGATCGGCGGCAGCGCGATAGCCGGGAGGCGTCCACAGCGCGGGATTTCCGGGCTTGTCGGGGCGGGCGATCCACATGCGCGCGTCGGCATAATCGGCCGACGGCACCGCAGGCAGCGCTTGAAATGCCGCCGACGGCACGAACGCGGCGCGCATCATCTGCGTGCCGAAAATCCTGAATGCGAGAAGACCAGCGATTGCCATGACGATGAGGACGGCCACCAGATAGAGGAACTTGCGCGCCAACCGGGATACTCCGAAAAATGGTGCGGCGCAGCAAAAACAGGCTGGCCACCACGAAGTTCCCCTGCCGCATGACGGGCGAGCGCGCAATCGCGATCCCGACGCCGCGCTGGTCAACCGAATAGGTTGCGCAAGGCGCGCGCGCGATGCTAGCCGCACGAGCATGGCAGTAGACATTCCCACCGTAAAAAAAATCGCGAGTCTCGCCCGGATCGCGATCACCGAGGACGAAGCCGCGCGGATCGCGCCCGAGCTCGACAATATCATGGGCTGGATCGAGCAACTCGGCGAAGTCGACACACATGATGTCGAGCCGATGACGGCGGTGATCGCCAATACGTTGCGGCTGCGCGACGATGTCGTCAACGCCGATCCGCTGACCGGCGGCAATGTCCGCGACGCGGTGCTGGCGAATGCGCCACAGGCCGAGCATGGCTTTTTCACTGTGCCAAAGGTGATCGAATAATGAGCGATATCACCGATCTCGGCGTCGCCGCGCTGCGCGACGGCGTACGCGCAGGCGCTTTCTCGGCGCGCGAAGTAGCCGATGCCTTTATCGCCAAGGTCAGCAAGGCCAAGGCGCTCAATGCTTTTCTGGTTGAGACCCCCGATCACGCGATTGCCGCCGCGACCGAAGCCGATGCCGCGCGCGCGGCGGGCGAGACGCTCAAGCCGCTCGCGGGCGTGCCGATCGGCATGAAGGACTTGTTCTGCACCAAGGGCGTACCGGCGACGGCAGGCAGCCTGATCCTCGAAGGCTTCACCCCGCAATATGAATCGACTGTCTCGTCGAATCTGTTCGCGGCCGGCGCGGGGATGCTCGGCAAGCTCAACATGGACCAGTTCGCGATGGGATCGTCGAACGAGACGTCCGCATTCGGCAATGTCATCTCGCCCTGGCGGCGCAGCGATGGCGGCAATGCCCCGCTCGCGCCGGGGGGCTCGTCGGGCGGTTCATCGGCGGCGGTTTCCGCGCGGCTCTGCCCCGGGGCGACCGGCACCGACACCGGCGGCTCGATCCGCCAGCCTGCGGCCTTCACCGGCATTTCGGGGATCAAGCCGACCTATGGCCGTTGCTCGCGCTGGGGCGTGGTCGCGTTTGCCTCGTCGCTCGACCAGGCCGGGCCGATGGCGCGCGACGTGCGCGATTGCGCGATCCTGCTGGAGGCGATGGCGGGTTTCGATCCGAAGGATGCGACCTCGCTCGAGCTGCCGGTGCCGCAGTGGGAAGCCGGGCTGAACAGCAGCATGGTCGGCAAGCGGATCGGCATTCCCAAGGAATACCGCGTCGACAATATGCCCGCCGAAATCGACGCGCTGTGGCAGCAGGGGATCGACTGGCTGAAGGACGCAGGCGCCGAGATTGTCGAAGTGTCGCTCCCGCACACCAAATATGCGCTGCCCGCCTATTACATCATCGCGCCTGCCGAAGCCTCATCGAACCTCGCGCGCTATGATGGCGTGCGCTACGGCTTGCGCGACTTGCCCGAGGGGGCGAACCTGCAGGACATGTACGCCGCCACCCGCGCGGCCGGCTTTGGCGATGAAGTCAAGCGCCGGATCATGATCGGCACTTATGTCTTGTCGGCAGGCTTTTACGACGCTTACTTCACACAGGCTTCAAAGGTGCGCACGCTGATCGCCCGCGATTTCGTCCGCGCGTTCGAGGCGTGCGACTACCTGCTCACCCCCACCGCGCCGAGCGCCGCCTTCGCGCTGGGTGAGAAGAGCGCCGATCCGATCGCGATGTATTTGAACGACGTCTTCACCGTGCCGTCCTCGCTCGCGGGGCTGCCCGCGATGAGTGTGCCGGGCGGGCTCGACAAGGCGGGGTTGCCGCTCGGGCTGCAGATCATCGGCAAGGCGCTGGACGAGCAGGGCGTGCTGAATGCATGTCTGGCATTGGAAGAACGCGCGGGATTTGTCGCGCGACCGGAGGCTTGGTGGTAGGATGGCAGGGCGAGGGTTGCATTTGGCGCTGACTGACGAAGAATTGGAGCGGCTTCGTGCAATATCGTCTGACGAGCAGCCCGACTTCATTGGTGAAGAATTTGAACAAGCAAAGTTCGGCACCGTCGATGCCTGCGAAACTGACAAATCCTGGGCCTATATCCACTCGGCGCTGACGGGAGCGGACCCCGACGGGCCCTTGCGGATGCCCGAGCCAAAGTCTTCAAAAAAGACTAGTTTTTTCGCCTCGCTGTTTGGCGCGAAGGCCAGCACTATTGCTAATTTGGAACCGCCCCAAGGCGACGAACGCAAGGCGATAATGGGTGGCGAGGCCCTTCTTGACGCGGACGACTATTACATTGGCCTAACCCGTTCTGGTGATGTTGCAGCAGTGGCGTCGGCACTTGAACGAGTTTCCAACGGCGAACTGGGGCAAAAGATTCAGAATATGCACCGTCGATTCGATGCAAGCGGTAGTGCCGAAGAATCAGCCGACTATGCGATGGGATGGTATCCGGATCTCGTCACCTTCTTTCGCGCAGCGGCGAACGCAAATAAACACGTGATTTTTACGGTGGATTTCTAATGAACGATTACCGCATCAAGGGCGAAACTGGCGATTGGGAGGTCGTTGTCGGCCTCGAAGTCCATGCGCAGGTGACGTCGAACGCCAAGCTCTTTTCGGGCGCCGCAACCGCGTTCGGGGCCGAGCCGAACACACAGGTGTCGCTGGTCGATGCGGCCATGCCCGGCATGCTCCCCGTGCCCAACGGCGAGTGCATCCGCCAGGCGGTGCGCACCGGCATGGCGATCGAGGCGCAGATCAACAAATGGTCGCGGTTCGACCGCAAGAATTATTTCTACGCCGATTTGCCGCAGGGCTATCAGATCAGCCAGCTCTATCACCCGATCGTGGGTGAAGGGGCGATCATGATCAGCCTCGACGACAAGAATCCCGATGCCGCGACCAAGCGGATCGGCGTCGAGCGCATCCATGTCGAGCAGGACGCGGGCAAGCTGATGCACGATCAGCACCCGACGCGCTCCTATGTCGATCTCAACCGGTCGGGCGTCGCG
The DNA here is from genome assembly GCA_019744885.1 of Sphingomonas sp. Classification (GTDB taxonomy): domain Bacteria; phylum Pseudomonadota; class Alphaproteobacteria; order Sphingomonadales; family Sphingomonadaceae; genus Sphingomonas. The sequence goes on from JAIETY010000085.1 coordinate 15,028, forward strand.
CTGATGGAAATCGTGTCGAAGCCCGATATGGCTTCGCCTGCGGAAGCAGGGGCTTATCTGTCGAAGCTGCGATCGATCCTGCGCTATGTCGGCAGTTGCGACGGCAATATGGATCAGGGCTCGATGCGCGCCGACGTGAACGTCAGCGTGCGCAAGCCCGGCGATCGGCTCGGCACGCGCACCGAAACCAAGAACGTCAATTCGGTCCGCTTCGTGATGGCCGTCGTCGAGCAGGAGGCCAAGCGCCAGATTGCGGTGCTGGAGGCCGGTGGCCGGATCGTCCAGGAAACGCGGCTCTACGATCCCGATCGCGGTGAAACGCGCTCGATGCGGTCGAAGGAAGACGCGCATGATTATCGCTACTTCCCCGATCCCGATCTGCTCCCGCTGGTGCTCGACGATGCGTTTCTTGAGGAATGCCGTGCCTCGCTCCCTGAAATGCCCGACGCCAAGCGCAAGCGGTATGAAGCGCTTGGGATCACGCCTTACAACGCGGCGGTGCTGACCGCCGATGTCGATGCAGCGCGCTGGTTCGATGCGCTGCTCGAAACGGGGGCAAAGCCAGTACCGGCGGCGAACTGGATGACGTCGGAGCTGTTTGGCGCGCTCAACCGGCTGAACAAGGACATTGCCGCATCGCCCGTCAGTCCGGCACAGGCGGGCGAGCTGCTTGCCCTCGTCGCCGACGGCACTCTGTCGGGGAGCCTTGCCAAGCAGGTGTTCGAGATCATGCTGGAGACCGGGCAGGGCGCGCCCGCAATCGTTGAGGAGCGCGGCCTGAAGCAGACCAGCGACACAGGCGCGATCGAAGCGGTGATCGCCAAGGTCCTCGCCGACAATGCTGACAAGGTCGCGCAGTATAAGGGTGGCAAGGAAGCGCTTTACGGCTTTTTCGTGGGCCAGACGATGAAGGCCATGGGCGGCAAGGCCAATCCGGGCGTGGTCAATGATCTGCTGAAGAAGGGGCTCGACTCATAAAGGGCTGCCGAATAATCTGACATAATGGAGCGAGCGCCTGCCATTTTGATGACGATTCTCGTCAGCATTACGACCGGGTCGATCAGTCCGCTCGCTGCTCAGGATACGGCAGCAAAAGTCGATCCAGCGACCATTATCGCGCCGGATACGCGATTCACGCCGACAGCCGACGATGTTGGCAGCTATTGGAAGTATTTCTTCTTCCACAAGGAAGGCGTTTCGTTCGATCGGGCATTGACCGACATCGCGGAATGCGATCGATATTCGAACGGACCCAATGGCGAGGGGCAGGATATCTTTCCACTGCTTCCCAAGTTCGTGGCGTTGGGCGAGGGCAAGGCACGCGTTCGCGACAATAGCACCGCAGGCTGGCAATATGGCCTTGTCGGCGCGTTGATAGACAGCGCGATCTCCGGCCCAATGCTGCGCAAGCTGAGAATGGCCAGCACGCGCAAGTGTATGGAATTCAAAGGCTATGTCCGATATGGCGCGTCGAAGGCGCTATGGGAAGAGCTGAACGGCGGCGATCCGGGAAAGTCAGCGCTGGTCCGTGCCAAGATCGCGTCGGGGCCTGCACCAACGGCCGAGCGTCAGCTACCATGATGCGGCTGGCGTTGATTGTCGCAGTGGCGGCGCTGGCAAGTCCCGCCGTCGCGAAAGACAATGGCCCCGATCGGATGGAGACATTTCACGATCTTGCGCCAGTGACGCTCGCGCCCGACCGCGCCTATCTGCTCGTTCGCTTGATGATGCCGACTGACGGCGTTTCCTATGCGCCGATCTTCATTCGCCAGCCGGGACCTGAAGAGCTTGCGGCGTATCAGCGGGCGAAGGAAAAGGCATTTGCGGTCGAGCGCCCCAAGCTGCTCGAAAAGCGCGCGAAGGTGCTTGCCGATCGTGATGCGGCATTGGCAAAGGGGATTTCGTTCGACAAACCGGTGCCGCCAGAGCCGAATATCGACCTGTTCAGCATCGAGTATCGCGATGCCCAAAATGTTTATCTGCTGCGTTATGGCAATTCCTACGACAAGGCCGAGCATGAGCGGGTGCTGCTCGTGTCTGTCCCGCCCGGCACCTATGTGCTGGCCGGGCAGGGCTCACTTATAACGCCGGTGTCTTGTCTATGCATGGGCACGGTCTCGCTGACCGCGCGCGCGGGCGTCATTACCGATCTTGGCTATGTGCTCGCCGACCGCGCCGACCGGATCAAGCATGTGTCCGATCTGCCCGAGATCGCCGCCATCACGAAAGACCACGACAAGTACAATACAGACGTCTTGTTTCTTGCGATGGCGGTTCGGCCTTACGCCGATGGCATGCCCACTCCCGTGCCGTTGCGGGCACTTCCGCGCGAAGCCGCGCGATATGAAGCCTTTGGAAAGATGCCCAATTATTTTTCGCCGATCGTGATGCGGCTGGCGCCGTTGCCGGGGGTATTGGGCTATGAGGAGGACCGAGTAATCGATCTTCGCACCGGCAAGGATGCCGACAGCGCGCCTTAGCTCGACGGGGTGTCGCAGCCGCCCTTCAGCCCCGCGATCCACGCCTTGATCAGCGCCACGCCTTCCTTGTGGACAAGGCTGCGGCCGGTTTCGGGCATCATCGCGCCGGGGTCGTTGGTTTCCAGCCGATAGGCGAGGATCGAGCTTTCGGGGTGGCCGGGCACGATGCCATAGCGCCGATCGCCGGTGCCGCGCCCCGCTGCGATCGGCGGCTTGCACGTGCCGAGCTTGCGCAGATCGATCGTCGGCGAGTCGAGCCACAAGCCGGAGACGCGCGCGGGGCCAGTCGCGCTGTGGCAATGCGCGCAGTTGACGTCGAGATAGGCCCGCGCGCGCGCATCGATGCTGGCGCGCAAGTCGTCAAAGCGGGCATCGCGCGGCGCGGCATTGGCGGCGGGCGCGCCGGTGAGATAGCCGATCTGCGTTAGCCGGGTGAGTTGGTTGATCTCACCGCCGACGCCCGGAAAATCGCGGTTGAGGTGGCGGGCCTTGAGGCCGATGGGGAAGAGCTTCTTGGTCCGGTCGGTCGCGTGGCAGCCAGCACACTGGTTCACATTGGGGACGGTGTAGGTGAAATGCGTGGCGCCGCCGCCGTCATCGAAATCGAGAGCAATTTCGGCGCCGGTCCGCTGCAAAGTCGCCTCGGTCTGTTCGGCATTCCAGACATAGGGCAGCGCTTCCCAGCCATTCGCGCGGCGCACCAGCAGCCGCGTTTCGATCAGCCGCGTTTGGCCGAGGTCGAGTCCGGTCACGCCGCTCTGATAGCTGGCGGGCGTCGCTTTAAGCACGCGCGCACTGGTGCCGGGGGCAACGCCCGCGGGCGTGGTGTAGTAGAAGGTCTTGGCGATGATCGTCCCGACCGGGAAGTCGAAGGTCTTCGCCGGATCATAGGTCGCGCTCATCCCCTTGGGGACAAACACTGCGCGCCATTTCTGAGCGTAATCGCTGAACAGAGGCGCTGCGAGTTCATAGCTGACGAGCCCCGCGCGCGGCGCGATGCGACCGTCCTTCACATCGAAGAGCCCCCAGTCAGCCAGCGACTCCGGGTTCTCGTCGGCGTGGAAGGTGACCGCAGCGGGCGCCCGCGCGCAGCCCGCCAGCAGTAGAGCGACCCATAGAACGACCAGCAATCGCATCATCCGGCCGTTACTTGGTCATCGACGCAGGCAGGGTGATCGCGGGCAGTCGCGTCGCGGGTGCGCAGTTCAGCCCGGTGTCGATGTGCGGGCTGGCGGATTTGTGCGGGCCGTCGACGTTGAGCACCTTGGCATCGCCGTTCTGGACGCAGATGCCGGGCTTGGCGATCTTGGGATTGGTGAACCCGTCCCA
>JAIETY010000122.1 GCA_019744885.1 Sphingomonas sp.
AACCCCTGAATCAATGACTTGGGCTGGCGTCAAGCTAACCCGCTGATACCACTCAACTTAGTTTCGGATCGGGCTCTGACAACGAAAAGTGTAGGCGTCATACAATTGACCGCCCTGACCGCGATAATATCCGCGGCGCTCACCGACCTTCGCAAAACCTAACAGGCGGTAGAGTTCGATCGCATCGTTGTCGGCACGTACTTCCAGAAACAGCGATTTGACGGTACGCTCGCGGACATCGTTCAGGACAGATCGCAAAAGAGCACCGCCTACCCCGTTTCGCCGCACGCGTGGATCGGTCGCGAGCAACAGCAACTCGGCTTCCTCGCCCATTGCGCGGGTGATCGCAAAGCCGACGGTGACGCCATCTATACTTGCCAGCGTCAGCCAGACGCCCGGCATCGCCATGATGCCCAGGCACTGGCCGCGCGTCCATGCTTCACCATATTTGGGATCGAAGGCACGCCGCATGATCGCGTCGACGGTGCCGAGGTCCGCCGCCGTGCCGCTGCGCAGCTCGATCAGATTGAGCGTCGAACTCACGCGGTGACCATTGGCTTGGCATCGGGGGCACGCCCATAGATCGGGCTGGGGGTGAGCGCCTTGAAGGCCGCTGGCAGCAGTCGTGCATCGGCGGCACGCGGCAGACGGTCATGGCCCGCCAGCGTCGCGGCCAGGGGTGCCAGAAAACGCCGTCCGCTGCCGATCGCAGGCACGTCGCCGATTGCGGCAAGCGCGGCGTGCGGGAGCAGCGATTGCTGCGGCGCATGCTCGGCAAGGGGTGTGGTGAAGCACTGCATGAAGACTTCGCCATGCCCGCCCTCGATCACGACCGCAAGCATCGGCAGCCCCGGGTCATCGGCAAAGGCCGCAGCGGCAATCAACGGCAGCGATGAATAGCCGCTGAGCGTCGCCCCCCAGCCAAAAGCGAGCGCGCGGGCGGCGGCCAGCCCGACACGGATGCCGGTGAAGCTGCCGGGGCCGCAATCGACCAGGATATGCGGTGCGCGCCCGCCGTCGGGCAGTGCTGCGATCATCGGCAACAGTTGTTCGGCATGGCCGCGCCCGACAATTGCATGGTTTTCGGCGATCAGAGCATCGCCGTCGAGCAACGCTACCGAACAAGCGGCGGTCGCCGTCTCGATCACGAGCGTGCGCATCGACCCGGCGTCGGCGACGATCAGCGGCGCGACCGCGGCTTGGCGGCGGGAGGTGTGGGCTTGACGGGCGCGGTCGCGGGCTTCAGCGCGCTCGCGGTGGGCTTTGCAGGCGCGGCACCGGGCAGCACGACTTCGGGGCCAAGATCGGCGGTCGGTGCAGTCGTCGTTACCGGTGCTGCCACATAGGCCGGCGGATTGTCAGCGGCGATCCAGGCGTGGAGGATGCGCGACGGATTGATCGGCGGCTCGCCCCGCGCGATCGCATCGACATATTGCATGCCGTCGATCACGCGGCCGAACACGGTGTATTTATTGTCGAGCTTCAGCGTCGGTTCGAACACGATGAAGAACTGGCTGTTGGCGCCATTGTCGGCGGCGGCCACTTCTTCGGGGGTGGCGCCGGGCTGCGCACCCGGGCGCGCGGCCGACACCGCGCCACGCACATGTGGCAGATAATTGAACTCGGCCTTCACATTGGGCATGTCCGACCCGCCGGTGCCATTGCCCTTGGGGTCGCCGGTTTGGGCCATGAAGCCTTCGATCACGCGGTGGAACAGCAGCCCGTCATAGAAATGCTTGCGGGTCAGCGTCTTGATGCGATCGACCATCAGCGGGGCGACATCGGGGCGCAGCAGGATCGTGACGCGACCACCGGTCGACAGGTCGAGATAGAGCAGGTTTTCCTTGTCGGTCACGTTGGGGGCGGGGTGGACGCTCGGCACATATTGCGCACTTGCAGGGCTGGCGACGAACCAGCCGAATGCCGCCATCAAGCAGACAAGAAAACGCATCACATCCCCATAACCAAGACCCGGACAGGCTCGCGCTTAGAGCAAATCGCCAAGCGCGCCAACGCTAACATCGGCGCACTGACCCGATCGGCGCGATCAGCTGCCGAGGCGGCCGATCCGGTTGACGCGCGCCGCGACTTCGATTGCGACGCGGGGCGGCACGAATTTGGTGATTGGCCCGCCGTACATCGCGATTTCCTTGACCCAGCGGCTCGCAATGGGCTGGAGCGATACATCGGCCATCAGGAAGACGGTCTCGATACCGTCGTTGATTTGCTGGTTCATCCCCGTCATCTGGAACTCATATTCAAAGTCCGACACGGCGCGCAGGCCGCGGACGATGACCGTCGCCCCTTCGCGTTCGGCAAAGTCCATCAGCAGCGAATCAAAGCTGACGACGTGAATCTCGCCTTCGAGATCGGCCACTTCGCGCTGGATGATCTCCATCCGCTCGTCGAGTGAGAACATCGGCGACTTCGAAGGATTGGTCGCAACGCCGACAACCAGCCGATCGACCAGCTTTGCACCGCGCCGGATGATGTCCATATGCCCCAGCGTCACCGGGTCAAAGGTGCCCGGGTAAACGCCGGTCCGGACGCTCAACGGTCGCGTTCCAGCGTGAAGCGCGCGATGTCGCGCAGCAGATCGGCTTCGGCGCCATAGCTGTGCAAATGCGTCAACGCCTGATCGACCAGCATCCGCGCCTGTTCGCGCGCGCGGTCGACGCCGAGCAGCGACAGGAAGGTTTCCTTGCCGGCATCGGCATCCTTGTGGAGCCGCTTGCCCATCTTGGCTTCGTCGCCTTCGTGATCGAGCAGATCGTCGGCAATCTGGAACGCAAGGCCGACGTCGCGGGCATAGCCGCGCAGGCTCGTGCGCCCCTCGGGCGGCACCTTGCCGAGAATCGCCCCCGCTTCGACCGCGCTGGCGATCAGCGCGCCGGTCTTGAGCGCCTGAAGCCGCGTCACGGCGAGCAGATCGAAGTTCGATCGTTCGGCCTCGATATCCATCATCTGGCCGCCCGCCATGCCCGATGGCCCCGCCGCACGGGCGAGATCGAGCACCAATTCGGCGCGCACGAACGGATCGGCATGCGTCGCCGGGTCCGACAGCACTTCAAAGGCGAGCGCGTGCAGGCAATCGCCCGCCAGAATCGCGGTCGCTTCGTCGAAGGCCTTGTGCACGGTCGGTTTGCCGCGCCGCATATCGTCATTGTCCATCGCCGGCAGATCGTCATGGATCAGCGAATAGACGTGGATGCATTCGATCGCGAGGCCCGCGCGTCCCGAACAATCGCGGTCGACGCCGAACAGCCGCGCCGTGGCGTGGGTCAGCAGTGGGCGCAGCCGCTTGCCGCCGCCAATCGCTGCGTGGCGCATCGCCCGGTAGAGATCGGCGCGTGGATCGTCCGGCACTTCGAGCAACGCGTCGAACCGACGATCGACTTCATCCGATACGTCGGCAAGCGCCGCTTTCAACGACATCGAGGCCTCCCCCATCTTGCTATCAGCCCGCGGCAAAGGATGTGGTTCCGGTCGGGCGGCCGTCCGGATCGAGCCGGATCGCTTCGATGCGCGCCTGCGCCGCGTCGAGCCGTTCGGCGCAGCGTTGGCGCAGCAAATTGCCGCGTTCGTAAAGAGCAATCGACGCGTCGAGCGGTTCATCGCCGCTTTCGAGCCGCGCTACAATGCGTTCGAGTTCGCGCAACGCGTCTTCAAACGCCATTTCTTCGATGGGCAGTGCCGGTTCCATCTTGCTGCTATGGGGCAGGCAGGCGAGGAGGGTCAAGAAGCAGCGCGGGCCCGCCAAGCATTGCGGTGCGTTTGGCGTACGAAATCGGGAAGAGGAAGAGCATGTTTCAAAGCATTAACCCGGCGACCGGCGCCCCCGGCGATACGATTCGCGAACTGACCGCCGATGAGGTCGAGGAACGGATTGCGCGTGCTGCGCTTGCGTGGCGCGAATGGCGGACGACCGATCTCGCGACCCGCGCCGCGCTGCTCGAAGCGATTGCCGAGCAGTTCGATGCGCACGCTCATCGGTTGGCCGAAATCGCGACGCGTGAAATGGGTAAGACGTTGAAATCGGCGCTTGCCGAGGTCCAGAAATGCGCGGGCGGCTTGCGCTATTATGCGCAGAACGGCCCCGCCATGCTGGCGGACATCGACGTGCCGCTCGCCAGCGGGCGTGCCCGCCAGCAATGGCTGCCGATCGGCCCGGTGCTCGCGGTGATGCCGTGGAACTTCCCTTATTGGCAGGTCGTCCGCTTCCTCGCGCCGACGATCATGGCGGGCAATGTCGGCTTGTTGAAACATGCGTCGCTGACCCAAGGCTGTGCCGCCGCAATCGAAGAAATGGTGATTGCTGGTGGCGCGCCCGCAGGACTCTTCCAGAATCTGGCGATTCGCAGCAGCGCGGTACAGGCCGTGATCGAAGACCCGCGCATCGCCGCCGTCACGCTGACGGGCAGCGAGGAAGCAGGCGCGCGCGTGGCCGAGACGGCGGGGCGGGTGCTGAAGAAAGTCGTGCTCGAACTCGGCGGGTCGGACCCGTTCATTGTCATGCCCTCCGCCGATCTCGACAAGGCGGTTGCAGCAGCGGTGACCGCGCGTATCCAGAATGCCGGCCAATCGTGCATTTGTGGCAAGCGGATGATCGTCCATGCCGATATCCACGACGTCTTTCTCGAACGCTTTACGACAGCGATGGCGGCGGTGAAGGTCGGCGATCCCATGGATGCCGCCAATGATTTCGGCCCGCTGTCGAGCGAGGAGCAACGCGATACGGTGCTTGGTCAGCTCGCGCAGTTTCAGGCAGCAGGCGCCAGGCTGATCGGAGGCGAACCATTGCCGGGCAAGGGCGCCTATCTGGCTCCGGGCATCCTGACGCATGTCCCCGCCGATCATCCGGTCGCGCATGAAGAGTTGTTCGGTCCCGTCGCGATGGTTTTTGCCGTGCCCGATATCGACGCCGCGATTGCGCTCGCGAATGACGTGCCGTTCGGGCTGGGGTCGAGCGTGTGGACCAATGATCCGGCCGAGCAAGACCGCTTCGCGCGCGACATTGAGGCGGGGATGACCGCGATCAATCAGGTGCTCGCGAGTTCGCCCGAGGTCGCGTTCGGCGGCATCAAGCGATCGGGTCATGGCCGCGAGCTTGGCCCGTGGGGGCTGCACGAATTCATGAACCTGAAAACGGTGATGATCGCCTGAAATGGTGCGGCCTTGTGGAACGAGGCTATGGCGCGCGCATCGGGCAGGCTATGCTGGCATGACGGCGCGAGACTCAATGAGGAGACAAGGCATGCGGATCGCAATCACCGGGCTGATGATGGTCACACTGGGCGGGGCGGCGATGGCCGGGTTCGCGGCGAAGAAGCTGGGCGCGCCGCTGGCCGGGGGGCGCACTGCGGTGGCGCTGCTCAAAGCGCCCGATGGCCGGGAAGCGGGGCGCGCGATGGTGCGCGAAGTGGTCGGCGGCTTGCGCGTGACCGTCGATGCGCGCGGCTTTACGCCGGGGGACCACGGCGTCCATATCCACACTATCGGGAAGTGCGACGGCCCCGATTTCATGACCTCGGGCGGGCATTGGAACCCGACCGGCACCAAGCACGGATCGATGAACGCAATGGGGCCGCATGAAGGCGATCTGCCCAATCTGGTGATCGGCACCGACGGGCGCGGCACCGTGGGTGTCGTGGTGCCCGGCGCGCTGTTCGATGGCCTGATCGACGCCGATGGCAGCGCGATGGTGGTGCATGCGAAGGCCGATGATCTGGTCACTGATCCATCCGGCAACAGCGGTGCGCGCGTGGCGTGCGGGGTTTTCGCGAAGAGCTGACGGAGAATTTGCAGGCCGTAAGCCCCTCCCCTTCAGGAGTTCTGCCGCAGTCCCGTCCCCCGGACGGGACCAAGAGCGGCTGAACTGGGTTGGGGTGGGGAGGTTCCACAAGCGTCCGGCCTGCGGACAGGCCCCACCCCCATCCCCTCCTCTGAAGGGGAGGGGTGAAATAGGCTGCGGCTAATCCCCGTTAGATTACTTCCCCCGCCGCTTGAGCCCGCGCTTCGCGATTGGCTTCGGCGGCGGGGACGAGGCGATAGGCCATGATCGCGGCGGCCAGCGTGACGGGGACCGTCACCAGCATCGACAACACCCCGACCGACAAACTGCCCGACAGCGTCGACACGCGACCCGCCAGATAGGGCCCCAGCGCCAGCCCGAGCAGCGTGGTGCCGATCAGGAAAGTGCCCGTCGCCGTGCCGCGCATCCGGGGCATCACCAGATCCTGGGTTGTGGCCGCCGCCGCGCCAAGCGCGCAGCTCGCGCAGGCCTGTGCCGGGAACAGCATCAGGTAGAAGAGCGTGATATTGGTGGTGGTGAAGGCGCTCGCGATCGCGAGCGAGGGCACGACCGCGCCAAATATCACCACCATCAGCCGTCCCGCCGGATTGCGCTGGCGGAGGCGATCAGCGACCAACCCGCCGATCGTCACGCCTAGAAAGCCCGACATCGCGCCCATGCCGCCGATGATGAACCCCGCTTCGGCCGGCGTCGCCCCCAGCACGCGGATGGCATAGGGCGGCGCCCAGAAGGTGACCGTGTAGCTGAGGAACGCGTTCAGGCCATAGGCGACGACGGTACACAGGAACGCCGGATTGGCGATGATCAGCGCAAAGGTCGGCGCGTCGCGGCGCTTGAGCGAACTCGCCCAGGAAAACACGGCATAAACGCCGATGCCGATCGCCGCCCATTGCGGCACCGGCTCGCCAAGCGCGATGAGGCCGCTGACAAGGCCCGCAATCAAGGCGAGTCCGGCGACGTTGCGCGCGAACGCCGCCGCGCCGCCCTGCGCCGCGCCGATCAGCGTCAGCGGCGGCACGATCGTGACAAGCTCGTTGAGGAAAGCGCGGAAGGGCGCCGGGTGCGGTGGTGGCGCGGGCAGCCCCTCCGACTGGCCACGCGACGGTTCGCGCAGTGTGAAGATCACCAGGGCGAGCAGCAATCCGGGTAGGCCGACGATCAGAAACGCTGCCTGCCAGCCGACCAGCCCGAGCGGCCCGCCGCCGGGATAAGCCTGATTCCAGCCCTTGACGATCAACCCGCCGATGCCGAGCGAAATGCCGCCGCCGACGTATAGCCCCGCCGAATAGATTGCGAGTGCGGTCGCGCGCAGCCGTTTTGGAAACCAGTCGGAGATCAGCGAATAGGCCGACGGGCTCGCGGTCGCTTCGCCGATGCCAACACCGATCCGCGCGCCCGCCAGCGCCGTGCCGCTGCGGGCAAAACCCGACAGCGCGGTCATCGTCGACCACAGCGCAAGGCCCAAGGTCATCAGCCGCACGCGGTGCCAATTGTCGGCGAGCCGCCCGAGCGGAATGCCGAACAGCGCGTAGAACACGCCGAAGGCCGTGCCGTAGAGGAACCCCAGATCCTCGTCACGCAGGTGCAGGTCGCGTTTGATGTCCTCGGCCAGGATCGAAATGATCTGGCGATCGACGAAATTCAGGACGTAGACGAAGAACAGGATGGCAAGGACATACCAGGCGTAGGTCGGTGTCTTGGGCTCGATCCGTGATGAAGTGCCCGCCGCCGATGTGTCCATGTCCGCTCCCGTCCGGGTTGATATGCGACCCGGCTAGCAGAGCGACGCGCCGAAGCGGAAGCGCTTTTCTCAGCCCAGCGGCCAGCGCGCGACGATGTCGTACGCCGATCCGCCGGTGCCGAGATGGCTTTCGTAGAGGATTAGGTGCGGCATTACGAAGGGTTCGCTCGACAGCGCGGCGTGCCGGGCGAGGAAAGCATCGATTGCCGGACCAGCGCCCTGACTGCGCGGCAGCCGCGCGAGCGTGATGTGGGGCACGAACGCGCGCCCTTCCGGCGGCAGGCCGATCGCCACCAGCGCGCGATCGACCTTCTTGTGGAGCGCGGCGAGCGGCTCGGTCGGACGCAGCCCCACCCACAGCGTGTCGGTGCGTCCGTCGCGGTCGAATCGGCCGACCCCGGCGAGCGCCACGTCGGGGATGCAGGCCTGCACGCGGCTCATCGCCAGCGCCACCTCATCGGCGACTCGCGCGTCGACTTCGCCGATATAGCGCAAGGTCAGGTGGAGCTGATCATCATGCTGCCACCGCGCGGCGGGCACATCGGCCATCACCGCGCGGAGCGCGATCCGGATCACGGCCGGGGGTTGCAAGCCAATGAAAAGTCGATGCATTATTGGCAAATCCCAAAGTTTGTGCCGACGCTGGCCTTGGGCCCATCATTCACTTGGCGTTAAGCCGCGAGGAATAGGCGCATTTCTATAAGCCGCTTGGGAAAGGGCAATCGCGGGTTTCGCTTGAAAGACGCCGCCGAAACCCCGATATTCGTAACAACCGGCATTGGGCCGGTCAAAGGAGTTGGTTCGAAATGGCAAACTGGTCTGATCCCCGGCCGAACGCCGCTGCATATTCGGCAGGCGCCGACGCGCGCAGTGCCGCGTACGACGCGGGGCTGCGGTCCTATATGCTGTCGGTCTATAATTACATGGCATCGGCAGTGCTGCTCACCGGCATTATTGCGCTGGGTTTTGCCGCTACCGGCTTGGCCGAGCAGGTGTATCTCACGATGCCGCTCATCGGCTTTGCGCTGAAGCTCGCGCCGCTCGGCTTTGTCTTCGCGCTGAGCTTTGGCCAGGCGCGGATGTCGCCTGCGACGCTGCAAGCGATGTTCTGGGGCTTTGCGGTCGCCATGGGTCTGTCGATGTCGACGATCTTCCTGCAATACACCAACACGTCGATCGCGGGTGCATTCTTTGCGGCGGCAGCGGGTTTTGCGGGGCTGAGCCTCTATGGCTACACCACCGAGCGCAACCTGACCGCGCTGGGCAGCTTCCTGATCGTCGGCCTGGTTGGGCTGATTGTTGCGAGCTTGGTCAATGTGTTCCTGCACTCGGGGCCGCTGTCGCTCGTCATCAGCGTGATCGGCGTGCTGATCTTCGCTGGGCTGACCGCCTATGACACGCAGCGCACCAAGGCGACCTACGCGCAGGTCGCGGGCACCGAATGGGAAAGCCGCACGATCATCATGTCGGCGCTCAATCTGTACCTCGACTTCATCAACATGTTCCTGTTCATCCTTCGCCTGTTCGGCAGCAGCCGCAACTAAGCGAACGGGCGATCAGCCTGACCTCGAAGGCCCGGCGGGGAGACTCGCCGGGCCTTTTTCGTGGCCGTGCGGAACGTGCCCTGCCCGGCAAATGGCTGGTTGCAAATGTAACGATCGAAGCTTTTTGTGCGGTACAGCGTAATCTAATTGCATGGGACGTGCAGATATGATGTCTTTGCCAACGCGGGGCTGGTGATCGTCAACACGGCGTTAACCAACCACGGGGCATGATGCCCGCGTCAAATGGAGCCGATAGGACGACGACATGAGCGCACGGATGAAGCCAGCAGTCGGGGCAATGACCCTCGCCGAAATGAAGGAATTTGCGGGGTTCGCCTCGGCCACGCAGCGCTATGTCCGCCGCTCGCTCGACATCGGGCTCGACCGGGAGGACGCGCTCCAACGCTGGTCGCGCGACGTTGTCGAGGCCGCGAGCATCCGCGCGCAATACCGTCTCTACGACCGCTTGCCCGATATTCGCGCGACGGTGCCGGCCGAAAGCGGGCTCGACCGAGTCGATGCCTTTCTCGGCCAGCTCGTGACGCTCAGCGCATTCGATCTCGGGCAGGGGCGACTGACGAGCTTTTCGGCCTATCGCTTCCTCTATGAACGGCTGATCGGCGCGCAGGTCCGCCCATGGCTCCCGGCCGCTTTCTGCGCGGCGGCGGCGATGCCGCATCTGCAACCCGACATGCGCCGCAAGCTGCTCCAGTCGATCAGCGAAGCCGCCGCGACCGCGCAGGGCTGGTCAACGCGCGAGCCTGCCTTCTTCCCTTATTGGGTCGAAAAGGTCGATTCGGCAGCGATGCACTAACGCATTTTTGGGCTGACTTGATTCACGATCCCAGTCCTCCCCCGCCAGGGGGAGGTGTCAGCGGAGCTGACGGAGGGGGAGGAAGCACGCCGCTCTATCTGAAAGGGCGCCGCTGACCTCCCCCTCCGTCGCCTTCGGCGCCACCTCCCCCTGGCGGGGGAGGATTTGCAGGGCGGCCATCGATTCATTTCATCTTAAAACCGCGTTAAGCCCGCCTGGCGTCGCTCAGTCGCTCGGCGGTGACGGGATAGCCCGCGTCGTCGGGAATGCAGAGATAGTCGGCGCCATCGCGAGTTTCGGTCCAGGGCGTAATCATCGGCGTCCCGTGCCGCACCGCATCGGCCACAGCATCCTCGAATCCGGCATATTGCGCCAGCCGCTCCAGATTGCGGCGCGTCGGGAAAATGATTGTCGCGCGCCCTGCATCGGCATCGTCAAGCACGGCTTGCGCGCTTGCCCAGAACACGCGGGTGTTCTCGGTCGCGTCGACCACGGGTGCAGGCGCGCCCTCGGGCAGCCGGGCCACAAAAAACATCGTGTCGAATATGCGCATGTTGGCATGGCGCGGGCACCAGCGCGCGAACGGCGTCAGCGCTGCCGGGTCGAGCCGCAGGCCGTGGGCCACCAGCAATTCGCCAAAGGCGGCGCCGTGATGCAGCCCGCTGCGGATCGCGGCGAGCTGGACCGCGTCGGGCTGCGGCTTCAGGCCGATGGCGACCCCCGCTTCCTCGATCATCTCGCGAATTGCGGCGATTCGCGCGGCGCCGTGTTCGTCCCCCGGCAAGTCTCGGAGCGCAAGCGCGCGGTCCTCAGCATCGACGCGCCCGCCAGGAAACACCAGCGCGCCCCCGGCAAAGGCCATCGCGGCGGCGCGCTCAACGATCAGCAGCTCAGGCGCGCCGTCGCCGCTTGCGCGAAACAGCACCAGCGTGGCGGCCGGAATCGGATCGGCATAGACGGGATCGCTCATCGCCCCACCCTAGGGCACGGGCGGCGCGGGTCCAGCGCCTTTCGCGTCAGGCCGCGAGCGCGAGCCGGTCGCGGCCGCCGGCCTTGGCGCGGTACAGCGCTTCGTCGGCGGCGCGCATCAACTGCAGCCGCGACGAGGTAGGGGTGATTTCGGCAACGCCCGCGCTGACCGTGACCGTCACTTCGGCCCCACTCGGCGCGCGCGTGATATCGCCCGCAATCGCCTGGCGAACGCGCTCACAGATGCGCACGGCATCGTCGAGGCTGGCGCCGTCAAGGATCAGGCCGAATTCCTCGCCGCCCAACCGGGCGACATGGTCGTTGCCGCGCACCGTGCGCGACGCGGCTGCGGCAAAGGTTTCCAGCACCAGATCGCCGACCGCGTGGCCATGCGCGTCGTTGACCCGCTTGAAGAAATCAATGTCGAACAGCGCGACGCAGCCATAGCTCTTGTTCTGGCGGCGGTCGTCGATCTTGCGGTCGAGCAGCGTGTCGAACCGGCGGCGATTGGCCAGGCCGGTGAGCGGATCGGTCGACGCCGCATGCGCCAGCTTGAGCTCAAGCGCCTTGCGGACCGATACGTCGCGAATCGCGGTCACCCAGCCCGACAACTGCCCGGCGTCGTCGAAGGTCCCGCGGGTATGCGCTTCATACCAGCGCGCCTCGCCCGATGCGGCGCGCGCGCAATACTCTACCGTGGTCGGGCTGCCGGCGCGGGCATTGGCTTGATTGATGGCGGCGCCCATCGTAGCGCGATCAGGGCCACACGCCAGATCCTGCGGCAGGTGACCGATCATCTCGGCGCCGTCGAACCCGGTGACTTCGCGGGCGGAGGGCGAGACATAGGTGATGGTGCCGCTGCGATCGAGCGTGACGATCATGTCGGTCGAGCTTTCAGTGATCAGCTTGTAGCGCGCCTCGCTGTCGTGCAGCCGCCGAAAAATGTCGCGGCGCTGGGCGAGTTCGGCGGCGACCGGCAGCACCGTCAGCACCGTGATCGCGAGATAGAATTGGAACAGCCGGACGTGATCCGCCACCGATCCATCGACCAGATTGAGCGGGCCGTGGCCACTCGCCGTCAGCGTGGCGCCGACGCCGCCGAGGATGACGACCGCAAGCGCACTGCCGACTTGTTCGAGCCGGAAAGTGATCACCATCAACGGCAGAATCGGCAGAAACAGCAGCGGGACGGTCGAAACGTTGAACACGAACCAGCTGAACCCCGCCATGATCGTCAGCAGGATCGCCGCTTCGATCCGCTGGGCAGCGGCGGCTTCGTGCCACCAGCGCGCTATGTCGCCGCGCAGCAGCAGCACCAATACCGGGGTAAAGGTCAGCGTGCCGAGGCCATGGCCGAGCAGCCACGACCGGAATTCGACCCCATAGGGCTGGCCGGCCACCAGCGACGCGATCGCTGCGCCCGGCAAGCCTGCAATGGCGGGCGCCATCAGGCCCGCGACCAGCGCAAAGGCGATAATGCCTTCGAACGAGTAAAGGAAGGAATTGGCCCGCCGCAGTCGCCGCAGCACCAGCGTTGCGGCGACCGCTTCGCCGACATTGATCAGCGCAAAGGGGACGGCGACGGCGATACCGAAGCCAAACAGGCTGGTCGCCAGAAAGCTCGCGACGAGGCAGGCCGCAATGGTGGCGCGCTGACGCTGGCGATCGGCATTGCTGAGCTCAGCCACCAGCAGCGACGTCGCGATCCACAAATTCGCCAGTCCGCCGTCGAACCGGGTCATCAGCATCATCACCGATGCAGCGACGAAATAGCCACTGCCGAGCCACGCCGCGCGCGCCCAGACCGATCGATCAGTGCCGTTCGCTTGTAAAATGCGCGCAATCATGCGGCAGTCTATAGCGCGCGTTGGTTAAGCTATTCTTTGAGGCGGACGAAGCGTTTAGGGTAATTTTCACGCGGGGGCGACCGGGCACCCGATCGGGCATTGGAAAGACAGGGGGCGTCACGCGTGATCTATATTCTGCTCAATCTGCTACCGATCGCGGTCGCGACGATCATTGGGCTGGCGATCGGCTATGCGTGGCATGTGACGCTGGGCGGTGGCGGGCGGATTGGTGGCGGCACCATTGCGCTCGCAGCAGCGGGCGAATTCTGGCTGGCCGCGATCCTCGCGGGGGCGCTGATCCTCGCGCCGCCCAAGGCCGATCCGTGGGTGATGGCGATCGGCAGCGCTGTTGTGATCTGGGCCGGGTTCGTGCTGCCCGCCGTCGCGATCAGCCTCGCGCATCGCCGCGTGGCTGCGGGCGGCGTGATCAGTGAAGCGCTGCACTGGCTGGTGGTGATGACGGTGCAGGCGGTGGCGATGAAAGCGATCGGCCTCGTCCCCCCGCCGGTGGGGAGTTAGCGCGCGGCCGATCACAGGGGACCGCCCTTGAACCGTTCGTGCTGAGCTTGTCGAAGCACTGTCCTTCTTTTGCAACCGGCCGGCAAAAGAAGGACAGCCCTTCGACAAGCTCAGGGCAAACGGGGGTTCGATTTAAGGGAAGCGCGAAGCCGTACTATCGCGCGCCCTCATCCACCCGCAGCGTGGCGAGCGCCGCGAGTAGCATCACCACGGCGGCGAAGGCCATCGTCCAGATCGGTTCGCCGGGGAACCAGGCCTTCATCACCGACCCCATGACCGTCGACACGAGCAGCTGCGGAATGACGATGAAGACATTGAACAGTCCCATATAAATGCCGAGCTTCGACTGCGGCAGCGACGAGGCGAGAATCGCATAGGGCATCGCAATAATCGACGCCCAGGCGATGCCGATGCCGACTTCGCTCACCAGCAGCCATTCGGGCGAGCGGATGAAGAAGAAGCTGGCATAGCCTGCCGCGCCGCAGAGCAGCCCGATCATGTGCGTGCGCACCTTGCCGACCCGGCCCGCCAGCAGCGGCAACAGCGTCAGCGCGGCCACCGCCGAGACGCCGTTATAGGTCGCGAACAGCACATCGACCCAATTGCCCGCGCGTTGGAACGCCGCGCTCGTCGTATCGCTTGTTCCATAGGAATATTGCGCGACGATCGCGGTCGTGTTGATCCACATGATAAACAGCGCCGACCAGCTGAAAAACTGGACCAGCGCGAGCCGCTTCATCAGCACCGGCATGCCGGAGAAATCGCCGACGATATGCCCGAGCATCGATGCCCCGCGCCCGGCACGCGCGAGCCGGATCGCGATAATGCTGGCGATGCCGTAAGCAATCAGCAGACCACCGAGCAGATACATTTCCTGTTGCAGGGCATAGCGATAGACGAAGAGTAATACCGCGACACCGCCCGCGATCCACGCAAAGCTGCTCGTCAGCGTGCGCGCGGCGAGCAGGCGGATCGTCTCGCCCTGGTCATGCGCATGGCCACCATCGAACGCCGCCATTTCGTCGGGGCTATATTCGCGCGTCGACACTACGGTCCAAACCACCGCGATCAGCAGCGCCGCACCGCCGAACCAAAAGGCATAGCGCACCGTGTCGGGGATCGTCCCCGCTGCGGCGGTATTGGCGACGCCCGCCCATTCGAGCAGCTTGGGGAAGATCGAGCCGACGACAGCGCCCGCGCCAATGAACGCCGTCTGCACCGCATAGCCCGACGCATGCTGATCCTTGGGCAGCATATCGCCGACGAACGCGCGGAACGGCTCCATCGAAATATTGAGCGACGCGTCGAGGATCCACAGCATGAAGGCGGCGAACAGCAGCGCGGGCGCGAGCGGCATGATGAACAGCGACAGCGCGGCGAGGATCGCGCCGGTCAGGAAATAGGGCCGCCGCCGCCCCAGCGCGCCAAGCCAGGTGCGATCGGACATGTGTCCGATGATCGGCTGAACGAGCAGTCCGGTCAGCGGTGCGGCGACCCACAGCGCGGGCAGCTTGTTGAGGATGTTGGGATCATCCGGCGACAGCGTCTGGAAGATTCGGCTCATATTTGCGTTTTGCAGCGCAAAGCCGATCTGGATGCCGAAGAACCCGAATGAGATGTTCCAAAGCCCCAAGGCTGACTGGCGTGGCCGTTCGCTCACCGTATCTCCCCGATTTTTTCTGTTTTGTTGCAGCAAGCGTGGCAGGGTCGACGCCGAGCGGCAATCCCGGCGATGGCTGAATTCGAATGCGCAAGCCCGGTCGGGTGGTCGGTCAGCGCCCGATCCTGACGCGCAGGGCGATCACCGTCGCATCGCCGAGCGTCGGCTGGCCGCCCGGATTGACGACATATTGCACATCGGGCTGAACGCTGAGCCAGTCGGTAAGCGTGAGTTTGTATGTCGCCTCAACGATTACCTCTCGTCGATCGGACGGGGTGCCCGCCAAATCCTGCGCGCGGCGGTAGCGCTGGCTGAAATTGGCCATCGTAATCGAGACCCCAACCTGATCATCGCGGCGTTTGCCAATGCCGCTCTGCACAATCCCCCCGCCGACATAGCTCACCACCGGGTTGTAGCGTGCGTCGGCGATCCCGAACCGGACCCAGCCCGACAGTCCCGCCGGGTCATCATCGATGCCGCCGCGCAGGCGATGCTCGACCAGCGCGTACACACCGTGATTGCCGAGGCCCGAAGGCGCGCCGACGCCCGCGAGCACATCGTCGAAGCGCGATGTGTAAGCCCAGCCGCCGACCGCCGCCTTGGTGCCGCCGCGCCGGTAATCGACCTCGCCGACGATCAGCGCGCCCTCACTGGCCGACAGCTTGATCGCGGTGCGCGCGGGGCGCTCGGGGTCGCCCGGCACCCCGTCAAGCACGGCGACGCGCGCGCGCCAGCGCTGGCCGATCCGCAACTCGCCGCGCGCTGCGAGCGACGTCACCGGAAAGATCGACGGGCCATTTTGGCCCGATTGCGAAAAATCAGGCCCGATCCCGTGCGACGACAGCAGGAACAGCGCGCCGCTCTGGGTCGTGTCGAATTCCGAGTTGAGATTGTACAGCCCGGCCTTGATCGAGGCCGATGCGCCGATATCCTGCTCGATCCACGCCTCGAACAGGCGCAGCGCGCGGATGCCGGTCTCGATATTCGACACCGTCTGATAGTCGCCGACCAGCGATGACGAAAAGGACGTACCGTTGTTATACAGCACATAGACGAACGCGCGTGCGCCGCGCCAGCCGATCAGCCGGTCGCCGTCGGCGGCGACTTGCAGGTCGAGATTGTCGAGATAGCGCACGCCGCGCGCAAGACCACCGTCGACATTGCTGTCGATCTCGGCGGTATAGACAGCCGACAGTACAATCGGCTTGGTCTTCTCTTCGACCATGCGTTCGTTCGCCGATTTGGGTCCGCCGCTCGGGCGTTGGTCCTGCGCGATGGCGGGTGTCGCGCAGGCGAGCGCCAAAGCGGCGCTGAGCAGGGTACGCGAGCGCGATTGGATGCTGGCCCCTCGCATGCTGGTGGGCATAATCGTTGCGACCAGATTCGACCAGCGGCGGCGGCGTACCTGCGTCCCCTTCAGGTGCCGCTTGAGCGCCGCACGACCAGCCGCCCGGGGAGGGTGACGCTGGCCACCGGTTCGTCGCGGATCAGCCCGAGCAACGTGTCGACGAGCACTTCGCCCGCCGCGAGATAATTTTGCGCGATCGTCGTCAGCGGCGGATGGGTGAGGCTCGCTGCCGGGATATCGTCAAAGCCGACCACCGCGATATCGCCGGGGACGCGCAGCCCTGCCTCTTCCAGTGCTGCCAGCGCACCGATCGCGATTGTGTCCGATGCGGCGAAGATCGCGTCGAAGGGGGTTCCGCGCGCGATCAGGACACCGACCGCGTCATAGCCCGCCTGCTGGGTGTTGAGCGCATCGACCACCAGCGCCGGATCGGGTTCGATCCCGGCGGCGCGCTGCGCGGTGCACGATCCGCGATGGCGATCGTCGAATTCGGGGTAATGGCTCGATGCCTGGCCGATGAAGGCAATCCGCCGTCGGCCGTTCGCGATCAGATGCGCCGCTGCATCGCGCCCGCCCGAAAAATTGTCGCAGCCGATCACCGTGCCGGGCTCGCCCGCCTGCACCGATCCCCAGCGGACGAAATGCGTGCGCTGCGCGATCAGCATGTCGAGCCGCGCGCGATACTCCTCATAATCGCCGTAACCCAGCAGGATGATGCCATCGGCCTTGTGGCTGTCTTCATAAGCGACGTGCCAGTCGCTCGACATCTGCTGGAACGAAGTGAGCAGGTCATAGCCGCGCAACGCGCAGGTGCGCGTGATCATGCCGAGCATCGACAGGAAGAACGGATTGATCAGTGACTGGTCAGGCGTCGGATCCTCGAAAAACAGCAGCGCCAGCGTGTTCGACTGGCCGCGCCGCAGCGACGACGCGTTCTTGTCGACGGTGTAGTTCAACTGCCGCGCGATCGCCTCGATCCGCTTGCGCGTCGCCTCGCTGACCGAAGGGCTACCCGACAGCGCGCGCGACACCGTCGGCTGGGACACGCCCGCGAGCTGCGCGATATCGAAAGAGGTCGGTTTTTCCTTCATGCGGCGGCGCTGCGCCTCTCCTGTGCCGCCAGTCTCCCTGGTCGTTGCGCCACGCTAACCACCCGCCCCGGCAGGGGGAAGGGGCTTATTGAATACGTATGTAATGTTGTTGGCTTTGTGGCCGCATAGCCACATTCAGGCACACGAAGAAATTTGGGGCGCATATAGGCGCTTCGATCACCACGGCCCCGATCTACCGTTAGAAGCGGAGATGGGCCATCAGGAGGGGCAACAAGAAGATGATCCGTAGCAAATCCGCTTTCGCTGAAAAAACGATGCGCGGCGGTCTGCGCGCGCTGGCGATCGGCTTGATGGCAACGACTGCCTCAGCTGCCTTTGCCCAGACCGCGCCGGCCCCTGCGCCCGCCGACGATGCGGCCGCCGCGGACAAGGACGATGTCGTCGTCACCGGTTTCAAAAAGTCACTCGAAAGCGCGACCAACACCAAGAAGAAGAGCGACCAGATCCTCGAATCGGTCACGGCCGAAGACATCGGCAAGCTGCCCGACGCGTCGATCGCCGAATCGATTGCCCGCCTGCCGGGTCTGACGTCGCAGCGCCTCAACGGTCGTGCGAACGTCATCTCGATCCGCGGTTTCGGCCCCGACCTCTCGGCCACGCTGCTCAACGGTCGCGAGCAAACCACGACCGGCGACGCGCGTGCGGTTGAATTCGATCAATATCCGTCGGAAGTCATCAGCCAGGTCGTGGTGTATAAATCGCCGGTTGCCTCGCTGATCGGCCAGGGTCTGGCCGGCACGGTCGACATTCGCACGATCCGCCCGCTAGACGTCAACAAGCGCGTGATTGCCATCGGTGCGCGCGGTGTCAATGCCGAGCTTGGGGCGCTCAACGCCGGATCGACGAACTTCGGCTATCGCGTGAACGGCACCTATGTCTGTTCCCCGTCAGCACCAATGGCACAGATTTGAGGTTGTGATTTAAGGAGGGTTGGGGCTTCGTCGCAGTGACGAAGGAACGAAGATGAAGC
>JAIETY010000138.1 GCA_019744885.1 Sphingomonas sp.
GCGCCAGCCGCGCCCGACGGCGGGGGCTGCGTGCGTTGCAGCAATTGGTGGCCACCTCCTGCTGTCGGGCTGCGGCGGCGGCGATGCCCAGACCAAGGATGCGCGCGGTGGCCCTGCGGGCAAGAACCGCACGCCCGAAGTCGGCTATGTCGTCGTCCAGCCGGGCAGCGCGCCGCTCGTCACCGAACTCACCGGCCGCACTGCCGCCTATCAGACGTCTGAAGTCCGCCCGCAGGTATCGGGGCTGATCCGCCAGCGGCTGTTCACCGAAGGCAGCCTCGTGCGCGCGGGTCAGACGCTCTATCAGATCGACCCCAGCCTCTACCGCGCGAGCGGCGATCAGGCGCGCGCCAATCTCGCCAGTGCTGAGGCCGCCGCCGCCGCCGCGCAAATCAAGGCCGACCGCTTCAAGCCGCTTGCCGACATCGAAGCGGTGAGCAAGCAGGATTATACCGACGCGCTCGCGCAGGCACGCCAAGCGCAAGCGAGCGTGGCGCAGGCGCGTGCGGCGCTCCAGACCGCGCGGATCAACCTGCGCTTCACCAGCGTGCCCGCGCCGATCAGCGGGCGGATCGGCCGGTCACTGTTCACCCAGGGTGCGCTCGTCACCACCAACCAGACCGAACCGCTCGCGGTGATCCAGCGGCTCGACCCGATCTATGTCGACATCAAGCAATCGGCGTCCGATCTGCTGGCGCTGCGGCGCACGCTGTCGCAAGGCGGCGCGATGCCGACGCAGGCCGTGGTCCGGCTGAAGCTCGAAGACGGCAGCGATTATGGCGCGACCGGTAAGGTTGAATTCACCGAAGTCACTGTCGACGAAGCGACTGGCACCGTGACGCTGCGTGCGCGCTTCCCGAATGCGCAAGGTCTGCTGCTGCCGGGCATGTTCGTGCGCGCAAGTTTTGCCCAGTCGATCACCGGCAATGTCTATCTGGTGCCGCAGCAGGGTGTCGCGCGCGATGCCAAGGGCAATGCGACCGTGCTGATCGTCGGCCCCGGCAACAAGGTCGAGCAGCGCGCGGTCACGGCTGATCGCACACAGGGGGCGGATTGGGTCGTGTCCGCAGGGCTCAAGCCCGGCGACAAGGTGATCACGGAGGGCACAGTCAACGCCAAGCCCGGCAAGCCGGTGAAGCCCGTCCCCGCCGGGTCGCCGCAGAAGATCGCGCCACCGCCCCCCGGCAACGGCAAGCGCGGCGGCTGAGCGAGACGTGATCTCGCGCATCTTCATCGATCGGCCGATTTTCGCCTGGGTGATCGCGATCATCATCATGCTGGGCGGTATCGGCGGCATCTTGTCGCTACCGATCGAGCAATATCCCGATGTCGCCCCGCCGCAGGTGAATATCCGCGCGACCTATCCCGGCGCCTCGGCCGAAACGCTTGAGAATAGCGTTACGCAGATCATCGAGCAGCAGCTCACCGGCGTCGACGGGCTGCTCTATTTTACCGCTTCGTCGAGCTCGCGCGGCCAGGCGACGATTTCGGCAACCTTCGAAAAGGGCACCAACCCCGACATTGCGCAGGTGCAGGTCCAGAACAAAGTCCAGCAAGCGATCAGCCGCTTGCCCCAGCAAGTGCAGCAGCAGGGCCTGACCGTCACCAAGTCGAACCCCGACTTTCTGATGATCTTCGCCATCTACGACACCACCGACAAGCGCACCAATCAGGACGTCTCCGACTATCTGATTTCGAACCTGCAGGACCCGATCGGCCGCGTCGCCGGGGTCGGCGACACCAATGTGTTCGGCGCGCAATATGCGATGCGGGTGTGGCTCAATCCCGAAAAGCTCGCCGGTTATGGCTTGATCCCCGGCGACGTCGTCAGCGCGCTTCAGGCGCAAAATACCGAAATCGCGGCGGGCGAAATCGGCGGACAGCCGGTGCCGCCGACGCAGATGCTCAACGCCACCGTGACCGCGCAGTCGCGGCTCAGCACGCCCGAGCAATTTCGCAACATCATCCTGAAAACCACCCGCGACGGCGCGATCGTGCGGCTGAGCGATGTCGCCCGTGTCGAGCTGGGTGCCGAGAATTACACCGTGCGCAGCCGCATCAACGGCCACCCCGGCGCGGGTTTCGCGGTGTCGCTCGCCCCCGGTGCCGACGCGCTCAAGACCGCCGAACTGGTGAAAGCGAAAGTCGCCGAGCTGACCAAGGCAATGCCGACGGGCTTCACCGTCGCCTACCCGTCCGACTCGACGCTGTTCATCAAGCTGTCGGTCGAGGAAGTCGTCTGGACGCTGATCGAAGCTGTCATCCTCGTCGTGATTGTGATGTTCGTGTTCCTGCAAAGCTGGCGCGCGACGCTCATTCCGACGATCGCGGTGCCCGTGGTGCTGCTCGGCACCTTTGCGGTGTTTGCGATTGCGGGCTTTTCGATCAACACGCTGACGCTGTTCGGGCTGGTGCTCGCGATTGGCCTGCTCGTCGATGACGCGATCGTCGTGGTCGAAAATGTCGAGCGGTTGATGGATGAAAATCCGGAAATGACGCCGCGCGACGCGACGATCAAATCGATGGAGGAAATCAACGTCGCGCTGATCGCGATTGCGCTGGTGCTGTCGGCGGTGTTCCTGCCGATGGCGTTTTTCGGCGGGTCGACCGGCGTCATCTACCGCCAATTCTCGATCACGATCGTGTCGGCGATGGTCTTGTCGGTGCTGGTCGCGCTGATCCTGTCGCCCGCGCTCACCTCGACCTTGCTCAAGCGCCGGATGGACGAGCGGCAGGACGGCTGGATTTCGCGCAAGACCGCGCCCGCGCGCGACTGGTTCAACGACCGTTTCGACCGGATGACCAATGCCTATGCCGGCTCGATCGAAAAGATCGTCGACCGCAAGCTGATCTTCCTGCTGATCTATGCCGCCGTCGCTGCGATCCTCGTGCTGCTGTTCTTCCGCCTGCCCACCGGTTTTCTGCCGACCGAGGATCAGGGCGCGCTCCAGTTGCAGTTCACGCTGCCGCCGGGCGCCACGCAGGTGCGCACCAATGCGGTGCAGGAGCGCGTCGAGCAATATTTTCTCAAACAGGAAAAGGCCAATGTGAAAGCGCTGCTGACCGTCGGCGGCGGCGGTGGCGGTGGGCCTGCGGGGCAGAATCAGGGGCGCGGCTTCGTCTCGCTCGCCGATTGGGCCGACCGGCACGGCAGCGCCAATGCCGCCGACGCGATTGCCCAGCGCGCGACCCAGGCGTTTCAGGGCTTCCGCGACGCGCGCGTCAATGTGCTCGTCCCCGGCGCCATTCGTGGCCTTGGCCAGTCAAACGGCTTCACGCTCGAACTGCTCAATTCGAGCGGCCTGTCGCGCGCCGAGTTCAAGGCCGCGCGCGACAAATTGCTCGCCGAAGCGCTCGCCGATCCGGTGCTCGCGCAGGTGCGGCTGACCGATCTCGACGATCAGCCGACGCTCAAGGTCGACCTCGATCAAGCCAAGATGCAAGTGATGGGGCTGTCGCAAGCCGATGTGAACAGCACGCTGTCGACCGCTTGGGGCGGGCGCTACGTCAACGACTTCAACGATCGTGGCCGCGTGAAGCGCGTCTATGTCCAGGGCGACGCGCCGTATCGCGTCTCGCCCGAGGATTTGTCGCAATGGTATGTCCGTGCGTCGGACGGATCGATGGCGCCCTTCGCATCGTTCGCGCGCACGAGCTGGTCGGCAGCGCCGCCGTCGCTTGCCCGCTTCAACGGCATTTCGTCGTTCGAATTTTCGGGGCAAGCCGCGCCCGGGCATAGCTCGGGCGAAGCGCTCAACCGGATGGAGCAGCTCGCCGCCAAATACACCGGCACGACGACCGCGCTCGCGGGGCTGTCGTTTCAGGAGCGGCTGTCGTCGGGGCAGGCGCCTTACCTCTACGCGCTGTCGCTGCTGGTCGTGTTCCTGTGCCTCGCCGCGCTGTACGAAAGCTGGACGATCCCGATTGCGGTGCTGCTGATCATTCCGCTCGGGCTGGTCGGTGCGGTGTTTGCGGTGTCGCTGCGCGGCTTGATCAACGACGTCTATCTCCAGATCGGCTTGCTGACGACGATGGGGCTCGCCGCCAAAAACGCGATCCTGATGATTGAATTTGCCGAACAAGCCGAAAAGCAGGGCAAGCGCGTCATCGAAGCTGCGGTCGAAGCCGCGCGCATTCGCTTGCGGCCGATCCTGATGACCAGCCTTGCCTTCATCTTCGGCGTGTTGCCGCTGGCGATTTCGACCGGCGCGGGCGCCAATTCGCGCATCGCGATTGGCACGGCGGTGATCGGCGGGATGCTGACCGCGACGATCCTCGCGGTGTTCTACATCCCGTTGTTCTTCGTGATCGTGCGCCGCACTGCGCGCGATACGCTCAAGAAGGTCAAGCGCACGCCTAGCACTCCGCCGGAGCCCGCCGCATGAAGCGGGTCGCCCTGCTCGCGCTGCTGCTCGGCGGCTGTTCATTCGTGCCGAAGGAAACCCGGCCAGCGGCGCCCGTGCCCCCGGCCTTTCCGACCGGCCCCGCCTATGCCGCCAATGGCGAAGCGCTGCCCAGCATCAGCTACCGCGATATTTTCCGCGATACCCGCCTGCAAAAGATCATCGAGCAGGCGCTGGCCAACAACCGCGATCTGCGCATCGCCGCCGCCAATGTCGCGTCGGCGCGCGCGCAATATCGCATCCAGCGCGCCGAACAACTGCCGCTGATCAACAGCAACAACACCGTCGCGATCGTCGATCCCGGCACCGGCCGCAGCAATGTCGGCGGGTCGCCGGTGACGGGCGGGCAGCGCACCAACTATAGCCTCGGCCTTGGCGTGACCTCGTTCGAAATCGACCTGTTCGGCCGCCTCGCCGCGCTCAGCCGCGCCGAGCAGGACCGCTATTTCGCGACCGAAGCGGGCGCGCATGCCACGCGGCTCGCGCTCGTCGGCGATATCGCCGCGGCCTGGCTGCAATATGGCGCCGACCAGAGCCTGTTCGCAATCGCGCAGCAGACCCGCGCCAATGCCCAGCGCAGCGTGTCGCTGACCAAAGCCCGCGTCGACGGCGGCGTTGCCCCGCGCACCGACCTTGCTCAGGCCGAATTGACGCTGGCGACCGCCGAATCCGACCTCGCCGAGCAAACGACCGCGCTCGCGCAGGACATCAATGCGCTCGAACTGCTGGTCGGCGCGAGCGTCGATCCGGCACTGCTGCCCCAATCGATTGAGGAAGCCGCGCCAACGGTGGCTGCGCTGCCCGCCGGGCTCGACTCCAGCGTGCTGTTGCGTCGCCCCGATGTCGTGCAGGCCGAATATCAACTCCGCGCCGCCAATGCCGAGATCGGCGCTGCGCGCGCCGCGCTGTTCCCGCGCCTGTCGCTCACGGCTTTTGCCGGGCTCGCCTCGAACGGGCTGAGCCAGCTCTTCACCACGCGCGCGTTCAACTATTCGGCGACACCGGGCCTCAGCTATCCGGTGTTCGCCGGCGGCCGCAACAAGGCCGGGCTCGATCAGGCGCGCGCGCAGTTCGACGCGGCGGTCGCGACCTATGAGCGCACGATCCAGACCGCGTTTCGCGAAGTCGCCGATGCGCTCGCGCGGCGCGGCACGATCGGCGATCAGCTCGCCGCCCAGGAACGGCAAGCCGCCGCCGCCGCCGACAGCTACCGGCTGAGCGACGCGCGTTATCGCGGCGGGATCGACACTTTCCTCGCGACGCTCGTCACCCAGCGCAATCTCTACCAGGCCCAGCGGAGCCTCGCCGCAACCCGGCTGACCGAAGCAGCGAACAAGGTCACGCTCTACCGCACGCTTGGCGGCGATGCGCTGCTCGATGCGGCGCGCGACGGCCCGGTAGCGGCGAACCCTGCCAAGCGCTAGTTAAGTGATTATAACAAGAGAATAATTCGGGGCGAGTGAGCATAAACATCATTTCTCGTTTTTAGTGTCCGGAAGCAACGGAGATCCGCTGATAGCAGCCAAACAACGATCTTTTAAGAGGCCACGACGTATTAAATTTATCTCATCGATAAATTTACTGTCGATTTCCTTCAATTCAGACTTTAAATAATATAATAGATCATCGATATGTATTCCGGATATTGCTTCTCGCCGCTTAGCGAGATCAGTAGCAAATTCTAACTCGGATAATATTACCTTCCGCCGCAACATTTCCAATCTAATGTATTCTCCAACAAGGCTCTGACCTTGAAGCCAACGCTCTTCATTTGAATCAAAGTATGGCAAGCAATATCTAAGGAAAATATTCTCCTTATTATAAAAAAATGCACTGTACTCTTTACCGATTTTTGCCCTCTCCCGCTCGAGCCTGTTATATTCGGCTGTCGTCGCCGGGTCGGCAAACTCGATCGGGTCGGGTGCGGGCAGCGTCGGAATGGGAGGCTGCCCCGGCGTACCAAGCTCTAAAGGTGGGGATTGCTGCTGGCCATACGCCTGCTGGGAGAGCGCAAATTGGGCGGCCAGAAAGATTGAAATTCGCCAAAAATGGCTGATCTTTGAATGCATGGAGCCCGCTCCGAGTCGCCGCATATACTGTTGGTCGTATGCGTGTTTGGTTTTGATATTCAACTCTATTTGACCTGCGTGGCTCAATGAAAGTCGCGTGACTTCGGAATGATGCGCACATCGCGTGGGTGACCGCCGCCGGGGCGGTGGCGGTTGGACATTGAGCGCGGGTGCGGCGGGTGGTCGAATTCGTCGGCACGGCTGCGCTCGACGGGCGTGTTGCCGCGTTCGGACAGCGTATCGAGCATCGCGGTGCGGTCGATCACGCGGTTGGCCATCAAGTGGATCACGCCTTCGGGGCTTTTCTGCACTTCGCCTTCGACCAGCATCAGCCGCGACGCCATCACTTCGCGGCGATAGCGTTCGAAGCGGCTCGCCCACAGCACGATATTGGTAACGCCGGTTTCATCCTCGATCGTGATGAAGATCGCATTGCCATTGCCGGGGCGCTGGCGGACGAGGACGATCCCCGCGGTGCGGATGCGCTGGCCGTTCTTCGCGGCACTCGTCTGCGCGCAACTCGCGATCCCCTCGGCGGCGAGGTCGGCGCGGAGGAAGCTCATCGGGTGCGCTTTGAGCGACAACCGCGTCATCTGGTAATCGGCGACGACATGCTCGGCATCGGTCATGGTGGGGAGCGCATAATCGCCCTCAGCCCCCAGTTCGCGCGCACGGGCAGCCGCAAACAGCGGGAGTTCGCCGGTCGGCGTGCGGCGCACGTCCCACAGCGCGGTGCGGCGGTCGAGCTTCAGCGATGCGAAGCCATCAGCATCGGCGATCAAGCGCAGCGCGCGTTGGGGGAGATCGGCGCGACGAGCGATCTCTTCGATTGCCGTGAAAGGGCCCTTGAGGCGGGCGGACGCAATCGCCTCGGCCCAGTCGCGGCGGAAACCGGTGATCTGGCGGAAACCGAGGCGGAGGGCGTGTACCCTCCTCCCCCGTTCGTCCCGAGCGCAGTCGAGGGGCGGGCAGTCGAGCGACACGCTTGGGGCCCGTGCCTCGACTACGCTCGGCACGAACGGGTTTGGTTGGGCAATGATCTCTAGGCTATTATCCCACCCACTCGCATTGACATCGATCCCGCGCACCTCAACCCCATGCTCGCGCGCGTCGCGGACGATCTGCGCGGGCGCGTAGAATCCCATTGGCTGCGAATTGAGCAAGGCGGCGGCGAACACCGCCGGCTGGTGGCACTTGATCCACGACGAGACGTACACCAGCCGCGCGAACGACAGCGCATGGCTTTCGGGGAAGCCGTAGGAGCCAAACCCCTCGATCTGGCTGTAGCAACGCTCGGCAAAGTCCTGCGCGTAGCCCCGCGCGACCATCCCGCCGACGAGCTTCTCGCGGAACTTGTCCATGCCCCCGACATGCCGAAACGTCGCCATTGCGCGCCGCAACTGGTTCGCCTCGCCCGGCGTAAAGGCGGCCGCCACGATCGCGAGCTTCATCGCCTGTTCCTGGAACAAAGGCACGCCGTAAGTCTCGCCCAGCAAGGTCCGCAACTCGTTCGGATCGTGCGGCGGGGCGGGCGAGGGAAATTCGACCTTCTCGAGTCCAGACCGCCGCCGCAGATAGGGATGCACCATGTCGCCCTGGATCGGCCCCGGCCGCACGATCGCGACCTGCACTGTCAGGTCATAGAGTTTGCGCGGTTTCAGCCGCGGCAGCATGTTGATCTGCGCGCGGCTTTCGACCTGGAACACGCCGATGCTGTCGCCCTTGCACAGCATGTCATAGGTCGCCGTGTCCTCAGCCGGAATGCTGTCGAGCTCATAATCGCCGAGGGCATGCGCGCGCATCAGCTCGAAGCTCTTCTGGATGCACGTCAGCATCCCCAGCGCGAGCACATCGACTTTCATCAGCCCCAATGCGTCGATGTCGTCCTTGTCCCATTCGATGAAGGTCCGGTCCTCCATCGCGGCATTGTGGATCGGCACCATTTCGTCGAGCCGTCCCTGGGTGAGCACGAAGCCGCCGACATGCTGCGACAAATGGCGCGGGAAATTGAGCAATTGGTCGACCAGCGACTTCAGCCGCTGGATATTGGGATCGGCAAGGCTGAAGCCGGTTTCGGCAAAGCGCTTTTCCTCCATCGCGCTCGCATAGCTGCCCCAGACGGTGCTGCTGATCCGCGTCGTCACATCCTCGGTAAAGCCGAGCGCCTTGCCGACTTCGCGCACGGCACTGCGCGGGCGGTAATGGATGACGGTCGCGGCAATTCCGGCGCGGTCGCGGCCATAGCGGCGGTAGATATACTGCATCACGTCCTCGCGCCGCTCATGCTCGAAATCGACGTCGATATCGGGCGGCTCGCGGCGCTCCTCCGACACGAAGCGCGAGAACAGCAGGTCGTGCTGCATCGGATCGACCGAGGTAATGCCAAGCAGGAAACACACCGCCGAATTCGCCGCCGAGCCGCGCCCCTGGCACAGGATCGGCGGGTCGCAACTGCGTGCGAAGCGGACAATGTCGTGGACGGTCAGGAAATAATAAGCGTAATCGCATTTGCGGATCAGCGCGAATTCCTCGTCGAGCATTTTCTGCAACCGGTCGGGAATGCCCTCCGGATGGCGTGCGCGTGCGGCTTGGAGCGCGAGATGTTCGAGCCACGCCATCGCCTCCCATCCCTCGGGGACTTGCTCGTGCGGATATTCGTAGCGCAGCTGGTCAAGCGAGAAGTTGACCTGATCGAGCAGCCGGTCGGTCTCGGCCACGGCTTCGGGGCAATCGGCGAACAGGCGCGCGATTTCGGCCGGCGGTTTCAGGTGGCGCTCGGCATTGGCTTCGAGCCTTTTGCCCGCCGCCGCGATCGTGGTGCCGTGGCGGATGCAGGTGAGGATGTCGTGCAGCGGCCTAGCGGCGGGATCGGCGAACAGCGCATCGGTGGTCGCGATCAGCGGCACCCCAAGCCGCTCGGCGCGCGCCTGCTGCCGCGCGAGCAGGCGCCGGTCGCGACCGTGAAATGCGAAGGTTGCGGCGAGCCAGACGCGGTCGGGGGCGACGGATTTCAGTCTCCTCACTACCCTATCAATCCCTCCCCCGTTCGTCCCGAGCGCAGTCGAGGGACGGGCCACCAGCGACACAACCTCAGCCTCCCGTGTCTCGACTTCGCTCGACACTAACGGTTGGGGGTTGGTGGATTGAGGCTCGCTTGCCGGTCGCAACGCCACCACATTGGTCGGTGGATCGACCGCCAGCTCATACCGCTCGCGCAAATGATGCAGCGGTACCGTCTGCGCCGGATCGACGCTGGTCTCGGGCATCACGATCAGCAGCAGATCGTCGGCATGCCCGAGCAGATCGTCTACCCTGAGAATACAACTCCCCTTCTGCGCGCGCAGATTGCCCACCGTCAGCAACCGGCACAGCCGCCCCCAGCCACGACGGTTGGCGGGGTAGGCAACGATGTCGGGCGTGCCGTCGGCGAACACCAGCCGCGCCCCGACCGCGAGCTTGAAATCGAGCGACGGCAGCCCCGCCTCCGCCGCCGCCTCGCGCGCCTCACGGAGCGAGAGATGCGCCCGCGCCGTCCCCGCCACGGTATTGCGATCGGCAATCCCGATCCCGCGCAAGCCCAGCGCGAGCGCGGTCGCGACCATGTCCGAGGGATGCGACGCCCCGCGCAGGAACGAATAATTACTCGCGGCGACCAGTTCCGCACTCACGCGAACAGCCCATGCATATACCACCCCGGCGCCACCCGCTCGGCGCCATAAAGCCCATGCCGGAAGATCCAGAACCGCCGCCCGCGCGCATCCTCGACGCGGTAGTAATCGCGCGTCAGTCCCTGGTTATCGTCGCGCTTCCACCACTGTGCGGCGATCCGCTCGGGGCCTTCGAAGCGCGTCACTTCATGCACCCCGCGCCGCCAGCGGAAGCGGTGCGGCGGACCGTCGGGGACTTCGGCGATCACGTCGATCTTCTGCGGCGGATCGAACAAATGGATCGGCCGCGACGGCGGCTCGCCGACTTCGGGCGCGTCCCAATCGACGGCTTGCGGCGCGTCGATCGCGGGCAGCGCGAGCACGGCTTGCTCGGGGATATGGCTGTCGCGCGGGCGCAGCCGCCGGAACTTGCCCTTGCCCGCACGCGCGCTCAGCCGGTCGATCAGCGCCGCCAGCTCGCCTTCCGCGACCGCCCCGCCCTCCAATTGCAACTGCGTCGGCGCCATCGGTTCGAGCAACGGCACCGCGAGCCGGATCAGGTCAAAGCCGAACCCCGGATCGATCGGATCGGAAAGCGCATCGAGCCGTTCGCCGAACAGCCGCATCACATCCTTGGCACCCCGCAGTGGCAGGCTCGCCTCGACGCTCAGGTCGCGCGCCACGCCGTCGCTGCGATAGAGCCGCGCGGCATAGCGCCGCCCGCCCATATGCCGCTCGGCCAGCGCGACTTCGGCCTCCGCCGCCAGTTCGCCGAGCATTTCGAGCGCATACTCCGTGCGCGCGATCGGCTCGGCAAAGCGGCGTTCGAACACCAAAGCCGGCGGGGCACGGCGCGGCGTGATGCGGCTGTCGGACTTGCCGAGCAACCGCGCGAGCCGGTCGCCGACATCGGCCCCGAAGCGCGCGACCAGCGGTGCACTCGGGCGCGCGGCCAGATCGCCGATCGTCTTGAGCCCCGCCCGGCGCAGCGCCAGCTCGGTCTCGTCATCGGCCTCCAGCGCCGCAATCGGCAAGCGCCGCACCGCCGCCGCCTCGTCGCTCGCAGGCGCAGTCTGGTAACGGGCGAGCGCCTGCGCCGCCTCGGGCGTCCCCGCCAGCGCATGCCGCACCTGCCACCCTGCTGCTGCCAGCCTGGTCGCGGCATCATCGGCAATCGCTTCCGCGTCACCGCAGCCGGTGACGTCGAGCGTCACCCCGGCATCGCTGTCGAGTGCTGCCATCGGCGTATAGCGGTCGCAGCCATCGGCGATGCGTTCGAGCATGTGGAGATCGCCCGCCGGATCGGCGTCGATCGCGACCAGATCGGGCTCGCGCGCCCGCGCATCGGCGAGCGTCAGCCCGGCCAGCCCCCGCGCGCCTTCGCAGGTCGCAACGATCCGCATTGCCCCGCGCCGCTTGGCGGTGAAAACGAGTGGCTTATCCTGAGCGCCGTTCGTGCGGCGCCAGCGGTCCGCTGCCAGATGTGGCCAGTAGAGCGCCAGAAAGCGCCGCGTCTCGGAAAATCTTCGCGTCACGGTCCCACTCCACGCGCCAGCCCAAATCGGCGCGACCGCCGCGCTGGCGCAATAATTGAACATCAAGCGTCGGATGCCCCGGCGCCTCGGCGTCGAGCGGTGCGGCAGTCGCCGCCGCCACCGACCAGCGCGTATGCGCGGCGCTCGGCGAAGGCTCGGCCTCGGCGCGCAGCATCAGCACCGTCACGCCCGATGCCTCGGCCGCCACCGCCAGTCGCCGGCTCGCGGTGAGGTCGAGCACGCGCGGTTCGCGCCACAGCTCGATCACCGCAACCGCGACATCGGGGCAGCGCACGACGTCGTTGGCGACCTTAAGCAAGCTCGCCGGATCGTCGAGCACGCCCAGCACCACCCGCCCCGGATCGAGCCCGAGTTCGGCCAGCCCCGGCGCATGCAAACACCCGCCACGCCGCTCGGCACTCGCCTCGCGCAGCCAGAAGATCGTGGCGGGCGACGGGTCGGCCCCCGCAATCCGGCTGGCGAGCATCGCCGCAAAGCCGCCCGCGCAACCGCTATCGTCCTGCGCCTGGCCAAACACTTCGTGCAGCCCCGCCCGCGCCAATCCCCCGCCGAGCGCCGCATCGATCCCCGCATGCCCGGTCGCGACCAGACACGGCGCCGCCACCGCGCGCACGCGCTCGACAGCGGCAATGCGCTGCCGCAAACTGGCAATGATGTCCGCCGAATCGGGCATATGTGTTCCTGATATGTTCTAATTCGGCTTGTGGCGATCATGAGTCAAGCAATCACTGCTGCCCTCGCCCGCTCTTGGCTGGTCCAACCGCGCACCCCCACGCCGTTCCCAGCCGCCGCCCGCGCTGCTAGGGTTCGCAGATGGTCGACCCCGTCACGCTCGCCGCGCTCCAGCTCGGCACCGATCCCGCAGGCACCGCCGCCACGCTCGATCGCATCCTTGGCTACGAAGCCGCGATCATCGCTTCCGGTGCGGCCGTCGTCGTGATGCCCGAAGCCCTGCTCGGCGGCTATCCCAAGGGCGAGGGCTTTGGCACGCGGCTCGGCTATCGCCTGCCCGAAGGGCGCGCCGCCTTTGCTGCCTATCACGCGCAGGCGATCGACCTTGACGGCCCCGAAGTCGCCGCGCTCGCCGGCCTGTCGGCGCGCACGGGCGCCAGCATCGTCATCGGCGTGATCGAGCGGCAGGGCGCGACGCTTTTCTGCACGGCGTTGTTCTTCGATCCCGCCGCGGGTCTCGTCGCCAAACACCGCAAGCTGATGCCGACCGCTGCCGAACGCCTCATCTGGGGGCTGGGCGACGGATCGACCCTGCCCGTGATCGACAGCCGCGCCGGGCGGCTCGGCGCGGCGATCTGCTGGGAAAACCACATGCCGCTGCTGCGCACGGCAATGTATGCCAAGGGCGTCGAGATCTGGTGCGCCCCCACCGTCGATGATCGCGATATCTGGCGCAGCAGTATGCGCCACATCGCGCATGAAGGCCGCTGCTTCGTCGTCTGCGCCTGTCAGGTCCAGCCGAGCCCCGCCGCGCTGGGCCTGGCACGCGACGGCTGGCCCGACGACAAGCCGTTGATCCGGGGCGGCAGCATGATCGTGGGGCCACTCGGCGATGTGCTCGCCGGGCCACTCGAAGACGACACCGGGCTCGTCACCGCGACGATCGATCCGGCCGAGATCATCCGCGCACGCTATGACTTCGACGTCGTCGGCCATTATGCGCGCCCCGATATTTTCGAGCTGCGCGTCGATGACCGCGCGCGGCCCGGCGTTGCGTTCACCCCAGGAGACGATCGATGATCAAATTCTATTACCACCCCACGCCCAACCCGGCCAAAGTGGCGCTGTTCCTGGAAGAAGCGGGGCTCGATTATGAGATCGTCCCGGTCGATACGCGACGCGGCGAGCAATTCGCGCCCGAATTTCTCGCGATCAACCCCAATGCCAAAACGCCCGCCTTGGTCGATGGCGATGCGGTCCTGTTCGATTCGACCGCGATCCTGCTGCACCTTGCGTACAAGACCGGCCAGTTTCTGGGTGCCGACACCCCGGCCGAGCGCGCGCAATTGCTGTCATGGCTGATGTTCATCGCCACCGGCATCGGACCGTACACCGGCCAGCATGTCCACTTCAAATATTTCGCGCCCGACCCCAAGGATTATGCCGTCAACCGCTACAGCTTTGAGGCCGAGCGGCACTGGCAATTGCTCGAAGACCAGCTTGGCACGCGCGACTTCATCGTCGGCGACAGCTATACTATTGTCGACATGGCATTCTGGGGCTGGGGCCGCCCGGTGCCGTTCATCTTCGGGGCCGAGGGCTGGGACAAATTCCCCCATCTGAAGCGCCATTTCGACGCCATCAGCATCCGCCCCGCCGCCGAGCGTGCCGCCGCGCTGGCCAGCCAATTCCAGTTCAAGACCGAAATGGACGACGAAGCCCGCGGCTTCATGTTCCCGCAAAACAAACGCCTCGCCACCGCCTGATCCGTGACGGCGCCGGCCCAGTGGCATCACCGGGCTGGCGCTGCTGGAGCCCGTCCTACGCGCTAGAACTTTACCCTGACCCGTTCGTTTCGAGCGAAGTCGAGAAACAGGCCAAGGGCGGGGCGCACGCGTTTCTCGACTTCGCTCGAAACGAGCGGATGGAGCCGGTTCCCCCCTTC
Source organism: Sphingomonas sp. (assembly GCA_019744885.1). Taxonomy (GTDB): domain Bacteria; phylum Pseudomonadota; class Alphaproteobacteria; order Sphingomonadales; family Sphingomonadaceae; genus Sphingomonas. Next base: position 14,293 of record JAIETY010000138.1, read on the forward strand.
AAATGTCGGAAAAGCTGTGAGAGCGTAGGTTAGACGCGCTCTTTGACAATCGAATCCCCTTTGCCCGCTGAGCGAGTGCCACCGCGCGCGTGGATCGAACGCCGAGGCCCCCCCGGGATGGTCGTGACTTTTGACACCTTTCGCGCCCCAACTACCGCCAAAAAGCACCTGTTGCGCGCGTCCCCCGCGTGATAGCCCTGCCGCAATGCAATCGCCTGCGGCCAATCTCCTCCTCCCGACGACCCCATGACCCAGGCCCCCGTCCTCATCATCGGTGCCGGCATGGGCGGCCTCAGTGCCGCCGCGCTGCTCGCCGCGCGCGGGCTGCCAGTTGTGGTGCTTGAGCGCCAGCCGACGCCGGGCGGCAAGCTCCGCCAGGTGCAGGTCGCAGGGGCAGCGATCGATGCCGGGCCGACCGTGTTCACGATGCGGTGGGTGTTCGAGCGGCTGTTCGCCGAGGCGGGCGGCGATTTTGCGAGCGAAGTGCGGCTCGCCCCCACTGAATTACTCGCGCGCCACGCGTGGGACGATCGCGGCATCTTCGATCTGTTCGCCGATCAGGCCGAGAGCGAAGCCTCGATCGGCGATTTCTTCGGTGCCGCCGAAGTCCGTGGCTACCGCGCCTTCAGCGCCGAGGCCAAGGCGATCTACGACGTGCTGCTGGGTAGTTTCCTCGAAGGAACCCGCCCCACGCCGATTACCTTGATGACGCGCATTGGCCTGCGCCGCTTGCCCGAGGCACTCGCGATCAAACCGCACCAGTCGCTGTGGCGCGCGCTCACCCGGCATTTCAAGGATGCGCGGCTGCGGCAGTTGTTCGGGCGCTATGCGACTTATTGCGGCGCCTCGCCCTTCGCCGCGCCCGCGACGCTGATGCTGATCGCGCATGTCGAGCAGCAAGGCGTCTGGCTCGCGCAGGACGGGATGCACGCGATTGCCAAGGCGATCGAGGCGCTGGCGATGCGGAACGGCGCGACCTTCCGCTACAACGCCGGTGTCGAGGCGCTGATCGTCGAGGGCGGGCGCGCGGTCGGGGTGCGGCTGGCGGATGGCGAGGAGCTGCGGGGCAGCGCGGTGCTGTGCAACGCCGATCCGGCAGCGCTGGCGGTCGGCAAGTTCGGCGATGCCGCGCGGCGGGCGACGCCGGGCGCCGAGCGGATGCAACGCTCGCTGTCGAGCATGACCTGGATGGTCAATGCGCCGACCAGCGGCTTTCCGCTCGTGCGGCATAATGTGTTCTTCTCGGATGATTATCGCGCCGAGTTCGAGGCGATCTTCGGGCGCGGCCAGCTACCGGCCAAGCCAACGATCTATATCTGCGCGCAGGACCGCGACGATCGTGGCGGGCGAACAAGTGAAGGTCCGGAGCGGCTCCAGCTCATCGTCAACGCCCCTGCCAATGGCGATGGCCCCGGCCCGAGCGCGGCGGAAGTGGCGGCGTGCGAAGCGGCAACCTTCGGCTTCCTCAAACGCTGCGGGCTCGACATCGCCTATACGCCCGAGACGGCGCTGCTGGTGTCGCCCGCGAAATATGAAGCGCTGTTCCCGGCGACGGGCGGCGCGCTCTACGGCCTCGCCGCGCATGGCTGGCGCACGCCCTTCCAGCGACCGGGCGCGGCGAGCAAGCTGCCGGGGCTCTATCTGGCGGGCGGCGGGGTGCATCCCGGCGCGGGGCTGCCGATGGCGAGCCTGTCGGGCCGGCTCGCGGCCGAGCGGATCGTCAGCGACCTGACGCGGCGCTGACCTTGCGCGGCGGCGCGGTCCGCAGCGTGAAGATAATGATCAGCGACACCCCGACGATGCTCGGCACCGCCCAGATGACGGGATTGAAGACATGGTCGGGCACCAGCCGGATCAGCCCGACCGACAGGAACGCAGTATAGGCCGAAATGCCCATGCCGAGCAGCGATCGGAAATGCTGCTGGATGTAAGCGCGCGGCGCCGCCTTGGGCGCCCAGATGTAGAAAAGCTGCGTCGCCATCGCGATGAGGCCGATCATCGCGACCAGCATCATCAGCGGCTGGCCAAGCGTGAAACCGACGACGCCGCAATTGATCGCGGCAGCCATGACGATCAGGAACAGCGCCTGATGCCGCATCCCGCGTAGTTCCGCCCGGCTGCTGCGATAGCGCGCCACCGCCAGCCCATAATCGGCGAACCCGATCGTCAGCAGCCCGAGGTAGAGCATCATCCAGCCGAACAACCCCGCGAACAGCGCGCGGTCCTTGATCATCGGCAGGCGTTGCTCAGGGCCGTAGAGCGACAGCAGCGCCATCGCGATCGCGAGGCCCCCCGCCGTCATCAGCGCGCGCGCGGCGACATCACCCCAGCGGCGGTGGACCTTGCCGCCTTTGCGCGACACGATCGGCGCCCAAAAGGCAATCAGCCCGGTGGCGCCCGCCAAAACATGAAGGACGACGATGGCCCCGAACAGAGTCATCGTCGTCCTCTAGGCCTTGTTCAACGCGAAACGGCTACTTGGCCGCGACGCTGATTTCGATGCGGCGGTTACGCTGGTTCCCCGCTGGCGTCCCCGACGTGTCGAGCGGCTTGGTCGATCCAAAGCCCTTGGCGGCAATCTGGTCAGCCTTCACACCCTTGCCGACAAAATATTGCTCGACCGCCGCCGCGCGTGAATCGCTGAGCGTCAAATTCTTGGCGGCATCGCCAACCGCGTCGGTATGCCCCTCGACCAGCATCTTGAAGTTCGAGCAGCGCCCGGCGATTTCGGTGAGCGTGTCGAGCAGGGGGGTTGAGACCGGCTGGACAGTTGCCGCACCGGTGTCGAACTGGATCGTCTTGCCCGCGAGTGCCTTGTCGAAATCGGCATTGCAGCTCTTGGCCGTGGCATTGGGATCGGCGACAAGCGTCTTGACCGGCGACGCCGCCACCGAACCGCCGGCAGCACCCACCAGCATGGGATAATCGGCGAGCATGCTCACCCCGCCCAGCGGCTTGTTGAGGCCCTGGTGGCAGGTCGAGCAATTGACCTTGTACGGATCACCATGCGGTCCCTTGCGATAGGCAGGGAAGACCGACGCGAGCGGGTTGATGTATTGGTCATTGGCCTGACGCACCATGCGAATGCCATACCAGGCACCGACACGCTGCGGACGGCTGTTCGACCAACTGCTGAACGAGTCGGTGTTGTGGCAGAAAGTGCAATTGACGTTCAGCGCGGACGACATGTGCATCATGAGCGCATAGGTCTGCTCGGTGTGAGCGATTGACGCCCCGGGCTTGCCCGTCGGCAACGGCACAGTGCCCTGAACGCGGACGGTCTGCGCGCCCTTGATATAGGGCGTGAACGGGTCATAGGGCAGCGAGGCAAAGGCAACCGTCGCGGCCGGCGTGTTCTGGCCGTGCTTGTTGCCCATCACCCGCCCGCCGGGATCGGGCGCGATGGCCCATTTATACTGCGGTACGGCATTGCCCCGGTGGCAGGTCCAGCAGGTGACGCCAGTGCCCTTCACATGGGTCGACCAGTTGGCGTTGATGTTCTGCGTCATCTGCAGCATGCGGCGCGCTACGACTTTGGTATATTTCTCGTCGGAGGCCATGTTTTCGGGGTTGTGGCAGTAATTGCACCCAACCTTCGCCGGATCGCCGGTCTGTGGCGCGACCCAATTGTTCATCGAAGCCATCAGATAGTTGAAGCGCTCGGCGCTGACGCCCTTGAGCACTTGCACATTCTGATAGGTCTCACCCGCCGTCGGGCCACCGTCGGCGGGCAGCGCGAAGGGCGGCGCGGGGACCGGCTGCGCGACCAGCCGGCTCGCCGCGATGATCTGATCGCCACCGGTACCGCGAAAGCCGGTCTGCTCGAGCTTCTTATGGCCGATCTCGCACCCGGCGAGGGTCAGCGCGGCGCCGCCGATCACGGCAAGGCGGAGGATGTTCGAAGAACCGCTCATTTCGGTGCTCCCGGCAAAGTGGCGGGATCGACCACGCCCGTCGAAGGATAGCTCGGCGCATAGCCGTG
>JAIETY010000126.1 GCA_019744885.1 Sphingomonas sp.
GCTCCGGCGCGGGTATAGTACAATGGTAGTACAGCAGCCTTCCAAGCTGAATACACGGGTTCGATTCCCGTTACCCGCTCCACGCCCCGCCATTACAGGCTGACGCCGAAGCGCCCCCCCCGGAACCGGGCATGGGCCGCGAAAGGTTACAAAAGTGTCGACCATCGCAGGGGGGGTGGCCACCGCGATCGCGGGTTCGCGTCGGGCGCGGAGCGAATCATTGTCGATTGTCAAAGAGCGATGCCGAGCGTCGCAGAGGTTTTCCTACATTGGAAGGGTGGTGCACTTAGTGCACTGTCACCGTAATCCTGTCACCGTAATCCCGTTGCCCCGCTGAGTTACATGATGCGGCACCCCGGGCAACACATATCGGGCTAGTCGGGCCATCTCTTTTGGCTAACCGATGCCCCTCAATTCGTCAATTAAATGCACCATCACCGTAATCCTAAAAATGGCGGGATACCTTGGTCTCTATCGCGCGCGGCGGAGGGTGTATCCGCCGTGCGCGTGAGCTGGGGTCAGCTTGTTGTTGCAAACAGCGGGTCCCAATCGGTCGCTGCGTTATGGTCAGTGCCTGTCGTCTTTCGGAGCCAGCCGAAGAGCAGCTTACCGCCCAGGGGCGTGCTCGGTGGCACCGCGGTGTTCCGTACGAACTCCCCAGCTTCGAAATAGCCGGTCGTCGGCATGGCGGTAGCCGTTAGTTCTTGAAGCGAGCGGCCGGTAATGGTCCAGGTGCCCGCCGCCGTGAAACGTGTGAGCGTGATCGTGTCGAACCGGCGCAGAAGCATGGTACCACTAGCCCCGCCGCTCTGACCCTCAGCCCAAGTGATATTGCCGAAGCCCATGATCTTGATCAGGCCGAATGCCATGAAATGGATGGTTGTGCCAGGTCCGTGATAGCTGCGAAGGTTGTCCAAGCGTACTGGCGATGCTGTTCCGCCATTGACAAAAAAGTCGGTGGTGTTGCCGATGACGAGCTCATTGGCGCTAGTGTCGATGCCAAATTGCTTTGTCGTGCTCCCAGGGACCGCTTCGCCGTAAACAACGTCGCCACTGCGTACAGCGTAGACGAAATCCGGTTTCGACTGCTGATAGTGGCCCGGGAATTCGCCGCCGTAGGTTCGATCCATGGCTCCGGTCGTCAGGTTGCCGCCGTATGTAACAATCGCCGCTTCGTTCTTGACGATCATGCCATTGCTATCGCTGGCGAGAAGGCCGGCGGCGTTGCGAAACTCGCTATCTTCGACGCGTACAACAGCGCTGTTCTGTGCGCGTACTGACACCTTGTTGTTCTCGAAATAGCAGTTTCGGACATTCACCGATCCGCGATCAATCACAATGGCGGTCGTTGCGTTCTGCGCAGTGAGGTTGGCGATCTCGCACCCATATGGTGCTGCGTCGCCCACTACGCTCCATCCCGGTAGCAGCGTGCTGCCCTCGCCGAAGGCGTCGTAAGCGTCGCCAGGCTGACCCGCAGGCCCAACGAACTCGCGACTGAAGCAGACATTGCATCCGGCCAGGTAGCCCATGGAGACCTGGTCAAACTGATTATGTCCGGTGAAATAGACCTGACCGACCTTGCCGATTGCCGACAAAGCGCGACCCGCCGGGCGCAAAGATTTGGCGATCACGCAGCTCGAGAACGTGATAAACTGATTCAGCACATCGGGGGCCGTGCCACTGGCGTGCAGAAAGATCGATTTCCGGCCGATGTTGTTGATGAACACTTTGTGCAGCAGGAAGTACCAAAGTCCGCCATGGTCAGGCATCCCGCCGTTACCGACCGCCTTAAAGACCAAGCCATCCTCGTCGGGCAGGCCATTACCCCAGAATGTTACATTCTGGATGGCGCCCTCGGTTATTGGCCCGCTGCCCATCTGCAACATCGGGGTCGTAATACCAGGCAAGTGGTGAAGCTCAGTCTGTCGTTCGCCGGCGCCTTCGAGGATGACCCGGTCCAAGAGAACGATCGGTGAGCCCACATAGATCTTGCCTGGCGGAAGTCGGACGATCCTACCGCCTGGCGTGCTGATATCTGCGACCGCCGCAATTGCTGCGTTGATGATAGGCGCGCTGTCGCTCAACAGAGGCGCTTGCGGCTGAAGCGGCTCAGTCAACGGAGGATCATTTAACGGGAACGTGGGCACCATCACGTCTAAGTTATTGGGATCGACGTAGCCGCCTGGTGAGGTTGCCATATCTTGTCTCCTTGATTTGCCTTGATCACGTTGCAACGTCTGAAAACAGTCAAGATCATAAACATTCGCCTAACATATGACGAATATCTGGTCCAACTTTACCATTTATGCGGCTGTAGCGATACTTCATTTATAGACATGATAAGCATATAGTTACAAGTATTAATTTGGCAAAAATGTGATTTTTTTGGCGAATGTAATGAGCTGCCGCAATGGGGACATTGGAGTGGAGGGATTACAGGATTACGGTGACAGGATTACAATTACGGTGACAGTTTACTAAACACACAATGCTAACATCGCTTTTCGGTTAACCGCCCGCACGTCGCTTTGGTCTGCGTGTCGGTGGCGGCGGAACCACCCTGATTATGCCTCGCGCCGTTAGTTGGTGGATTTAGGAAACTGCCGCCGCAATTCAAGGCAATTCCCCGCGGACTGAAGCGCCGCCAGCGACGGGCAATCAATCCGGTCTCGGACAACGCAGAGGTCCACGCGGCAACCTCAACGATTCGGCATCGCCGCCTTCGAAGGGCCGCCCGAGTGGCTGGCGCTGTGCACGCGCTTCGGCTAGGCGAAGTGACAAGGCGATGGGCGTAGCCGTGCCTTCGTCAGTCCATCACTTGCAGAGCTGCGACCCCGCTATGCCCGCCTTTACCGCTCGCGTCCTCTCCGGCCCTTTAGCCCAGCAATGACCGCAACCACTTTCCCCGACGCCGCAGCCCAAATCATCGCCGCCGGGCGCTGGCTCGATAGCAAGGGCTGGGCACCCGCCACCGCTGGCAATTATTCGATGCGGCTGGCCGATGGCAGCTTCGCGATCACCGTGTCGGGCTGGCACAAGGGGCGGTTGACCGAGGACGGGGTGATGACGGTCGACGCCGATGGCCGCTCGCTCGACGGCAAGAAACCTTCGGCCGAAACCGCATTGCACATGGCGCTTTATGCGCGCTTTCCGGATGTGAACGCGGTGCTGCATAGCCATTCGCCTGAAGCCGTCGGCATGAGCCGCGCTTATGCCGATGCGCCTGCCTATACGCTTGCGGGCCACGAAATGCTGAAAGTGCTGCCGGGATTTACCACGCATGACGCCGCGTTCGACTTGCCGATCGTCGACAACAGCCAGGACATGGCCGACATCATCGGGGCGCTTGCGCCCGCGATGCTGGCGGAATCGCCGCCACCGGCCTATCTTATCCGCGGGCACGGCCTTTATGGTTGGGGCCGCGACATGGCCGAGGCCGAGCGGGTGATCGAAGGCGTCGAATGGATGGTCGCCGCCGAACTCGCCGAGGCGCGTTTCCGGGAGAGCATGCGATGAGCCATTTGCAGATTTTCGGCGACAGCGACGCGAATGCCTTGCTGATGGAAACGGGTGATCCCGAACGGATCGCGCTCGAGCTGGCGAGCATCGGTGTGCGGTTCGAACGCTGGCCGACGCGGCCGGTCGAGAGCGCCGAGGAGGTGCTGACGGCTTATGCGCCCGAGATCGAGCGGCTGGTGGCGGCCGACGGCTATCAATCGATCGACGTGATGGGCGTGACCCCCGACCACCCCGACCGCGCGACGATCCGCACCAAATTCCTGTCCGAACACACCCATGCCGAGGACGAAATCCGCTTCTTCGTGGATGGCGAAGGGCTGTTCACGCTCCATGAAGGCGGCCGCGTGTTCAACATGCTGTGCACCAAGGGCGACCTGATTTCGGTGCCTGCGGGCATGCGGCACTGGTTCGATATGGGCGCGGCGCCGAAGTTCACCGTGATCCGGCTGTTCCTCAATCCCGACGGCTGGATCGCGCAATTCACCGGCGACGATATCGCCGACCGCTTCCCCCGGCTCGAGCGCGCCGACGCGTGACTGCCGAAGGTAAGATTGGGGCGATCGTGACCGACATCGAGGGGACGACATCGTCGATCTCCTTCGTCGCCGACGTGCTGTTCCCTTACGCGCGCGCCCGGCTGGCGAGTTATTGCGCCGCGCATCCTGAGGAAGTCGCGCCGATCCTCGCCGAGGTGCAGGCAATCGAACCCGGCGACCCGATCGCGACGATGACGCGCTGGATCGACGAGGACCGCAAGATCACCCCGCTCAAGACCCTACAGGGGCTGATCTGGGATGCGGGCTTTCGCGAGGGCGCCTTCAAGGGCCATGTCTATCCCGATGCGGTGGCGGGCTTGCGGCGCTGGCACGCGGCGGGGCTGAAGCTCTATGTTTTCTCCAGCGGATCGGTCGCGGCACAGAAGCTGATCTTCGGCTTTAGCGAGGCGGGTGATCTGACCCCGCTGTTCTCGGGCTATTTCGACACGACGACCGGGCCGAAGCGCGAGGGCGTCGCCTATACGCGCATCGCCGAGGCGATCGGGCTGCCGCCGGGCGAGGTCCTGTTCCTGTCAGATGTGACGGCGGAAACCGATGCGGCGAAGGCGGCGGGGATGCAGGCGCTGCTGATCGATCGCGGCGGTGGCGCGGCGGACATAGCGAGCTTCGACGAGATAACCCCCTAACCCCCGTTGGTCCCGAGCGAAGTCGAGGGACCGGCCACAAGCGATCCGCCTCTGGCCCGTGTCTCGACTTCGCTCGACACGAACGGGGGAGTAAAAGGACAAAGATATGAAACTCAACGGCACCCACACCCGCTCGATCATGCGCACCGATGATGGCAAGGGCGCGCGGATTCTCGACCAGCGCGATTTGCCGTGGAAAGTCACTTGGGTCGAACTGCGCGACGCCGCGACTGCCGAGCGCGCGATCCGCGAGATGTGGACGCGCGGTGCGCCCTTGATCGGGGCGACGGCGGCTTACGGGCTGGCGCTGGCGCTGGCCGAGGATGCGAGCGACGAGGGGCTGGCGGCCGCGCACAAGTTCCTGCGCGAAGCACGCCCGACCGCGGTCAATCTGCGCTGGGCTTTGGATGATGTCGCGACATATGTCCGCCCGCTGCCCGTTGCCGAGCGTACCGAAGCCGCCTTCGCCCGCGCCGACTCAATCGCCGACGACGACGCCGCGATGAGCGAGGCGATCGGCGCGCACGGCCTCGACATCCTGCGCGATCTGCACGCGCAGCACCCTGAGCGCCCGCTCAATATCCTGACGCATTGCAACGCGGGCTGGCTGGCGACGGTCGATTACGGCACCGCGACCGCGCCGATCTACATGGCGCATGACGCAGGGATTCCGGTGCATGTCTGGGTCGACGAGACGCGCCCGCGCAACCAGGGCGCGCTGCTCACCGCGTTCGAACTCGCGAGCCACGGCGTGCCGCACACCGTAATCGTCGACAATGCCGGCGGGCATCTGATGATGAACGGCCAGGTCGATATGGTGATCGTCGGCACCGACCGGGTGGCGGCCAACGGCGACGTCTGCAACAAGATCGGCACCTATCTGAAGGCGCTCGCGGCCAAGGACAATGGCATCCCCTTCTACGTGGCACTGCCCTCGACGACCTTCGACGCGAGCACCCCGACCGGCGCCGACGTGCCGATCGAGGAACGCTCGGGCGAGGAAGTGACGCACGTCCAGGGCGAAGGCGGGGCGATCAAGGTGACGGCCTCGGGGGCTGCGAACCCGGCGTTCGATGTGACGCCGGCAAGGTTGGTGACGGGGTATATTACCGAGAAGGGTGTGAGCGAGCGGATCGGGTGATCGCGTCATTTGTCTTGCAAAACACGCGAGCTTGGGTAGCATTTGTCCGCCAAATAGGGAGAGTGAAATGAAACGTTACATCATTACATGTGCAACCCTCGCGATGTTTGTCGGCACCCCCGCGCTGGCTGCTGACAAACGCCCTGTCTCTCTTGCCCCGGACGTCAAGACCATTGCTGAGCACAAACAGTGGACAGCGGATCATCAGCGCTGGCATGAGGAACACCTTGAGCTTGCCAAGCGGCTCGAAACGCTAGCCGCAAAGCTGCGGATGCCTGACAGCAGCTTTGCCGAGCATGGTGCAGAGTTGGCCAGCCACGGTCAAAATCTGTCCACCTCAACCGATGAAGAGGCCCTCGCGGCGACGCACGCAAGACTGCGGTCGGATCACGAAGATGCGAGGATCGCGCATCACGAACTGGTCGATGATGTCGCCCATCTCGAAAGCCTGTTTGCCGACGACCGCGCCAGAGAGGCCAATGAAGCACAGAAGCCCCGCTGATCAGGCGAAATTCTTTGACCAAACCTCTCTCCGCTTCCCAAAGGAGGGGAGAGAGGACAGGGCGGAATTGAGAGTGAAAGTCCGATGACGCCTTATCGCTAAACCCGCCGCGCCATCCGTTCGAGCGCGGCGTCGATAGTGTCATCCACCTTCGCAAAGCACAGCCGGACCACATTGGTCACCGCGTCCCGCGCATAAAAGGCGCTGACAGGGATCGCAGCGACCCCCCGCTCCTCGACCAGCCATTCGCAAAACGCCACGTCGCCCATCGCGATGCCGCTTGCGGTCAGATCGATCGACAGGAAATAGGTCGCGGCACTCGGCAGCACGTGGTAGCCCAACCCCTCCAGCCCCGCCGCCAGCCGGTCGCGCGACCGCGCGAACCCGGCGCGCATGCCCTCGAAATACGCCATGTCCTTGCCCAGCCCGTAAGCCGCCGCCGCTTGCAGATTGGGCGGCGTCGTGAAGGTCAGGAACTGGTGCGCCTTGGCGATCACGCCCGAGAGCGCAGGCGCGGCGCAGAGCCAGCCGACTTTCCAGCCCGTCAGCGAAAAGATCTTGCCCGCCGAGCCGATCTTGACTGCCCGCTCGCGCATCTCCGGTTCGGCCATCAGCGAGGCGTGCGCGCGGCCATCGAACACGACATGCTCCCACACTTCGTCGCAGATCGCGATCAGGTCGCGCTCGATGCAGAAGTCGGCGAGCAAACGGCGCTCGGCCGCGCTTGCCATCGTCGCGGTCGGGTTGAGCGGGTCGTTGAACAGGATCAGCTTGGTCCGGGGCGACGCCGCCCGCTCCAGCGCCTCGCGCGTAATCCGCCATTCGGGCGGCTCCAGTCGCACGAAGCGCACAATACCCCCTGCCCGCTCGACCAGCGGCAGATAGGCGTCATACATCGGCTGGAACAGGATCACTTCGTCGCCGGGCGACACGAGCGCGAAGATCGCTGCCGCCAGTGCCTCGGTCGCGCCCGAGGTGACAATCACCTCGGCAGCCGACAGATCGAGGCCCTGATGCGCGGCATAATGATCGGCCACCGCTTGGCGCAGCGCGGGGATGCCCGCCATCGGCGGATATTGGTTCGACTCACCGAGCAGCGCGCGCGCGGCTTCCTGCAACACGTCGAGCGGGCCTTTGCCGTCGGGGAAGCCCTGCCCGAGGTTGACCGCACCCGTCGCCCGCGCGCGCGCCGACATCGCTTCGAAAACCGTGGTGCCGAGTCGCGCATAGGTAGGGTTCATCGGGGCCACTGACCTGAGCTGGGAATCGGGAAATGGTGGACAGGGTAGGGTTCGAACCTACGTAGGAGAAACTCCGGCAGATTTACAGTCTGCTGCCTTTAACCACTCGGCCACCTGTCCAGAGGCGCCAAAAGCGAGGCGGCTCAATGCCTATCTCGCATGGCCCTGTCAACGCCGCTTGCGCTTCATCCGATGCCCGCATAACCCTGCCGCAACTTTGTTGCTCGAAAGGGGAATTGATGCGTTCGTTGCTGCTTGCCGCCGCGGCCTTTGTGATTGCCGCGCCCGCGCTCGCCCAGTCGGTTGACCGCAATGTCGTCAACCAGATCATCGATCAGGGCATCAACCACAGCGAAGTGATGCCGACCGCCGAATATCTGTCGGACGTCATCGGATCGCGCGTCACCAATTCGCCGGGCATGCGGAAAGCCGAGGAGTGGACGCAGAGCCGGTTCAAGGCCTGGGGCCTGACCAACGTGCACAAGGAAGGCTTTGATTTCGGGCGCGGCTGGTGGATCGAGCGGTCGAGCGTGCGGATGGTCGGCCCCCGCCCGCTCCAGCTCACCGCGATCCCGATCGCCTGGACGCCGGGTACCAATGGCCCGCTGACCGCCCCCGTCATCGTCGCGCCGATCGCCAAGGAAAGCGATTTCGCCAAGTGGCAGGGCAAGCTCAGCGGCAAGATCGTGATGCTCACGCTCCCCGGCACCGGCAATGAGCCGACGACGGCGCCGTTCCAGCGCTACACGGGGGAGGAGCTTGCCAAGCTCGATCAGTTCCAGCAGCCGCGTTACGACCCCGAAGGCGCCGACCGCCGCATGAAGCGGCTCGATTTCGCCAAGAAGCTCGATGCCTTTCTGAAGGCCGAAGGCGCCGTCGCGTGGGTGCAGAAGTCGCGGCTCGACGGCAAGCTGATCCACGGCGAAGGCTATTTGTTCGGCGCGGGCGATACCCCCGCTCTGCCCGGCGTCGAGATTGCGGCGGAGGATTACCGCCGCCTCGCCCGCCTTGCCAAGATCGGCATGGCGCCGACGCTCGAAATCGACACCAAGGTGCATTTCGAAGATGGCGACACGCAGGCGTATAACATCATCGCCGAAATCCCCGGCAGCGACCCCAAGGCGGGGTACGTCATGGCCGGGGCGCATCTCGATTCGTGGCATGCCGCTGATGGCGCCGCCGATAATGGCGCTGGCACCGCGATGATCATGGAAGCCGCGCGGATCATCGCGGCGACCGGCATCAAGCCCAAGCGCACGATCCGCTTTGCGCTCTGGGCGGGTGAGGAACAGGGGCTGCTCGGCAGCCTCGCCTATGTCGAACAGCATCTGGCGACGCGCGGCAGCCCGAATGACCCCAAGACGACGGGGATGAAGCGCTTTTACGGCTGGAACGATCGCTGGCCGATCACGCCCAAGCCCGGCTACAATGACCTCGCGGCCTATTTCAACATCGACAATGGCTCGGGCAAGCTGCGCGGCATCTATGCCGAAAATAATGCCGCCGTGGTGCCGATTTTCCGCGAATGGCTCGCGCCCTTCGCGTCGATGGGCGCGACCAATGTCGCGATCCAGAAGACCGGCGGCACCGACCACGTGTTCCTGCAGGCGATCGGTTTGCAGGGGTTCCAGTTCATCCAGGACCCGCTCGATTATTTCCCGCGCATCCACCACACCAGCGCCGACACCTATGATCACCTGAAGGGTGACGACATGCGCCAGGCATCGACGATCCTCGCGAGCTTTCTCGTCAATGCGGCGAACGCCGACAAGCCGCTGCCCAAGCCGCCGCTGCCGACCAAGCCCGCCGTCACCGATCCCTATGCGGTCAACAATGACGATGACTGAGCCTGCGCATGGCTAAGCGCGGCCACCGTCCGTCGCAGGCCGTCGGCAACCGCCCCCGTTTCTGGGGGCGGCACGCCGTTTATGCGGCGCTCGACAATCCCGAACGCACTGTCCGCAAGCTGTGGATCACGCATGAGGCCGCTGCCGCGATCGTGATGCCCAAGGACGTCCCGACGGTCTATGCCGACGTCGCCGATCTCGCGCGGCTGGTGCCGAGCGATGCGCCGCATCAGGGGATCGTGTGCGAAGCCGATCCGCTCGAGGACATCTGGCTCGGCGATCTGATCGAACAGGGCCGCGACGACGATCGCCCGTTGATCGTGCTCGATCAAGTGACCGACCCGCATAATGTCGGCGCGGTGCTGCGCTCGGCGGCTGCCTTCAATGCGCTGGGTATCGTGACGCAGGACCGGCACGCGCCGCCCGAATCGGGGACGGTTGCAAGGGCGGCCTCGGGCGCGCTCGAGGTCGTGCCGTGGGTGCGCGTGGTGAACCTCGCCCGCGCGCTCGATGAGATTGCCGAGGCGCAGTATTGGCGGATCGGGCTGACCGGTGAAGGCAAGGTCACGCTTGCCGAGTCGCTGAAGGGCGGCGGCAAGACTTGCCTTGTGCTCGGTGCCGAGGGCGAAGGCATGCGCCAGAACACCGAAGCGCACTGCGACGTGCTCGCGCGGCTGCCAATCTCTAACAAGGTCGAAAGCCTGAACGTTTCGAATGCGGCAGCCATTGCGCTATATGCGGTGGCGACACGGGGAGACTGAGGGGGGACTGCCAATGCGCGCGCGCCTGATTGCCGTTCTGCTGCTCCCCTTCCTGCTCGCGAGCTGCGTGCTGACCCCGGGCAAGTTCACCTCGATGCTGACGATCAACGCCGACCGCAGTTTCGCGTTCAGCTATGTCGGTGAAGTGATTGCGGTCGATGCGGGCGACGGGCTGAAGGCGCTCGAGGATCTGAAACCCTCAACCGAGGACAGCGACAAGAAATCCGCCGACACCGAAGCCAAGCAGGCGGCGAAAAAGGCCGCCGCCAAGGCCGAAACCGAAAAGCGCAACCGCGCCATTGCCGCCGCGCTCACCAAGGAAGCGGGCTATCGCAAGGTGGTCTATCTCGGCGAGGGCAAGTTCATGATCGATTATGCGGTCAAGGGCGTGCTGACCTATGGCTTCAACTGGCCGTACAACCTCGACGGCGAAGTGATCTTTCCCTTCGTCTCGATCGAACTGCGCCAGGGCGGCGTGGTGCGGGTGAAGGCACCTGCGTTCGGCAATGAAGGGTCGAAATCAGTCCCCGGCCTGTCGCAAGCCGGCGGCATGGGCGCCCCCGACATGGCGAGCAACCTCGACGGCGTCTTCACGCTCGACACAGACGCCGAGATCGTCAGCCAGAATGAGGAAAGCGGCGTGCAGCTTGCGGACGGGCGCAAGCGGATCGTGTGGAAGGCGACACCGGCGTTGAAGCAGGCGCCGACGGCGGTGCTGCGGTTGGCGGCGCTGGCGCTTTAGTTTCTTGCTAAATTGATGCTGCACGATCGCGCGCCCGAGGCCGAAGAGCTGCGCGCGGTGGGGCGCGCCGGGGCAATATCCGGCGGTCGCCGAAAAGCACCTAGGGCTGGCGCGGCTGTTCGCGGCGCAGGCTTGCAAATATGCCGAAGGCGTTTGGACGCAGGCGCTCCGCCGCTTGCCGGGAGCCGAGCGCGAAGCCAATCACCGCATCGACCACCGCCAGCGCAAATGCTCGCGGATTCCGATGGCGCTGGTGATCCAGGGCGAAGGCGCCGATGATGCGGTGGCGGTGGCGGTCGCGCGCGAGGGGGTTGAGGCTTGACCTACGGGTCAAGCTGGTTTTGCAGATAGCGGTATTCGGGCGGCATCTGGCCATCAGCGCAAGTGTTTTCCGGCATTGCCGCCAAGCCGTAGCCATAAACCTGGCCATGATCGTCAAAAGGTATTACATCGCCGCGAAATCGCTGCTCCTGTTCGAGTAAAGCATAGCAGCGCTCCCGACGCTGTTCCCGACGCATCTGACCCAAGACAATCAGCGCCAGGACGACGCCGATCATTCCGAGTACGGCAAGCACGTTGCCTTGCCTCCGAATGAAAGCGCGCATCGCTACTAAGTTGGCCGACGTGGCATCGCCGGTCTTCGTGCGGCGCGCGGCCAAAATGCGTCGCCTCTGATCAAAATAGGCCACCAAAAGGGCGGCGGCGAACGCGATTCCGGCGCTGAGCCGATTGGCTGTGAAAAATCCGCGACCGCGCGGAAAAACCGACCAATAATCACCGTCAACGAGCGCCGCGACGATGATGACGGCGCCAACCGCGAGCAGCCATCGCTCGGTTGGCTCGCCCACCGAGCGACCCGCTGAATGACCGATGGCGAAAAGCAACGCGCCAATCATCACCATCGCTGCCGTTTCTTGCATGGATCGATTCTCTCCCACCTCGAAGAGTTGTCCGAAAACCAGATCCAGGACAATGTCGTTGCGCGCGGCAAAATCCACGCAAGGGATTGGCGTGCCTGATACCACTGCCTGCAACCGTGTCAGGCTACCAGCTCGACGCGGCTTTTTTTATTGTCGGGACATCCACCCGTTCGTTTCGAGCGAAGTCGAGAAACAGGCGGCTCGCGATCCAATCCGTGTCTCGACTTCGCTCGACACTAACGGAGTTGGGACGATGGAACCGAACGTCGCCCCTCAATCCTCCGCCGCCACCCTTACCTTCAGTCCATCCAGCGCGTCGGTGAACGGGATCTGGCACGATAGCCGCGAATATTGGTCGCGATCCGAAGTCGAATCGAGCAGGTCGTCCTCGTCGGGGCTCATTTTCGGCAGTTTGGCCGCAAACTCCGGGTCGACATGGACGTGGCAGGTCGCGCAGCTGCAGCAGCCGCCGCACAGCGCCAGAATTTCGTCAATACCGGCGTCGCGGATCACTTCCATCACCGAAAGGCCGGCTTCGCCCGTGATTGCCCGTTCTTCCCCATTGCGGGTCACGACGATAAGCTGCGGCATCAAAATCTCCTCAGGCGGTGTTGCGCCTGCCTTGCCGTGCGGGCGCGGCGATTTCAAGGGACACAGTCGATGGGCCTTTCCGCCGAGCAATTGAAGTTCTGCCTCGACGCGGTTGCGGCGATCGAACCGGCAATGGGTCGCGCGATCGAACGCGCTGGCTATCCGCCGCCGCGCCTGCGCGATCGCGGCTATGGCACGTTGCTGCGCACGATCGTGGGCCAGCAAGTGAGCGTCGCCGCCGCGCAGTCGATCTGGAAGAAGCTCGAAGCGGGCCTCGGCAATCTCGACGATCCGGCGACACTGGCGGCGGTGAGCATCGAGGACATGCGCCCGTTCGGCCTGTCGCGGCAAAAGGCGAGCTATGCGCACAGCCTCGCCGAGGCGGTGGCGAGCGGGTCGCTCGATCTCGACAATCTCTCTGCCGATGACGAGGAAGCGATTGCCGCGCTGTCGAGCGTCAAGGGCATTGGCCGTTGGTCAGCCGAAATCTATCTGCTGTTCGCCGAAGGCCGCGCCGACATCTGGCCCGCAGGTGATCTGGCGGTGCAGATCGAGATCGGTCGCATTCTGGGGCTGGAGGCGCGCCCGACCGAGAAAGCCACGCGCCTGCTCGCCGAGCCGTGGCGTCCGCATCGCGGGGCGGCGGCGATCATGGCGTGGCATCACTATAAGGTCGATATGGCGGTGGTTTGAGCGCGCGATAGAGCGCTCCCCATCACAGTCCAACAATGCTAGTCAGTACCGGAACAATCGGGAGGAAGCGCAATGTCGGGCAATTGGTTCACCGCAAGACTGCAAGCAATCGCTGGTGCCTTCGCCATCGCGTTGGCGATCACCCCGGCTGTCGCGCAGGCGCCGCTGCCGCTCACCGACATTCTGGGCAAGGCATCCGATTCGGCGCTGACCAAACTCGGCCAGCCGGGCGCCTTTTATGCCGATGAAGCGGTGCGGATCGCCTTGCCGGGGCCGCTTGCGCGAGCGAACGGCATCCTCAAGCTCACCGATCAGGCGGGGCTCACCACCGGCATCACCAAAAGCCTGAACGACGCGGCGGGCCAGGCCGCGGGTGCCGCCAAGCCGATTTTCCGCGCGGCAATCTCGAAGATGACGATCAGCGACGTGCCCGGCCTGCTGACCAAAAGCGATGGCGCGACGAGCTATCTGCGCCAGAGCGCGGGCACCGAGCTTCGCGCCAAGCTGCGGCCGCTGATCGTCGGCGCGCTCGGCAAGACGGGTGCCTTCACGCAGATGGACAAGCTCGGCAAGGTCAGCCCGCTGCTCGGCAGCGTCGGCATCGGCAAGGACACGCTGACCGACAGCGTGACCGATCAGGCGATGAACGGCATTTTCAAATATATGGGCAGCGAAGAAGCCAAGCTGCGCGCCAACCCGCTCGATCTGGGCAAGAAACTGCTCGGCGTGCAGTAACGCGGCTCAGCGCGCGGGTTTCCAATTCTGCGTCTGGCAGAAAAAGGCAATGCAGCCCTGCACTTGCAGGCTGCCGTCGGGCAGCCGTTTCACGATCGAGCGATATTCCTTGCCGGCTTCGGGATCATAGATGCGGCCACGCCAGTCGCTGCCGGCGTCGGTGAAGTTGGTCAGGATCGGCAGGCCGACGATCGGGCGGTTGCGCAACGCCGGATTGGGGTTGCGCTCATCGACGCCATGCCCTTGCGGATTGGGCTTGAGCACCTTGGCAATGCGCCCGCACACGCCCTTGCCGCACGGCGCGATCATGACGATTGCCTTGCCTTCCTTCGTCAGCCATTGCCCTGCGATCGGCTCGGCGGCATGAGCGGCGGCTGGCAAGGTCAGTAGCGCAAGGACAGCAATCATCCGCATCGGCGTTCCACGTTTGTCGGGTCGGTCTTCTTTCGGAGTAACAGCATGAACGACGCGTGGACAATCGGCATTATCGGCGGCTCGGGCCTTTATGCGATCGAAGGCCTTGAGGATGCGCAGTGGCGCCGCGTCGATACGCCGTGGGGCGCACCGTCGGACGAGCTGCTGTTCGGGCGCGTGGGCCATGTCAACATCGTGTTCCTGCCCCGCCACGGGCGCGGGCATGTCATCCCCCCGAGTGAATTGAATGCCCGCGCCAATATCGACGCGCTCAAGCGCAGCGGCTGCACCGACATTCTCGCGATTTCGTCGATCGGTTCGCTGCAGGAAGAGCTGGAGCCGGGGCGCTTCGTGGTGGTCGAGCAATTCATTGATCGCACCGTAGGCCGCGTGTCGAGCTTTTTCGGCACCGGCATGGTCGCGCATGTTTCGATGGCCGATCCGGTCTGCCCGCGGCTGTCGGCCTTTGCGGCGGAGGCGATCACCCATGCCGGCGGCAAGATGAGCAAGGGCGCGACCTATCTCGCGATGGAAGGCCCGCAATTCTCCAGCCGCGCCGAAAGCCTGCTGTACCGTGGGTGGGGCGCCGATGTGATCGGCATGACCGCAATGCCCGAAGCCAAGCTCGCGCGCGAGGCCGAGCTGCCCTATGCGCTGATCGGCATGGTCACCGATTATGATTGCTGGCGCGAAAGCGAAGCGCATGTCGAAGTGAGCGAAGTGATTGCGCAAATGCACGCGAACGGCGATCTTGCCCGCCGCACGGTGGCTGCGTTTCTGGCCACGCTGCCGGAAAAGCGCACGCCGTCGCCGATCGACACCGTGCTTGATGCCGCGCTGATCACCGATCCGGCAAGGCGTGACCCGGCGGTGCTGGCGAAGCTCGATGCGGTGATGGCACGGATCAACCGTTGATCCGGCTATTTCGCAAACATAGCCGAATCCCGTGCTTTGTAATGCCGTGAATCTGCCCCACATAGCCGGTCATGGCCCCGCCCCCGCCCTTCGCGCATGAGTCCTCCGGCGGGGTCGCCGAGCCGGTCGCGCCGCGCGCGTCGCTCAGCGAGAGCCACCGCAGCGTCGCGGTGCCGCCGCCAAGCGTCGGCTTCTGGCGGCGGTTGTTCGCCTTTTCGGGGCCGGGCTATCTGGTCGCGGTCGGCTATATGGACCCCGGCAATTGGGCGACCGATATCGCCGGGGGCTCGGCGTTCGGCTATCGGCTGCTGTGCGTCATCCTGATGGCCAACATGATGGCGATGCTGCTGCAAGCGCTCGCCGCGCGGCTGGGGATCGCGAGCGGGATGGACCTCGCGCAGGCGTGCCGCGCGCGCTATTCGCGGCCGGTCAATCTCACCTTGTGGGTGCTGTGCGAACTGGCGATCATTGCGTGCGATCTGGCCGAAGTGCTCGGCACCGCGATTGCGCTGAAGCTATTGTTCGGGCTGCCGCTGGCCGCGGGCGTGATCCTGACCGGATTCGACGTGCTGCTGATCCTGATGCTCCAGCATTGGGGTTTCCGGCTGCTCGAAGCGTTCATTGTCACCTTGCTGGTCGTGATCGCGGGCTGCTTTGCCTATGAACTGGCGATTGCCCAGCCCGATGTCGCGGCAATGGCGCGCGGGCTGATCCCGCACCGCGAAATCGTCACCAATCCGGCGATGCTCTACATTGCGGTCGGTATTCTTGGTGCGACGGTGATGCCGCATAATCTCTATCTGCATTCGTCGATCGTCCAGACGCGCGCGTTCGACCGCGACGCCGAGGGCAAGCGCCAGGCCGCGCGGCTGGCGGTGATCGATTCGACGATCGCGCTGAGCCTCGCGCTGTTCATCAATGCCGCGATCCTGATTCTGGCGGCAGCGACCTTCCATCAGGCCGGACGCACCGACATCGCCGATATCGATCAGGCGTATCGGCTTTTGAGCCCAACGCTCGGGGCGGGCGCGGCGAGCGTGGTGTTTGCGGTGGCGTTGCTCGCGTCGGGGCAGAATTCGACGATCACCGGCACGCTGGCGGGGCAGATCGTCGCCGAAGGGTTTCTCGACCTCAGGCTGCCGGTGTGGCTGCGGCGACTGGTGACGCGGCTGCTGGCGATCGTGCCCGCCGTGATCGTGGTCGGCTGGCTGGGCGACAAGGGCGCGACGAGCCTGCTGGTGCTGAGCCAGGTTATCCTGAGCCTGCAACTACCCTTCGCGATCGTGCCGCTGGTGGCCTTCACCAGCGACCGCAAAGTCATGGGCGATTTGGCGAGCCCGCGCTGGCTGAAAGTCGCGGCGTGGGGCATTGCGGCAGCGGTGATCGGCCTGAACGCAACGCTGCTGATCGGGTTTTTGTAAAGTTCGCGATCTTCAAACTGACCCGTTTGTTTCGAGCGAAGTCGAGAAACAGGCCACAAGCGTCGCGCACGGTGTCTCGACTTCGCTCGACACGAACGGGGAATGGGATGAGTCAAACCACCCTACTCCGCTGCCGCCGCTTCCAGCGCAGTGCGCTTCTGCCGCCCCCAGGTCTCGCGCCCGGTCAGGAAGGCATGCCAGCCCCATAGTGCGCCCGCATGCCGCAATAGCTGGAAACTGAACGGCTCGAGCATCGCCGCCAACACCGCGCCGCGCACCGACAGCCCCTGCTCCTGCCCGGTCCAGCGCGCATAAAGCCGCAGCGACCAGATCAGGAAGCTCAGGTCGAACACAATCTTGACGACCATGATGATCAGGATCGGCAGCGCGATCTTGAACCGCCCAAGCGCGAGCAGGGTGATCAGGATGATGAACGCGGCGACCCCCGCCACCGGCTGGAGCGTATCGAGCGTCTTGACCGGCATATGCGCGGTGCCAAGCAACCCGAAGTGGCGATTGCCGATCATGTCGCGGTTCCAGTAATGCGTCTGGAGGAACCCGCCGAACCAGCGCCGACGCTGCTTGAGGAAACCGATCACAGACGCCGGCGCATCGGTGCGTGCGCGTGCGGCGCCCACCACCCGCACGCGCCAGTCCAGACCCCGGTCGGCAGCGTGGCGGTGGAGCCGGTGGATCAGTTCATAATCCTCAACCAGGCACACCGGATCGAAGCCGCCGACATCGACCAATGCAGTGCGCCGGAATGCCGCGAATGCGCCCGAGACGAGCAACAGGCTGTGCGCCTGCATCCACGCATAGCGCCCGAGGAAATTGCGGACATATTCATAGGTCTGGAACCATTGGAACAACCGCCCGGCGCGCGATGGCCCGCAGATGGGCGCCAGCACGCCGGTCGCCGCCACCAGCTCGGGCTCGGCGGCAAAGGCGGCGCGCATCGCCGCCAACGCGCCGGGATCGAGCAAGGTATCCGCATCGACCGTCAGCACGATTTCGGTATCGGCCTCGACAATCGCGGCATTGAGCGCGCGCGCCTTGCCGCCGTGCGGGACGCGCAGCCAGCGCAGGCTCGGCAGCACCGGCGACGGCGGGCTGATTGTACCAAGCGGCGGTGGTTCGAGCCCGAAACGCTCGGCCATCACCTCGGGCGTCGCATCGCTCGATCCGTCATCGGCGATCAGGATCAGCTCTGGCGGCGCGCTCGCACTCACGAGCTGGTCGATCGTAACGGCAAGCACCCCGGCTTCGTTATGCGCGGCGACGATCACCCCTAGCGTCGGGCGGCTCGCCGGCGCCGCTACCGCTGCAACCGGGCGCATCAGCCGCCAGCTATGACGCGCAGTGAAGATCAACAGTGCGGTATCGTACCCGATATAGGCGATCCCGACCGACCAGCCCGCGAGGTTCGCGCGAAACAGCGCCTGCACGGTCAGCAGCACCAGCGCAATCATCGCCCCCCCGCCGATCACATAGCTTTGCCACGGCGCGCGGCGCGGTGAAAGTCGTGGCGATTCAGCGACGAGCGACTGGTAGAGGCGGGCAAGCGCTGGCAAGGGGGATCCCGCAAT
>JAIETY010000128.1 GCA_019744885.1 Sphingomonas sp.
GCGACTTGCGGCTGCATGACGCAGATTGTGCAGGCTTCTCTGTTGGCGGGGCATTTCGGGCCTTTCTGATACGACCTGGTCGATCAGGAAAGCTTATCAGCGGCTTTGGTTAACTCGTACGGCTCGCGACCGGTTATCCACAGGAAACGAGCGGCTGTGGACTATTTCCAATGCTCGATTTTCCCCACGGACCCGTTGTCACAGCAGCCCATTGGCTGTCGATGGGGCATCGAGCCGCCATGTTCAACCGTCGTCGCGCTTGAGGACGAGGGATCCGTTCTCGGTGAGCGGCAGGCCCGTCTCGACATGGCGGTTACCGCGCGGCAAGGGTCTTCAACCATGCCACCGCCTTCGGCGTCGCCCGCCACGCCTCGTGCGCCATGTGGGCGTAGGCCCGAGCCTCATTGGGCGAGCGGAATGCCACGGCGTCGACGTCAGGCATGGCCGGCTTCCTCCTTGATGTGAGGAGCGACGGCACGTGGGGGTTGATGGCGAGGGCTTCCTTCAACGCCTCGACCGCTTGTGGTTCCTCTGCTCTGAGCAGGTGCAGGGCGTGCCAGTATGTGGTCTCGGTCCGGCCGTCGCGCGCAAAGCGCCGCGCAATCTTTGCGGCGGCATCCCATTGGCCGACGATCGGCAGCCAGGCCAGCAGCAGGAAGCGAATGCCCTGGTTGTCGTTCGGGTTGAGCCTGAGCAGGTGCCGTGCGAACGCGACCGCCTCGAGGCGCTTGTCGGGGGCTCTGGTGTCCCACAGGGCGATGGCTAGGCTGTGGACGGCCCGCATGTAGGGCCTGGTGCCGAGCGAGAGCCAGAACGACGTCTCGCTTGGCTTCTTGAAGCATGCCGACCACTCTTGGGTGCCGATCCTGACTGCCTCGCGCAGGAGCGCCTGCTTCTCGGCTGCGGTGGCTGCGATCTCGGCGAGCAGGGCATAGGCATCGATTTCGTCGGGAGCGAGTGTCAGCGCCCTGCGTGCATGTGTCGCCGCGATCTCGCTTTCTTCGGAGTCCAGCGCCTCCCATGCCGCCTCGAGGTGTTCGCCCGCTTCCATGCTGAAAGCCTCCTATGGATTCGTTGCGGTATAGACTCGTTTGTCGGACGTCGGTACACCCTTTGTTCCCCTGAGGAGAATTGAAATGGCAGACGATCGGCGCCCATTCGAATCCGAGCAGAAATCCCTCTGGCCCAAGGCCCCGCCCAGCGACGGTCAAGGAGTCGGCGGCAGCGTTCAACCGAAGACTGATCCGACTACGAGTGAGAACCGTCCGGCGATGCCGCCTGCCGACGACGACTGATCCAGCGGCCGATCATTGACGGGATCCCGCGTCTCG
Organism: Sphingomonas sp.; assembly: GCA_019744885.1. Classification (GTDB taxonomy): domain Bacteria; phylum Pseudomonadota; class Alphaproteobacteria; order Sphingomonadales; family Sphingomonadaceae; genus Sphingomonas. The sequence goes on from JAIETY010000128.1 coordinate 1,332, forward strand.
GCACTGCCTTTCTGCGCACGTCGAGCTGTTTGATCGAACTCGCGGGAAGGTAGGTCAGCTTCGCGCCGTGGTGGGCGTCGTTCATGCCGACGCTTTCCTTCTCGTCCTCGCCGGGCTTCTTGATGTGCGTGACATACATGAGGACGTCGCCGTTTGTGCCGAGGACGCAGGGACCGAGGGGCAGACTTCCACATGATGCCGCGTCGTTACAGCGCAGGCGAATGCCGTCGACGGTGAGCACCGATATCTGCGTGATATGATAGCCTTGCTCGGCGCTCAGCTTTGCCCATGCGCTCGGCGTGTCGTCGGCCCAGCTGATGTCGAGCCGCCGCAGCAGGCCTTCCCAGATCGCCATGCCTGCGGTGCGCCACACCAGTCCAACGGCGACGGTGGCAGCGAAAGCCAGCGCGATGACGATCACCTTCCCGCTGTTCGGCATGGACAGCATGACGGCCGTGGCCACCAGGCCGAAGGCGACCGTGCGGAACGTGGTGTCGATCGTCTGGTGATGATGGCGGATGCCGGTGTAGGCGATCATGTAGGCCGCGTAGCCGGCACCGATCGCCACCTGCAGCTGCCAGGTCGCCAGGAGCCATTTCGCGTCGAGGACGCCTTCCATTGATCTCATCCTCTCTGCATCGTCGTCGCTATATGCTTTTCGTTCCCAGATCGCGATGTCGGGAAGGGTTAGAACATGGCGACAAGGCTACCGATGATTTTGCGCCACTCCGTTCTGTCAGCCCGGGTAGCGCCGCCTTGGCTTGTTTCGGGCCGGCATCGCGACCCCACGGATCCGCACCCAGACCCGCCGCCGTCCAATCACTTGTGACCCCAGATACACCGTCAGATCCATGGCATGGTCGCCGTTGTAGGCCGAATGCTCGACTATCTCGATCTGGTTTCCGGCACGGTGCCCTAGATCGTTCTCACGCATCGCCTCTTCGCCCTTGTTGCGCACCGTCCACCGGAGCGTTGCGCCATGTGGAAGCTGTTCAGAGTTCACTAACGTGAACCTGATGCTGCAATCCTTTGGTATCGCGATGATTTCGTTCAGCCCGCGCCAACTGCGATTTGCATTCGCGCGGGGCGTCGCTTCGACCTGTATCTCCGGATCGAAGCGGTAGAGCGCCAAGGCATTCCGTCCCTCGTCGACCTTGGCTAACTCCTCGGCGTTGTCCTCCGGCATTGGGAAGAACTGCCCGAAGACTTCTGACCATATCTCTGCGGCGGCGGCCTTGTCCTGGGCGGCTCGGGCCCGCTGTGCGACGTCTTTCAGTTCGGCGAGGCGCTGCACGAGTAAATCGTTTCCATCATCATCAAGCCGATTGAGGTCCTCGTTCCCGTTCACGGGATTTGGAACGATGTGAGAAGCTTCGAGGCGCGCGTGGACAACGATGGCGATGTGCTCGAGCAGCTCGTCGTCGGCGACATCGGCGATCGCATATCCCTGCAAGGACTCAGCTGTCAGCACGGTCAGAAGGATTGACGAGGGGCGCTCTTCGTCCTTGAAATTGAGTGCAGCCCACATTTTGAGATACCGCACTTGCCGCCGAAGCTGCGCGCGCAGAAGGGCGTCGTCGTATTGATCCTTGAACCAGACGTATATCGCCTTTGGATCGCTTTCCTCCCACCCCTTGGTTTCGGTCGCGAGAGAGCGGGCGTCGCGCTGAGGATCAAGGTGGTAGCAGGGCACATCGATGTGGAAATCGGGATTGAAGGAGATGCGGCAGCACCGCTCCTTTGGTTCCTCGACGCTGGTCGCGTCGTTCTCGGCATCTGCCTGATATTCGCCGAGGACCTCTTGAACCAGTGCCTTCAGGGTGTCCGGATCGTAGTCGCCGTCATCGGGTTCGCCGGCCCACTCGAAGTATAGTCCAAGGTCGATGTCGAACTCGGCGCCAGTCATCCAAGGGCGGATCTGGGTGTCGAATTTATAGGACCCCTGTAGCCAGGTCCGCGTGCCGAGCCCCGTTACCTCCTTGAGCCGGCCCTTCAGGAATGTCGCAAGATCATTCCACCGGTTCTTCTGGTCTTCGAACTGCTCATCCGTCGGCGTGATCCGGCGGTGCAGCGTCTCGCGCACGGCATCGGTGGATACGAACAGGTCTGCGGCCTTGCCCATTTGCGCTCCTACAGCGAGGCGTTGATGAATGGCCGGTCGACGGCCGAGTGGTGCATCATGGCGCGGAGGCTTTCGTTCGCCGACACTTCCGCGATCGACGCGCGCGCCATTGCCAGCAGCGTCGACTTGGCGGCATCGCTGGCGCAGTCCAGGGCCAGATCGGGGCGCTGGGCGTCTGCCTGCACGCGGTCGATGCGGACATACCTGTCGCCAAGGCGGTGGCGCGTCATGTCGTCGGTGATCGCCTGTTGCGAACCGATGATCGCGCTTGTGAGCTGCTCCCCGGCGACCCACTGCAGTATGCCCTTCTGAGTATTCGCCGACCCTGACCATGCGAACGAGGTCGTTGTCGTTCCTATGCTCAGGACGTTGATGTCAGCGGCATCGATACCGAGAAACTGCTCAGCCTCGTGGATCGCGATGAGATCGGGAGAGTTCGCGAACAGGCCGCCATCGGCGAACAATTCGTCCCCGATCCGGTGGATCGGGAAATAGGTCGGTGCCGCCGAGGTCGCCAGTGCGACGTCCACCGCCGACAGTCGCCAGTCGAGAACGAACCTCTCGTGATGGCCGGTCTTGAAGACCTTGGGCCCACCCTTCGTCAGATTAACCGCGGGGATGACTGTCGCGCGTTTGAGATCCATCAGCTTGGTGTCAGCGCCGACGATGCGCTCGATCGTCTGTCTGAGGGGGGAGGCCGGGTGGGCTGGCTTCAATAGCGAATGGCGCTTCTCCAGAATACCGCGCCAGCTCTTCTTCGGCTTTTCAGTGCCGAATATCGTGGGACCGTGCTCGAGGAATGCATCACGGATGTCGACAGCGCTCGCGCCGGCCGCGAGACCGAGGGCGATGATGCCACCGATGGAGGTGCCGGCGAACAGGTCGAACATCTCGACGGCGCGTCGCCCGGACTGCTGCTCCAGCTCCGCGAGGACCGCGGCCGTGTAGAGGCCCAGATATCCGCCGCCTGAAAGAGATAGTATCTGGAAAGTCACGATCACCCCTTGTCTTGAACATAGGGTGAACGCAGCCAATCTCAAGGGTTGAAGTCATTGTGGTTGCAAATACGGCCCCAAGGCCCTTTATCGATGCAGTCTTCCGTGACGGCGGATAGATAGCGCAGCGACAGCACCGCTTGCCTGAACCCTATCCTGGTGTCCGCGGCTGGAACGCTGGGAATGCCGGCGACCCCGGCGTCCAGAATTCGGCGGAGTCGAAGTTCTTGCCATAGAAGTCGCGGCTGAGGGTGACGCGGACCGGCTTGGAGAGCGTGTCCGTCGAGACCGTCCATTCATGAGCGCTCAGCCACGCGGCCTGGTATCCGGGCGGCAGCAGGATCGGGTCGCCGATGATTTTCGCCAGGCCCGCGAGGTCGAGCGCCGACTTGCCCATGAGCGGCATCTCGTCGAGCGCTGCGTCTTCATCGTCGAGATCGACCGCAGGCGGTGGTTGGTTCATCTCGCTAGCGATCATCGCCTCGACGTCGACGAGCGCCCCCGACAGCGCCAGTTCGGCGATGCGCTTGCTGACCGAGGACAGGATGGGCTGCAGGCCGCCGACCATCGTCTCGAATATCCTGATGCGGGCCGCCAGCGCCTGGTAGACCTGGGTTTCGATCGTGTCGGCGTAGTGCAGGTTGACGATGCGGATCTCGTCGAACTTTTGCCCCAGTCGATCGACACGACCAATCCGCTGCTCCACGCGCATTGGATTCCAGGGCATGTCATAGTTGATCAGCGATCCGCAGAACTGGAAGTTGAGACCCTCGGCGGCGGCATCGGTGCAGAGCAGGATGTCGCCGTCGCCGTTGCGGAAGCGACGCTTGATGTCCGCGCGTGACACCGGGCGTCAGCGGCCATCGGTGCCGCGAACCTCGCCCCCTCGGCCCGAGAAGCAGATCACATCGCGACCCGTTTCCAGCGCGAGCCAGTCGCGCAGTGCGTCCATGGTGTCGGTGTATCCGGTGAACACCATGGTCTGCTGGTATCCGTCCTCTGCGAGCTCACTGAGCGCGCGCGCAAGCGCGATCGCCTTGCTGTCCGGCGGTAGCAGCGCGATCCGGGCGAGCAGATCCTCGATCGCTGACGATTCAAGAAGCTGACGCGCCTGACGATCGCTCTCGGCGGCTTCGTCGACATCGACTTCCTGGCCTTCGTCCTCGAGCCCGACAAGGTCGTCATCGGTGTCCTTTGCGCGGTCGAGCCGACCGCGCAGCGAGCAACTGAGGGCGGTGAAGCTCGAAGAAAGCCGCTTGCGGTAGATGGTGAGGACGAAGCCGATCGCCGCGCGCTTTTTCTCATCGGCGTTCGCATAGGCGTCGGTGATGAGTTTCTCGGTCGCTTCATAGAGATCGCGCTCGTCCGGCGACATGACGATGAAGCGGTCGTCGACCTTGCGGTCGGCGATCTTCGCGTCGAGCTTGCCTTCGGCCCGGTAGCGGCGGAGCAACGCGCGCGTATGACGCGAGACGAGCGCCGCCGTCGGCGTCCAGGCCAGCATGATCTTGATTGCTGCGCGTCGGTCCTCGGGGAACAGCCTGCGCCGCCTGATCGAGGATTCGCCGCGCAGCGCGGCCAGCACCGTCCGGACGGATACGCGTGACAAAGGCGGGTTGCGGCCACCGGCACCTGTCGCGGCCGCGCGTGGTTCGGGGAGAGCGCCGTAGGTTCGTTCGGTCGCCTGGTAGAGCCGCACGCACGCCTCGAAGGCCGCGGTCGGGACCAGCGGCTCCCGCAGCGCCTCGAAGTATCGCTCGAATTCCTCGGGCGTCCACTCGTCCGGCAGGCCCAGAAGGGCGAGCAGGTCATATAGCTCGAGGGCGTTGGTCTGGAGCGGGGTCGCGGTCAGCAGCACGAGGCCGCGCGTTCGATCTCGAAGTTCGCGCAAGAGTCGCATCAGCATGTTCGGCTCGGATTTCTTGCCCGTCCTTGAAACCCGTGCGTGGTGCGCTTCATCGACGATGACGAGGTCGTATTCCTCGGCAGTCAGAAGCTCTGGTCGGCGGTCGCGTCGACGCGCGAGGTGGCTCGACATGATGACGAACGGCTCTTGCGACCAGGCCAGGCGGTTGACAGGCGTCGAGATCGTCGTCTGCGTGGCAGGATCATACCGGTGCATGCACTGCCCGTCATAGAGCGGCCAGTTGAGCGCGAACTTCTCCCGAAGCTCTGCTTGCCATTGTGGGCACACGTTTGCCGGGGCGAGGATGATCGCCCGGCGCATCCTGCCGGCGAGCCAGGATTGCCGGATCAGCAGACCGGCCTGGATCGTCTTGCCGAGGCCTACCTCGTCCGCGACGAGCAGGCGGGGCGCGTGGTCGGTCGCCGGACCGTACATGCGCAGGAACGCCTTGCGCTGATGTGGCCATGCCTCGACGGGGCTGGTGGCCTCGCCGACCCAAACGCCGCCGATCGGGTCGTTGGCGGCGGCTGCGACATGATCCCAGACATCCGCCCGGCGCTCGGCCGGACTGTCCACCTCAGGGACGATTGGGTCCTCGACGACATGTTCATCGACATGTTCGTCATTGGGCTGAACTTCGTCGTCCGCTTGGGCGGCTTGGCGCATCCGCTCGGGTGCCTCGTCGTCCGGCGGCAGGAACTTGAGCAGTGCATCGCGCACGGCGGTCGGCACATCGACCACCAGGACGCTGTCGGCCTTGTCGTGCCAATACTGGTTGAACGCGGCATCCTCGTCATCGACGTATTCGGCGGCGGGGCCCCATGAAGTGAATACGCTGATCGACTCGCCGTTTAGCCGCCAGCCCTGGACGGTCTCGTTGAGCGATCCGGTGAACGCGAGCCGATCGCCGGTCTTGTCCTCGATGATACCGCACTTCTCGTGGAAGATTACGTTGCCGCCGATCGGCCGCCGCGTGACAGGCGTGCAGCGGATGGCGACGCGGATGTCCAGCAACCGATGGCAGACCAGCCACGCGAGCAGCTCAAGGGCCTGACGCTCGTTGCCCTCGACGGCATCTGGCAGAGCCTGGCCGATCTTTTCGGCAAGCATCTCGTTCATCGCGAGACCCGCCTCGATCGCCTTCACCTCGGCCTCGTCGAGCGTGCAGCCGACGATCAGGCGCATGGTCCCTTCGTTGAGCGCGAGATGCTCGATCCCAGCCGAGGCAAGCGCAAGGCTGCCGGCGGTGAAATACCCAGTGATGCGGTCGTATCGGACCGCCGTTGACAATGCGGGCACATAGAATTTGCGGACGAGGTCGCCGTCCTCGCGCGTGTATTTCCGCTTCCAGGGACGATCCGTGAGCAGCATCAGACGGCGTCGAACTGCTCATAGAGTGATAGCTGGCGGGGAGCGCCGATCTCGTCGCCATAGACGATGCGGCGCAGCTTCTCCAGCGCGTCGAAGTCGTCGGCCGCCGGCTTCACAGCATCGTCGGCCTCGATTCCGGAGAAGGTCTTCGACGGCGGCAGCACCTCCAGCATAACCTCGAGCGCGATCTTGAACTCATCATCGTCGAGCAGGCCGTTGGCCTCCAGCAGGTCGCGCGCGGCCTCCACGCTTTGCTTTCGCGCCGTATGCGCGGCGTGGTGAAGCGCGTCGATCATGCCGCGCGAACCGTTGGCTGGGCCGAGTGCGCCCTTGGCGACGCGGGTGGCCGAATCCCACAACTTCAGATCCGAGCCCTTCTTCTCCGCGATGCGGCCGACGACCTGTGCCATGTCGAGGCCGACCGCGCGAGCGAGGCGAAGGCCCTCGTCATACGCGAATTGCGGCGCGCGGAAGGCGTCCCATGCGAGCGCCACCCAGGCGGTCGCGGGGTCCATGTCGCGGCTTGCGCGGCGGTCGGCGAGCTGTGCCAGCCGCCATGCTTTTACCTCGCGGCGGGCGGCATTGAGCGCGTCCTCGGGGCGGACAGCATAGGGATCGAACTCGTCCAACAGGTCGCCCTGCGATCCTCGCTTGGCCGGGGGCTGCGGCGCGGGAGTGCCGCGCGTCAGCGGCCAGTGACGCGAGAACGCCTCGAGCGCGGGACCGAAACTCGCGAGATACAGGTCGACGCCGGCGATGCCGGATGCTTGGAATTCGTCGATGCGATCGCGGACGGCCTTGGCCACCAGCGGTTCAACGTCCTCCCAATAGTTGGTGACATCACCTTCATCGACCCGGGGCCGGCAGACGAGGAAGATCGTCGAATTGGCCGCGGCCTTGTCCTTGATGTGGAGCGACCCAGAAGCCTCGGTATTGACCGGCCACGATGCGGTGATGACGAAGCCCGCGTGCATCAACGACATCGCCAGCGCATCCCATGCGCCGGTGTCCTTATGGGTGAACATGACGGTCATGATGCCGTCGTCCTTCAGGACGCGGCGGCACTCTGCAAAGATGCCGGCCATCTTGTCCTGATAGTCGCGGTTGGCCAGCTTCTCCGCGCCCTTCTGCCCCTTGAAGTGCGATTTGTTGGCGACGGCCTCCGTCTCCTTGTCGGCGAGGCGTCGAGTGAACAGCTCGGGCACGACGAGGCCAGCGGTGCGCTTCAGCCAGACGTAGAAGAAGTCCGACAGCTCGGCATACATTACGTTGGCGCCGTAGGGCGGGTCCATGACGATGGCGTCGACCGACTTGTCAGAGAGGTGCGGCATGGACGAGCCGGAACCGTTGGTGACGACCACTGGCACCCGGGGCGCCTGCATATGGTCGAGCATGTCGCCGCGCTTATCGTGGGCGACCAAGCCGATGATTTCCTTCAACGCTTTTCCGGTGACCTTCGTGGCCCAGTCGTGGCCCTGACCTTCGACCAGCACCGGCATCTCGGCATACGACCACTTCATCACGAAGACGTGGTCGCGAAAGGTGTGCTCGAGCACCTCCCGACTTGGATGCCATGCGGACAGTCGTGAGTTGTAGTCGACGAGCTTGTCCATTGCCAACGCGAGATAGACGTATGCCGCTCGCCGGATGGCGGTGAGTTCCCCCGCAGCTTCGTCCTTTTCCAACATGTCGACGAAGGCCTCGACGCCCGTGCCATGAACGAGGAGCTGGCGCTCGGAAAACATATCTCGCCAGAACCTCCGGCTGTATTGAGCGAAGCGGTTGTCCGTTGCGACTTCGGGGAAACCCTCATTGGGCAGGATGTTGCGGACGCTCCACTCGCTTTCCTTGTCGGCGAGGCGCGTCGAGATTTCCGTCCGGTTGTCGTCCGAAGCCAGCGGCGCCCTGAACTCACGCGTCCAGGACACCTTGTTCTTGCCCAGCTTGGTCTTCTGGATCGTCCTGCGCTTCACCACAACGGCGAACAGCTGATCGCCCATCCCGCCCGCCTGCGCCTGACGCTTGACCTCGCTGCCCTCGATGGGGCGCTCGCAATCCGGGAACGGGCATACCGCGTCGCCCCCTGCGACGGTCGCGCTCGACTGCAGATCGGCTCGATCCACCACCGAGAACGAACAGCGCCTATCGGTATCGCCTGGCCCTGAGCCGAGATGGGCATTGAGACGGACACCGGTGCCCTTGGCGCCCAGTCTCCAGTTTGGTGACAGTGGGACGGTGCCGGAGCAGTATGGGCAGGTGATCGTGCGCGCCCACAGATAGCCGTCCGGCCGGGTATTTTCGTCGGGTTCGTCGGCGAACACTTCCTGCAAGCGCGAGCGCACGTTGGTGACCCACGTCGCTGCTAGCGATTGGTAATCCAGCAAAATCTCGGAACCGAACAGTGCAGGATATTCGAGGGTAGCTTTCTCGACGATCGAAGCGACCGGATTCAGATCATTCGCGATTGAAGGCAGGCCGAGACGGTACGCCTCAAACGGAATGGCGCCGCCTCCCGCCGTTGGATCGAGAACGACGGGACGATGCTCTCCGAGGAGGCTGGTCATGTCATCCTGGGTTGGGGTGAAGCTGAATGCCCGCTTGTAGCCATACGCATCGGCACCAAGTCGCTCGCCGCGTCGATCGGCTGCGGCGATGCGGGACTTTGCCGCGATGGGATCGCCATGGATGCCCAGGACGTGCTGGAACTTGGAGCGATCCGCGTTTTCCGGAAGGATGGAGGCTAGCACTGCAGCACGCGAGGCCACCAGCGGCCTGCGCGCCCACCAGACGTGCAGATAATAGACCGGGGGAAGCGCGGTCATGGATCGGCGTTCGCGGGTCGCTTCTTCGCTAAGCTCGGCAATTGGAAGCCAGCGTTCGATCAGGCGGGTGGTCATCGTTCTTGTTCTTCCTGATCAGCGCGCGGTGGTGGTGAGCAGCACGCGTAAGGCGGTCAGCACCCGACGCGGGTTTTTGCGGTGGACGGCCATGCCCAGCCAATAGGCGGCCTCCTCGCGCGGCATTTCCTCGATGCCCTCGGCAACCTGCACCATGGCCGCGCGTGACCGCATCGGCGCCAGCACGCGGAACATCAGCGCGATGCGCAGGGCTGCTGCCTCGGCAATCGGCACGCGCATCCCGTCCACCGGCATGACATCGAGCCGAATCCCGGCGTCACGCAGGCGTTTGAAGATGCGGATCTGATTGACCTCGAGGTTGCGCCCGGCAAGTCCCGCAACCCTGACCGGCACGGTGACGTGCGGACTGGATGACGACGGCACCTGCCAGATCTCGACCTGGAGTTCGTTGTCCACGCGCCGGGCGCGCACCTCGTATATCGGCTGGATGGACGGCGGAGCCATGTAGGCGTCTTTCTTCCTTGCGTGCATGTTCATGACACCTTGGCTGATGCTTCGACGAACGCCGCGGCGGCGCCGAAGCGCGTAAGTCGTTCGATGATCCGTTCGGGTGCGTCGCCGTCGAGCGTCAGGCCGGCTGCGAAGTCGAGGCGGATGACGACGTCGAGGCGCTTTTCGCTGGCCGCACGCAATTGCGGCTCAACGAACTCGCGCAGGCCCTTCATCTCCGTCAACGTGCCTTCCGCCCGCAAACTTAGCTCGCCGCCGGCGGCGGTGACGAGATCGCCTTCCATCTCGACATGTTTCGTTGCGTCGGGGACGCCCTCGGCAACCGGCAGCAGCTTGAACGCATCGGCATAGTCGAATGGCGATATGGTCACCGAGGCGAGGCTAGCCGCCTTGGCACTGCGGGCCTTCTGGAAGACGACCGACAGGGCCTCCTTCAAGACGCCCTCATGGACGAAGATCTCGCCTGACGACGCACTGTCGGCGGACGGCTGAGTTCCCGTTTTCACCCCACCACCTGGTGCACTGCGACCATCACCACCGCCCGGCGTGACGCTACCGGCCGTGGTCGTGCCGTCACCTGTTGGCGCGCCATCGACGACACGGCCACCATTGTCGCCCGACGGCATTGCCGCGGTTTGGGCTGGCCGGGGCCAGATGCCGTGTTCCTTGGCATAGTCGGCGGTGAAGATGATCGAGGACTCGTCGATGACGATGCTCGGCATCGGCTCACCCTGGCCGGCGACGAGATCCTCACGCCGATAGACGAAGATGCCGTCCTCGATGCCCTTGCGCACCATCTTCTTGAACGGGTCGTCGCCGATGTGGATGGGCAGGCTCGGGTCGCGCCTGAACTCCTCGCGCAACGCCGCCGCCGTCATCTGGCGCTTGCTCTTGAGCGGCGTCCTGTCGCGGATGTAGGCAGGTGCGTCCGGCGCGTCCTCGGGCGACTTCAGCTTGCTGCTGGACGACAGCTGGCGAACCACCTGGACCTGTCCGGCGCCAGGCCTCTCCGCAGTCGACGGGTTGTCGATCGACGCGTAGGCGAGGCTGACTGACCCGTCCCCAAGCGCTGCCTTGGACGGATAGAGCAGGTGCCGGTAGCAGCCCTGGATCGAGACCGCGACGGCCTGCTCGGCACGCTGTTCCTGACGCAGGATCTCTTGCTGCTGGTGATCGGCGAGGTCGACGAGACGCTCGGGCCGTTTCAGCTCGTAAAGCGCCAGGCGGCGCGACATCGCCTCGCGCATCTGGGGCACGGCGCGTTCGTCGGCGAGCAAGAATACAAGGTTGTTGCGCAGCAGGCGGATCTTGTCCTCTTCACTCCCCTTGCGCGTATAGATGCGCCCGATGAAATCGGGCACGGCGTCCATCTGCGACGATACCTCGAGCGTCTCGTGCTTGACGACAACGAGGCGCGGCTTGCCATCGCCGACGTCGTCGGGAACGTCGAACGCGCCCGCCGGGAACAGGATCGGATCGAAGGTCGGCCGATCGCCGGAGAACACGTCCTTGATGCGGCTGTCGAGCTCGACGCGGACGCGCTCGGCGTCGATGCTCTTTTCCTCACGCGCGATGATCTGCGTCAGGTTGGCCTCGGCATTGAAGCGAAGTGGCGCACCGGGACGATCATCGAGATACGCGCTGTCGGTCTGGAATCGGACAAGGCTGGCGTCGAGCAAATCGAGGTCGGCCACCGGCGACGCGATGGAGTAGCGCAGCTGTGCCGACGTGATGCCGCGCAGCTCGTTGTTGAAGGCGAGAGTGTGGACGAAGATCGTGCGCGCCGCATAGGACGCATATGGCAGCAGCCCCGCGTTCATGTCGGCGTCGATCGTCTCGGCGAGCGCCGGCTTGCCCTTGGGCCCGGCCACATCGTTGTTGATCGCCGGCACGAATGCCGACTGGCCGAGCCGCGTCGTGAATTCACGCTGAACGTCGTCGAGCGACAGATCGATATGGTGCGTGTGGATCGCGAAGCCATCGGCCGCGCGCCGGGCCCAGAGCGCCGCGATCGTCTTCGCCAGGATCCTGAGCATGCCGCGAACCCGCTGGAAGTCGGCGAGCGTCGACGTCTTGTCGGTGAGCGTGTCGATCAGGTCGGGATGGAAGGGATAGGTGTCGACGAGCTTCGACCCGCGTGCGCCCTCACGGCTCTCGATCCGACGATCTTGCCAGCGTGCTGAATATGCCGACAGGACTTCGTCGATGCCCTCGGTCCTCACCGTCTCGAACAGGCGACGGCGAAGAACGGCGACGGTTTCATCGTCGCCGGTCGGGTTAAGGATGGTCGCCTTTCGCCCCGACACGCTCTCCGCTTCGGCGATGAGCTTGGCGACGGCCTCGTTCTCAGCAGCGAAGGCGTCCATCGCCTTGCCGTCCGACCGCACCGCCAGCGTGAACACGACGGCTGAGCGCGGTGAGGATTCCACCGCCGAGAAGAGCGCCTTGATGAAGGCCGCGAGTTGGTCGCGGCCACCGGCGCCCGGGCTCTTGCGCAGATATTCGCCGATCTCGTCCAGGACGATCAGCGCGGGTTCGTCGCCGAGCAATTCTGACAATGTCTCGGACCCAGGTGCCCTGCGCTCGACGTCGGATGCGCGTACACGTTCATATCCCTCGCGGCCGCGCAGCTGGTAGGCGAGTTCACCCCATGGCGTGAAGGCCAGGATGCCGTCGCCCATGTTGCGGCCGTTGGTGGGGTCGGACGCCTCGCCGTCGAACGCCGCGACGCGCGCGGCGCCCGGCATTGTGACGGTTGTGAACTCGGCGAGGTTGGGAATCTGGTCGGCGGCGCGCGCGGCGTGGATGAGCGCTATCAGGCCGTGGGTCTTACCGCCGCCGAAGCTGGTGTCCAGACGGAACACCGACGACACCGCGCCGGCCGTGCCGGACAGGCGCCGCAGCACCTGGTCGAGCAGCTCCTTCAGCCCGGCAGTCGGGTAGGTGTTGGTGAAGAACCGTGCGGGATCGACATAGTCGATGTGGCCGGTGCGGTTGACGACCGGCCCGAGGCGCGCGGCGAAGTCGCCTTCGGACATCGCGCCGGTGATGACGTCGGGCCGGGGGACGCACAGGTCATAGATCTTGGGCACGCTCATTTTCGCTCAGGCCTTTCGCTCGCCCTGTCCCGGCTTGTCGGCCCGGGTCAGGTGTTCCTCTATTGTCGACGTGAGCATCGATACGCTCGCGCCCCGAGATTTCAGCAGTCCGAGCAAGCGGTCGAAGAGATCAGCTGGCGCCTCGTGGCGGCCCGACATCCAGTTGCGCATCGTTCGGTCCGTCACGCCGAGGTCACGTGACAGTGGAGACTGCCAGCGATCGCCGTAGAGCGCTTCTCCCGCTTGTCTCAGTGTGTCGGTGACGTTCATGTTTCCGGGTTATAGGAAGGACTGTGCGTATCGCCAACCTGTATCGCGGGGGTGTGTTGGAAGGATGCAGGAGCGGTGGGGCTGATGTCGACGGTGATGCCAAAAGTTGATTGGGGTCACGCGGCACCCGCTTTCCATAACGCGCGATCAAAATCCCGAAGGGGTATTCCCATATCGGCAGCCGTCGCGATGCAGAATTCAAGATAGGCGGGGTATAAGGAGAAATCGTCGACATGGCCGCGCACGCCTAGCGAATCGAGCGCCCGGACATCGATTACCGTGTAGCGCTCTGGATACATGGCCGTCAGGATGGCGGATCCCATTTTAACGCCGACACCATCTAGGCTTTTCAGCACCCTGATCTTTTCGGCTGCATCCGCGCCACTTCGCGCAACGTCGAGAGCCGCCATTGTCGCCCCCTCCGAATTTCTACGTAGGAGCGCACGCCGCCGAGCGGACTTCCAATTGGCGATCGTTTCCAGATGACGAACGTCGTTGGATCCATTCGCTATTTCTGCGCCCGCATCCATCGCAGCCTTTTCGCGCGCCATCCCGGATTTCGATCTGCAGGCGGCGTCGTTCAAGAGGCAAAGGCAATTGATGCAAAGATCCAGCTTGAACGTGATGGTTGTCAGGCTTTTCGTCATTTACATCCTGCAATCATGGCCAAAAACAGCCCCTTTGTAGCGTGGCTCATTACGCCAAACGGTATAGCTGGATAGGGGGCCGGTCGAGGACGTCATATCGCCTAAGCAATCTTGCCCGCGCAGGATTGCAATTGGTTCGGTGCCCGTTCGGGGTCGGTTCGGGGACGCGGGCGACCGGCCGCGCCATAATCGTTGCATCCACAGCAAGGAGGACGATTATGGACACGATGGAGCGCGACCCACTGTATATAGCCGAGCAGGTGAAGTTCATCCGCAAGATGCATCCGCTGACGCAAGACAACCTTGCCGACGCGTCCGGTTTGAGCACGCGCACAATTGAAAAGGTCGAGAGCGGCCGTCACCGCCCCGACGAACAGACACTCCGCAGCATCGCCCGAGCGGCGCAGGTCGACGTCAGCTTCTTCGAGAAGCCCACGCCCCAGCAAGAGGACCGCCGGAGGGCGGAGACGTTGCGAGCCCAGCGCAAGACGGTAGTCGCGCCGATAAACCCCGTCCGCACAGCCCGCGACTTTCTGGGCGCATTCCTACAGCGCGAGGCGTTCACCGTTGACACGTCCGCAGTCACCGACGAGGCGGCCCTCGACGTTGCCGCAGCGATGGCGGATTGGGTCAGGGACTGCGGCGACATTTGGGACGATTGCTACATGTCCCAGCGGCTCGACTACGCCCGCGAGTTCGTGAAGCTCGGCCGGCAGCTCGAGGAGCTCGGCTACTTCTGCTATATGGGCAGCCACCGCATGCAACTCCGTCAGAAGGACCAATCCCGCCTGATTTTCACAGTGGGGTTGATGACCGTGCTCCCCAAAGAAGGATCGGAGGGCACGCGGTATGCCGTGATTCAGCTCGAAGGCGCGTGGGAGAGCCTGGAAGAAGACAGAGTTTCGCTGAGCTAGGTCGTGAACCCTTAAACGACCGTTTTCGGCGGGAGTGCTAGAAGAGTGAAACTGGGCGAATTGTGGTCGGGCCGCTTTTCTGGCAAGGCTGCGCGCAATAGCTGCCATAGGTTGGGACCGAGCTATGCGGTCGCAAGCGACCCAAAGCCTGCCCCTCAATTCACAGCTTCCGCTCTTCAGAAGCAGTCGTGCGCTAAATGATGTGTGCTGACGGGATTGACCACTTCCAGCGAGATACTGTTTTCGTCTACGTGTTACACGCAGCAGTCGGAGATATGTGTGCCAGAATTCAGAATCCTTCCACCCACCGAGCCAGTGGCGCTTACCAGCGCGATGCCGGATGAGCGCGAAGAAGATATGGTTGGTTGGTTCGTTCACAATTTCGAGCCGCAATTAGGAGAAAATGACGAAACTCTGAACACTGCGGAGGTCACCGAGCCTTTATTTGTGCTTGAAGAGGCGTTTCCCGGAATAAATAAATCTGAAATCATTGACGCTGCACAGCAAATTGTCGACCGTTTCGAAACGAAATATTTCGGACCTGCCGCTTGGCGCCAAGTCGATGTCGAAGGAATTGATCGAGACGACGACGCCGTTTACGCGGCAGCCGTGCGCCTCGATAGTGGAAAGTCACCCTTTGCGGACGTTCCCATGCGGATTGTAAATCCTTCGGATGACCCCGGCCTCCGATCGATTGTTGAAACTATCCTGACCCCGCGCAAGATGTTCCCATGGACTGTCCACGCGACATTCATTCCTGGAACTACAAACGGCTATCTTGGTGAAGAAATCTTCGACCAACCGGATCCATCTTTCTCTTACGGGCGCGACGATTACACCTTTGAGTCACTTACAAATCTTGTCAGCACCTTGTTTACGCTGGAACTGAACCGTGTCACTCGCGAGAGCGACCCACAGGAGGCGGAGCTGCTTCTCGCCAGTCGTGGGTGGATCGACGATCTTACGTCTGATGCCGAGCTTTTCGTGGACGACGCTATCATAGTGCATTCCAGCCCCCCGGAGTGGCTCCCACTTTCCAAGCTGTTCCCAAAAGGCGGAAACGTCGACGCCGGGGTTGCGGCGGTGGCAATCTACCATGACCCCAATCAAGCGCTCGGCTTGCTGCTTGCGTATGGTGGTGCCAGGCTGTTTCTGCGCCTCGTTTCGAACCTAAACCGCACACAGGATGCACTGTTCGAGCGGATTAGCCATCGGATCCATCCGGCTGCGCTCGAAGACAAGACTAATGATCTGCCGCCCGCGGCTAGATCGTAAACCCGCCGCCCGATGCGAGCGCACGAACGAGCAGCGACGCTGCATTGATAGATTGCAGCTAAGGATTATGGCGTTTGGCGGTGCTTCAAGTCCGGCATCCCCGGTAGCATCCCCAAACCGGTCGGTCGAGAATGTCTCAGACATCGCCATCCGTTATCGCGCGACAAGCGACAAACCGGCGGCAGCTTTTGGGATGGGTTGAAGACGCCGACTATGGCAATATCTCGGGCACCGGCCGACAGGCCGATCTTTATGAGTGTATGGCCTAAGCTGGGAATGGCCAGGAAGGTTTACATCTCCTGAGCGTCGCGACCAATTGGCCAGAGTCTGGTTCGAACCCGTCTTAGTCGACGCTCTCAGGCACGACTGTCAGGCATCTCACACGCCTGAGCCAGAAATCTTGACAGCTCTTCCACGGACTTGGTAACCGCGCGATAGACCACGGTGCGACCGACCTTGTCCGAACGCACGACGCCGGCCCGGGTCAGCACGGCCAGGTGTGCGCTCATCGTATTCGGCGAAGATCCGATAACGGCGGCTAGCTCGCCGGATGCCATCCCCTCTGGCAACACTTCGACCAGGCGCTGGAACACTTCGAGGCGCGTCGCCTGCGACAGGGCGGACATCACTTGCATGGCTTTCACTTTTTCCACTCTCCATACCTAGGCGAAAGCGCGCCATGTTTCCAACCGCCCCTTTGCGAACGGTTGACGGCCCATAAACTATACAACGTTTCTAGCATCATTGAAATGTATTTGGCAATGCCTATCTGGTGGTCGCCGACGCGCGTTCGCCACGGGTCGGTGGATTCCAGCCATGGCGATTGAGGAGTGCAACATGCTCACCATGC
>JAIETY010000052.1 GCA_019744885.1 Sphingomonas sp.
ACCTCCATCTGCCGTGGAAGCCCTTTGAATCAGCCTATCTGCATATTTTCAAGAGGCTGATTGGGTTTTGACCCTAGTCTTTGGGCACGATCTGCAGATCATATTGAATGTAGAGCAGGACTTCGGTCGGGCCTGTCAGCACCCAACGCACCGGTTGGGCCAGGCTGCTGACTTGCGCGGCATAGTCCTCACCGAACTGCTTTGCGGATGCTGTGGCGTCGGCGGCGATCGCCGCGATCACCTGCGCGCGATACTGCCCCGGATCGACGATCGAGACGCCTGCTTCGCCGTCGGGTTCGATCACCGCCCGGCCGCTGAGCGGCACAGCTTTAATGAAACTGCTCAGCCGGTCGAGCGCGGCAAAGGCATCGCCGTCTTTCAACGGCGTCTTGATGATGAATGAAACCTGCTCCGCATCGTTGCGGTCATCATCCTCGGTAAACGAAAGCTTGGTGGCATAGTTGACGAGCGTCAGCGGGCGAATAACCGAATCGCCATAAGCCAGCGCCACACCACGCTTGGTCCCGGCATCGATCGCGTTCTTGACGGTCGCCAGAATTTCAGCGCGCCGCATCGCCTTGTCGCGGGTGTCGCCATAGATTGTCACGCGCTGCACCGCGAAATCGGCGCGCCGCTTGACGCCGACGCCGGCCACTTGCGACGCCATTTCCCCGGCGCCGCGCTTGCTGCCGGTGACGACGACTTCATCCTGCGCCAGCGCGGGGGTGGCGATTGCGCCCGCAAGGATGACGGCGAGCAGGGGCTTCAGCATCTTCATCTCCCACAATGATTTGCGCGAAAAGTTGGACCCCCGGCGCGCGCCTGTCTAGAGCGACTTTTTTCCAGGCAATGAGGAACCAGGCTTTGGCAAATGTCGCCGTGATCGGTGCCCAGTGGGGCGATGAGGGCAAGGGCAAGATCGTCGACTGGCTTGCCGAGCGCGCCGATGTCGTTGTGCGGTTCCAGGGCGGGCATAACGCTGGCCATACGCTCGTCGTCGGCGACAAGACCTATAAGCTGTCGCTGCTCCCTTCGGGTATCGTGCGCGGGACGCCGTCGGTGATCGGCAACGGCGTGGTGCTCGATCCGTGGCATCTGCGCGATGAAGTCGCCAAGCTGCGCGGGCAGGGGGTGGAGATCAGCCCCGACACGCTGATGATCGCCGATAATTGCGCGCTCATCCTGCCGTTCCACCGCGATCTCGACGCGCTGCGCGAAGATGCGAGCGGCGCGGGGAAGATCGGCACGACGCGGCGCGGCATTGGTCCTGCTTATGAGGACAAGGTCGGACGGCGCGCGATCCGGGTGTGCGATCTGGCGCATCTCGACGATCTGGGGCCGCAGCTCGACCGGCTGACCGCGCATCACGACGCGCTTCGTGCCGGGTTCGGCGAGCCGCCCGTCGACCGCGCTGCGCTGATCGAGCAATTGCGTGAGATTGCGGGCTTTGTGCTGCCATTCGTCCGGCCCGTCTGGCGCGACCTCAATGCCGCGCGGGCGGCGGGCAAGCGCATATTGTTCGAAGGCGCGCAGGGCGTGCTGCTCGATGTCGACCACGGCACCTATCCCTTCGTCACCTCGTCGAACACGATTGCGGGGACGGCGTCGGGCGGGTCGGGGCTGGGGCCGAGCGCGGTCGGCTTCGTCCTGGGCATCGCCAAGGCCTATACGACCCGCGTTGGATCAGGCCCGTTTCCGACCGAGCTCGAGGACGAGATTGGCGAGCGGCTCGGCGTGCGCGGGCATGAATTCGGCACGGTGACCGGACGCAAGCGGCGCTGCGGCTGGTTCGACGCGGTGCTGGTGCGGCAGTCGGCAGCGGTGAGCGGCATCACCGGTATTGCGCTGACCAAGCTCGACGTGCTCGACGGGTTCGATGAAGTGAAAATCTGCACTGGCTATCGGCTCGGCGACCAGATGCTCGATTACTTCCCGGCACATGCCGCCGATCAGGCCGCCGTCGAGCCAATCTATGAGTCGCTTCCCGGCTGGCACGAATCAACGGCGGGTGCACGCAGCTGGGCCGATCTGCCTGCCCCCGCCATCAAATACATCAAGCGCGTGGAAGAGCTGATCCGCTGTCCCGTCGCGCTCGTCTCGACCAGCCCCGAGCGCGAGGACACCATCCTCGTCCGCGATCCGTTCGCGGACTGACGGCGTCCCCGCGCGGGCGCGGCGTCAGGCCTTGGGCGGCGGCGGATTGCCGGGCGTCGGACCGTCAGGCGCGGGAGCCGTTGTGCGATCAGGCGCCGTGGGATCGTTTGGCAGCGGGGCCGTCGTCGGCCGTGGCTCGGTCTGGCCGTCAGGCTGCTGGCTTGTCGTTGGTGTGCCGGGCATCGGCGTGTTGGGCGCGGATTGCTCCGTTGGTATCTGGTGCGTTTTTTTGGGCTTGGGGCTGGTCTGCGCATAGGCGATGGTTGTCGCGCTCAGGGCAATGATTGCGATTAGGGGTCGAATACGCATGTCGATACTCCTTTGGGGCTGACGTGAGGGCCACGACAGCTTCCGAGATCAACAACCCGCCAAAGTTTCTTTGGTTCGCATCATGATAACCCTGCTCGTCGCCCGATTGGACCGGTTCGGCGACGCGCCGAGCGGGCAATGCGATCAGCCGCATTGCCCCCGGTGGCGGAGCTTGTGGTCGGCGAGGACGAGCGCCACCATTGCCTCGACCACCGGCGTGCCGCGAATGCCGACGCAGGGGTCGTGGCGGCCTTTGGTCGCAATGTCGGTTGCCTCGCCTTCGCGGGTGATTGTTTCGACCGGGGTCAGGATTGAGCTGGTTGGCTTGAAGGCGACGCGGAGGCGGATCGGCTGGCCGGTCGAAATGCCGCCGGCAATGCCGCCTGCGTGGTTGGCGAGGAATTCGGGGCCGTCGGCGCCGGGGCGCCCCGGACGCATCGCATCGGCATTGTCTTCGCCCCGGAGCGCCGCCGCGCCGAAGCCGTCGCCGATCTCGACGCCCTTGACCGCATTGATGCTTATGCAGGCGCTCGCGAGATCGGCGTCGAGCTTGGCGTAGAGCGGCGCGCCCCAGCCGGGCGGCACGCCTACCGCCTCGCAGGCGATCACCGCGCCGAGCGACGACCCGGCTTTGCGCGCATCATCGACCAGCTTTTCCCAGCGGAGCGTGGCCTTGGCGTCGGGGCAGAAAAAGGGGTTGGCGTCGATCTCGTCGCCGTCGAAATTGGCCGGGTCGATCGTGTCGCCGCCAATCGCTTCCACCCAGGCGCGGATCGACACTTCGGGGATGACGAGGCGCGCTACGGCGCCTGCCGCCACCCGCATTGCCGTCTCCCGCGCCGAAGATCGCCCGCCGCCGCGATAGTCGCGAAAGCCGTATTTGGCGTCATAGGGATAATCGGCATGGCCGGGGCGATAGGCCTTGGCGACGTCTGAATAATCCTTCGATCGCTGGTCGACATTGTCGATGAGCAGCGAAATCGGCGTGCCGGTGGTGCGTCCCTCGAACACGCCCGAGAGGATGCGCACGACATCGGGCTCCTGCCGCTGCGTGGTGAAGCGGCTGGTGCCGGGGCGGCGCTTGTCGAGGAACGGCTGGAGATCGGCTTCGCTGAGGCTCAGCCCCGGCGGGCAGCCATCGACGACCGCGCCAATCGCGGGGCCGTGGCTCTCACCCCAGGTGGTGAAGCGGAACAGATGGCCGAAGCTGTTGTGGCTCACGCGGCGGCAATACGCCGGTCGTTATGCGCGCCGAGCCCAGCCAGCATGCCGGCCACCGACAGATCTTCATCCAATGCATCCCAATGCAGCCCTGACGGCGACAATTCGACAGCATTCAGCAAGTCCGGCGACGCCCCCAGCAGACGTGGATACCATGCCAGCGGCATGCCGAGCGTGCGCCCGTCCGACAGCTCGACCCACATCGTCGATTCATCGAACCTGACCGATTTCGGATTAACCAAAGTGTGCATACCAAGCGTCCCGAATTTCCTTGCGTCGCGCCCTGACGATCAAGCTGACCAACGCAAGGTCGCGGCTGTTGAGGCCATCATTGTACGCCAGCACGATTTCCTCTCCAACCCAGAACTTGGCATCGGCATCATTGCCTTTGACATGGATATGGACAGGTTCGCGCGGACTGCCTTCAAACGAATAGAAGAAGAAACGGAAACCGCGCTCGCGAAAGACCACCGGCATCGGGTTACCCCAGCGTAATGTCCGGCGCGTCCTCCGCCTTCATGCCCACCACATGATAGCCTGCGTCGACGTGGTGGGTCTCACCCGTCACGCCGCTCGACAGGTCGCTGAGCAGATACAGCGCCGATCCGCCGACGTCCTCGATCGTCACGTTGCGCTTGAGTGGCGAATTATATTCATTCCACTTCAGGATCAGGCGGAAATCGCCGATGCCGCTGGCGGCGAGCGTCTTGATTGGCCCGGCTGAAATCGCATTCACGCGGATGTTGTCGCGACCGAGATCGACCGCGAGATATTGCACGCTCGTCTCGAGCGCGGCCTTGGCGACGCCCATCACATTGTAATGCGGGATCACCTTTTCCGCGCCATAATAGCTGAGCGTCAGCAGTGCCCCGCCGTTCGGCATCATTGCCTTGGCGCGCTTGGCGACCGCGACGAACGAATAAACGCTGATGTTCATCGTCATCAGGAAATTGTTGAGGCTGGTGTCGACATAGCCGCCGCGCAGCTCGTTCTTGTCCGAAAAGCCGATCGCGTGGACGACGAAATCGATCGTCGGCCACTCAACCGCCAGCGCCCCAAAGGTCGCGTCGAGCGCCGCCATGTTCGATACGTCGCAGTCGAACAGCCGCGCGACACCGAGCTGCTCAGCGAGCGGGCGGACTCGCTTTTCCATTGCCTCGCCCTGATAGCTGAACGCCAGCTCGGCACCCGCCTCGCTCAGCTTTTTCGCAATCCCCCAAGCGAGCGAGCGATCATTGGCGAGCCCCATGATCAGCCCGCGTTTTCCCTGCATCAAATTCGTCACGCTTGTTGCGCCTCCGCATCGTTGTCGTCGCTCCCTACTCCCTGTTCATCGGCTTCCGCCAGTGCCGCGTTCAATTGCGCACCGACGACAAGCCCAAGCCCGACAAGGAAAAAGAAAATCAGCGCAATCATCACGCCCGCCAGACTGCCATAAGTCAGGTCGTAGCTGGCGAAGCTGGCGAGCAAGGTTGGCAGCAGCGCCGTGACGCTGAGCCACCAGACGGCGGTGAACACCGCGCCGGGCCATTTCGGCGCGCGGCTGTCGCGATATTGCGGCGGGGTGAGCGAGTAGAACAGCATGTAGAGCGCGCCGAACAGCGCCACAGCCGGGGCCAATCGCGAGACCGACACGATCATCGCGGCGTTTTTGGCAAAGGGCATCGCGCGGACGATGAATTGCTCGGCTGCGACCAGGCTCACCTGAAAGCTGAATGCAACGAGCGCGAGCAGCAGCGAGGCTAGCACGAGCACGATTGACCAAAAGCGGTAATGCCAAAAGGGGCGGACCGATTTGACGCCATAAGCGCGGCGCAGGATGTCGCGGATCGTCTCGACGAAGCTCGCCGTGGTCCACAGCCCGACGGCGGCGCCGAACCAGAGCAGCGATCCTGACCTTGCGGCGAGCACATCGGTGATCGGCGTTTGCAGCACCATCGCGACTTGCGGAGGCACGTTGCGCAGGAAGATGTCGACGGTGCGCAGGCCCTCGTCCGTGCGCCCGAACAGCCGCGCAACGGCAGCCGCCACGATGAAGAAGGGGAAGAGCGCGACCAGCGACAGATAGGCAAGGTTGCCCGCGTGGATGAAGCCGTCGCTGAACACGCCGACGAGCACGCGCCGAATGACTTCGCGGACATAGCTGCCCGGCGCCATGAACGCGACGCGGCTGTTGAGCGTCAGCCCTTCGCCCGGGTGGCGGCGGCGCGCCTCGGGCGAAGTGGGGGAAAAATCCTTCACTGGGGTTTGATCAGATGTCGAATTTGCCGCGCGGATTGCTCTTGTCGCGGCCCGGCCAGTTCTGGACGAATTCGACCAGCGCGTCATCGCCCACCGGCAGATCGACCATCAAGGTCACGAGCTGATCGCCGCGCACCCCGGTCTTGCCATGGAACCCGCGTCCTTTGAGCCGCAATACCTTGCCCGAGCTTGATCCGGCGGGGATCGTCAGCATCACCGCGCCCGACACCGTCGGCACGCGCACGCTCGCGCCGAGCACGGCTTCGCTGAGGCTAACGGGCAGGTCGAGCCGGACATCGTCGCCGTCGCGCGTGAAGAAGCGGTGCGGGTGGATGTCGATCGTGACAATGGCATCGCCGGGGCCACCGGGGCCGGGGTCGCCCTTGCCCGACAGCCGCATCTGCGTGCCACTCTCGACCCCGGCTGGCAGCTTCAGGTCGATCGTCTTGCCATCGGCGAGCGTAATGCGTTGCGGATTGAGGCAGGCGGCGTCGGCGAATGGCACCGCCAGACGGTAGGGGCGGTTGGCGCCCTTGGGCTGCGGCCCGCGCCGCCCGAAGCCGCCCGAAAAGCCGCCGCCAGCCTTGCGTCCCCCGAACAACCCTTCGAAAATGTCGCTGAAATCGCCGCCATCGGTCGCGTCGAAGCCTGCGCCCGGTCCGGGCGAAAAGCCGCCGTTGTTCGGCGTGGGCCCCTGACGGAAGCCGAAGCCCGCCGGATTGCCGTCGCCGTCGATCTCGCCGCGATCGAAGCGCGCGCGCTTGTCCTTGTCGGACAGCAGATCATATGCATTGGTGACGCGCGAAAACCGTTCCGTCGCCTTCGGATTATCCTTGTTGCGGTCGGGGTGCAGTTCCTTGGCGAGCTTGCGATATGCCTTTTTGATGTCGGCTTCGCTCGCGCCGCGCGCCACGCCCAGAATTTGATACGGATCGGCCATCATGCTCCCGTCGCTTGATTGGCGCCTATTTGGGCGATCACACGGCCAAGCGCAAATGCTGCGGGCAAATTCTTGGGGCACGCATCCTGACCCTGCGCCGAGGGTGACGCACGCCTGCCAAGCCGCTACAGCGCGCGGCATGACCGATCCTTTTGCCCTGTTCGATGCCTGGTATGCCGAAGCGCGCATCAGCGAGATTAATGATTCGAATGCGATGGCGCTGGCGACCAGCGATGCGCATGGGCGGCTGGGGCTGCGGATGGTGCTCCTGAAAGGCCATGGGCCGGACGGTTTCGTCTTCTATACCAATCAGGAAGGGCGCAAGGCGGCGGACCTGGCTGCCAATCCGCAGGCAGCGTTGCTGTTCCACTGGAAATCGCTGCGCCGCCAGATCCGCATCGAAGGGCCGGTGTCGACCGTGAGCGAGGCCGATGCCGATGCCTATTTCGCGACGCGCAGCCGGGATTCGCGGCTCGGCGCCTGGGCGAGCGATCAGTCGCGCCCGCTCGACAGCCGCGCGACGTTTGAGGCGCGCTTTGCCGAAATGCAGGCCCGGTTCGAGGGCGGCGACGTGCCGCGCCCGCCGCATTGGTCGGGCTATCGCGTTACGCCCACGGCAATCGAATTCTGGCAGGACCGCGAGCACCGGCTGCACGAGCGGCGGCTGTTCACCCGCGACGGCGACGGCTGGACCGAGGGGCTGCTCTACCCGTGAGTGCGCCCACCCATCACGACGACCGCGCGACGCGCCATGCCGAGATGGGGGCGATTACCCAGCGCGCGGCGATTGCCAGCGTTGCGACCGCAACGCTGCTGCTGATCGTCAAAGGCTTTGCCGCCTTTCACACCGGATCGGTGGCGATGCTGGCGTCGCTCGCCGATAGCGGGCTCGATCTGGTGGCGTCGTTGATGACCTTGTTCGGCGTGCGGCTGGCGGCGCAGCCCGCCGATCATGATCACCGCTTTGGCCATGGCAAGGCCGAGGCGCTGGTGGCGCTGGTGCAGGTCGCGCTGATCGCTGCGTCGGCCTTTGCGATTTGCTGGCGGGCGATTGCGCAATTGGCCGGTGCGCAGCCGATTGAGGACATCGGCTTTGGCATCGCTGCGTCGGTGGTCGCGATGGTCGCGACCGCGATGCTGATCACCTATCAGCGCCACGTAATCGCGCGCACCGGATCGGTCGCGATCAAGACCGACCATATGCATTATCAGTCCGATCTCGCGATCAATGCCGCCGTTGTCGTCGCGCTGGTGCTGGAGCAACAACTGGCGTTGAAGGGCGCCGATGCGCTGTTCGGCATCGGCATCGCGGTCTGGTTGCTGTGGGGCGCGTGGCGCGGATCGACCGAGGCGATCAACCAGCTGATGGACAAGGAATGGCCCGAGCCCAAGCGCCGCCGCTTTGTCGAAATCGCCAGCCGCCATCCCGAGCTGAAGGGGCTGCACGATCTGCGCACCCGCACCAGCGGCGCGACCGATTTCGTCCAGTTCCATATGTGGATGGACCCGAACATGACGGTGGCTGAGGCGCATGACGTGGTCGAGGATATCGAGCGGCGGCTGGCAGCCGAATTCCCCGGCACCGAAATCCTGATTCATATCGACCCCGAAGGCCAGGTCGATCATCCGGGCAATCCGCTGGTCGAAGCCGATGAGATCGCCAAGTTGAAGGGAAGTCCCGCATGATGCGCCTGCCGATCGTCCAGATCGATGCCTTTGCCAACCGGCCCTTCACCGGCAATCCGGCGGCAGTAATGCCGCTCGATGCGTGGCTCGACGATGAGGTCCTGCAAGCGATCGCGCTCGAGAATAACCTGAGCGAGACGGCGTTTCTGGTGAAGGATGCGACCGGTGCCGCCGATTATGAGCTGCGGTGGTTCACGCCCGCTGCCGAAGTCGTGCTGTGCGGCCATGCGACGCTCGCGAGCGGGCATTATCTGCTGGCGGGTTATCCGGCGCTCAAGCGGGTGACGTTCCGCACGCGCAAGGCGGGGATGCTGTCGGTCGCGCGGGCGGGCGGGGGCTATGAGCTCGGCTTGCCGGCGTGGGTGCCGGTGCCCAAGCCACTGCCGGAAATTGTCGCGGCGCTCGGGATTGAGGGCGAGTTTTCGACGCTTTGGCATGAGTCGGGCTATCCGCTGGTCGTCGTCGACCGCGCGGCAGTGGTGCGGGAACTGAAGCCCGATCTGGGGGCGCTCGCCAAGCTCGGTCCGCTGGTCGCGATCGTGAGCGCGCCGGGGGACGACAGCGATGTGATCAGCCGGGTGTTCACGCCTTTCTACGACATCCCGGAAGACCCGGTGACGGGCTCGGCCCATGCCGTGCTGACGCCGTACTGGGCCGACCGGCTGGGGCGCGACAGCTTCACGGCGTACCAGGCATCGAAGCGCGGCGGGCGGCTGACGTGTCGGCTTGACGGCGACCGCGTGGTTTTGGGCGGGCGCTGCGTCACGGTGATCGAGGGGGTGTTTTTGCTTTAGGGGGCGCCTCCCCTGCCGCTACGCGTCACCCCGGCCTTGTGCCGGGGCCCACTGAGCAACGGGCGAAACGATCGGCAATTTTGGCCCGACAATCGCCGAAATGGCGCTTACGACACGTCCGCTCCCGTAATCCTGAAGCCGGCTCGCGCTCTGCGCAGTGGGCCCCGGCACAAGGCCGGGGTGACGAAAAGCTGGGCAAGTCGCTAACGATGAGGTTCGCAGGCGATCCCGTCGTCATCGCCGTCCATCCCCGGTCGGTATCCTGGCTCGCCCCGATAGATTGGGGCAGTGCCAGCAGCACGTGCCGCATTGCATCCCGGCCAATGGTCGCCAGCCTGAGGTTCGCGGGCGCGCTTGATGCCGGTCGCAATAGCGATGTCAGTCCCCCGTGCGGCAACGGCTGAGCGCCCCTGTGGTGTGGCGGCGAGCGACCCGATGCCCACAACAGCACCTAAAGCGGCGCCACCGATGAGGATCGAAGTTGCTGACAGTGCGCGCGAATTGCCCATGGGGGCACCATATCGAAGCGCGGTAAAGGATTGGTATTCGCCCGCTTTCCGTCACGCCCCCGTCGCAAACGCCCCGCGCACCTTGCCAACCGCATCGCGATACGGTGCCTTGATCGCGTCGATATCGGCGGCATAATCGCCGGTCGGCTGGAAAACGCCCGCGATCCGGATCGTGCGGGTGCCATAGTCGAGCACGGTCAGAATGATCGGCACCTTCGCCTGAACGGCGATGTGATAGAAGCCGGTCTTCCATTCGCGCGTCAGGCTGCGGGTGCCTTCGGGCGGGATCGCGAGAAGCATGTTGTCGGCGGCAGCAAAGGCATCGGCCATTGCCCGCACGACATCATGGCTCGCCGCGCGGTCGATGGGCACGCAGCCGAGCCACAGGATCACCCGCCCGAACGGCCCGGTGGTGAGGCTCTTCTTGCCCATCCAGCGCAGGCTGATCCGGTAATAGCCCGCCGCCGCCAGCATATTGAGCCCGTCCCAGTTCGATGTGTGGGGCGCGGCGACCAGCACGGCCTTGGCGAGCGGCGGCCAGTCGCCGCGCATCTTCCAGCCGCCGAGCCTTAAGAAAGCGATGCACAGCCAGCGCAGCATTTCGCCGCCGATCCCGCGATAGGGGGCCGGGCGCGCGCTCTGCGCCGTGGTTACGTCATCCATGCATCCGCTCCCCCTTATCAGCGCGAGCCTAGCATCAATCGGGGGCGGCGCATCGACTCATTACGGCAGTGCACCGGCGCGGCGTGCGGCGGACGCTCAATGAAGAGGGGTGAAGGGCGACGGCCGCAGCCGACACGGCGCGCGCGAACGCCGCGCAATAAAATGGGGGCCGGCATTGCTGCCAGCCCCCTGTCGCCGGACTTCAGCACCGCGACTTCCATGGCTTTCGCCGCTTGCTCGCGCCACCTGGTTTCGGCGGCATGCACGGCCCCACCGCGGGGGGCGTTAGGCCGCACGTGACCGCTCCCGTTCGATCGGCCGGAGATGTCTTCC
Source organism: Sphingomonas sp. (assembly GCA_019744885.1). Lineage (GTDB taxonomy): Bacteria > Pseudomonadota > Alphaproteobacteria > Sphingomonadales > Sphingomonadaceae > Sphingomonas. The sequence continues at coordinate 10,851 of JAIETY010000052.1, forward strand.
AAGGCTTGCGCCCTTTCCCTCATCCGCCGGTTGGTCAGCCGTGAACGATCGGCATGTTTTCCGCACCGAAGCGCTTCCCTCATGCCTTGGACGCCGGTTCTTCCTTTCCCGATTCGCCCCGTCGCAAGCGACGTTGCTCCTCCTTCAGTCCGATCGACTTCCCGCCTGGATCCTTGCGCGGTTTGCCAAAAGCCACCTGCGCCGGTTTTCCCGACCTAAGCTGCTGCTCTTTCAGTGGTTTCCCGCCCGTCCGACCCGCTGCTTACAGATGAATGGTGTCACCGTTTGCGAGTCGCACCAAGGGCAATCGCGCGTCGATAGGCTGTGGATAACGTGGATATCGTGGAGCGAATCGCCGCCCCCTGGGGCCGCTTGGTCGCTTCGATGCGACCGCAATGCCGCCTTGTTGTTTCAGGTTCATGAAACTGCCCGCATAAATTGCGCGTTACGGCCCCGTTCTCAACCTGAAGCAGGAGCTTGCAATGCGTAATCTACTGATGGTGATCGCCGCCGCCGGGCTGATCGTGCCGCCCGCCGCGATGAGCTTTCCGACCAAGGCCGAAGCGAAAGAAAAGAAGCACCGCGCCTATACCTATCGCCGGGGCGGTCGCACCTATTGCCGCCATTCGGATGGCACCACCGGGCTGATCGTGGGCGGCGTCGGCGGTGCAGTGGTCGGCAATTCGGTCGACAATGGCGGGTTGCTCGGCACGGCGCTGGGTGCCGTGGGCGGCGCGTTTGCGGGGCGCGCGGTCGACCGCACGCTGACTGCCAATAAACGCTGCCGCTAAGCGCTGCCGCAAAGCTGTCGCGGGCGTGAACCCGCTGTTGTTTCGGGTTCACGGAACCGCCCCGGTCCTGAGCCGTTGAGGCAGGACCAACCACCACAGGAGAATTCCCATGCGCAAGGCCATGATGGCGCTGGCGGCACTGACTGCTTTTTGCAGCGCAATGCCTGCGACCGCGCAGGATCATCAGCAGGATCGACGCGACGAACGCCGCGATGATCAGCGGGACGAGCGCCGCGACGCCCGGCAGGATAATCGTGCAGACCGCCGCGATGCTCGACGGGATAATCGCGAGGCGCGCCGCGATTGGCGTCAATATCGCCGCTACGACTATAACCGGCTGCCGCAGGGCCAGCAGGGCTATTACGCCGACCAATATTATCGCGACGGGCGCTATTATCAGCAGCGTCGGCTGAGCCGGAACGACCGGGTCTATCGCGGCAACGACGGCCGATACTATTGCCGCCGCAACGATGGCACCACGGGGCTGATCATCGGTGGCGCGGCGGGCGGTCTGCTCGGCAACTCGATCGCGCCGGGTGGCTCGAAGACGCTGGGGACGATCCTGGGCGCCTTGGGCGGTGCGGCGATCGGCAATTCGGTCGGTCGCGGCACTATCAACTGCCGCTGATCATTCGCTGACATCAGGTGATGCGGGCCCGGCAGCAATGCCGGGCCCGCGTCGCGTTCAGAGTCGCTTTGCGCTGAACTTTCGCTCCTTCCCCGTTCGCCCTGAGCTTGTCGAAGGGCTGTCGTTCTTTTCCACCGGCGGGAATGAAGAAGAACGGTGCTTCGACAAGCTCAGCACGAACGGATCATAATGATTCCATGCAGCTCATTGCGACCTTAGAGGATGCCGAAGCCGAGCCAGAGCCGCACGCAGCCGACGATGATCACGAAGATGTTGAAGTTGCGCCCCGATTGGTGGCGCGAAAACATGCCGACGACCGCGCCGACGATCGCGATCGGAATCGACAGCCAGTTGAGCGCGCCCAGCAGCGGGATGAAGCCGACCAGCGCGACCGGCAGCGCGATCAGGCCAATGAGGATCGAGATCAGATTGAGCATGGCACTCCTTTAGCCGATCCGCAGGTGTGTTGCAACAATAATGCACCAGCGCTGAAGCCACGCTTCTTTAACCGTCTTGCGGCATGAACGGTGGTTATGTCGATCCGTTCCCCTTTGCGCGCCGCGACTGTGGCGATGATCGCCCTGACGCTGCCGCTTGCCGCCTGCGGGCGCGCGGGCGGCGACAATAGCCTTGATGCGCTCGACGCCGAGCTGAATGACGGCAATGCGCAAGGCAATGTCCGCGATCCCGCACTGACGAGCGCGCTGCACGACCAGATCATGGTCGACCCAAATCTCGCCAGCCAGTCGAACCGCGACGCGATCCGCCCGCCGAGCCAGCCCTATGCCGCGCCGGTGCCCAACGCCAAGGGCGCGCCGGTCGCGGGTGACGTGCGGGTGAGCGAAGCGACCAAGACCGCGCCTGCCGCCAAATCCGATTGCCCCAATTGCAAGGCGCAGCGCGAGTCGATGACGCTGGGCGGCCTTGCGTCGCGCCAAGCCGACAAGCGCACCGCCGCTTGCGCCGCCAATGTCAGCTATTCGACGCGCTGGTCACTGCGGCTGCCCGCCGACATGCCACTCTATCCCGACGCGCATGTGGTCGAGGCCGCGGGCAATGCCGATAATGGCTGCGCGCTGCGCATCGTCAGCTTCACCAGCCGCGCGCCGGTGCAAAGCGTGATCGATTTCTATTACACGCGCGCGACCAACGGCGGCTATTCGGCGGATCATCAGGCCGACGCCGAGGGGCATGTGCTGGCGGGATCGCGCGGCAATGATGCCTATGCGGTGTTTGTCACCAAGGTGGCGGGCGGGACGCAGGTGGATCTGGTCGCCAATAACGGGCGGTAGGGCAGTCTGATCCCACGACCCGTTCGTCCCGAGCGAAGTCGAGGGGCGGGCGTGAGGTGAGTCGGCCCGTGTCTCGACTTCGCTCGACACGAACGGTCTAGGTGCGGATAGCTACATACTCCCCGCCCCCCACCAGTTCCCAAAGCGCGCGGTTCGCGCTAGGCGCGGGCATGGTCAATCTTTTCCTTGTGATGGCAGGCGGCGCGCTGGGCGCGGGCGCGCGCTATCTGGTCGGGCACGCTTTTGCCGGGGCGAGCTACCCCTGGGGGACGCTCGCGGTGAATATTGCGGGCGCGCTGGCGATGGGCTTGCTCGCGGGGGTCGTCGCCAAGGGGCTGGCCGGCGAGCCCGCGCGGTTGCTGCTCGGTGTCGGCGTGCTCGGCGGCTTCACGACTTTTTCGGCCTTCTCGCTCGAGCTGGTGACGATGGCTGAGCGCGGCGCGATGCCGAGCGCGATCGGCTATGCGCTGGCGTCGGTGATCGGCTCGGTCGTCGCCCTCTTCATCGGCCTTGGCGCGGTGAGGGCGATCGCATGAGCGACGTGCGCCAATTCACCGTCTCGGCCGAGGATGACGGCATCCGGCTCGACCGCTGGTTCAAGCGGCATCTCGAGGAGACGAGCTTCACCACCGTCGCCAAATGGGCACGCACCGGGCAGCTCCGTATCGACGGCGCGCGCGCGACGCCGGGCGATCGGCTGGTGGCGGGGCAAGTGCTCCGCCTCCCGCCTGCCGAGCCGGTGCGCACCGACGCGCCGCAGAAGCGCGAACGCGCGCCGATCAGCGACGATCAGGCCGCCTTCATCCAGGAAATGGTGATCCACAAGGACGCCCAAGCAATCGTGCTCAACAAGCCGCCGGGCCTTGCGACGCAAGGCGGCACCAAGACCACCGAGCATGTCGATGCGCTGCTCGACGGGGTGCAGTTCGAAAGCGAAGGGCGCCCGAAGCTCGTCCACCGGCTCGACAAGGATACTAGCGGCGTGCTGCTGGTCGCGCGCAATGCCCGCGCGGCGGGGTTTTTCGCCAAGAGCTTCTCCAGCCGGACCGCGCGCAAAGTCTATTGGGCGCTCGTCGTCGGCGTGCCGCACATTCATGACGGGATGATCGAGCTGCCGATCGCCAAGCAGCCCGGCACCGGCGGCGAGAAGATGCACGTCGATGAAGCCGAAGGCGCGGCGGCGCGCACCCGTTACCGTGTGATCGAGCGCGCGGGCAATCGCGCCGCCTGGGTCGAGCTGCAACCCTTTACCGGGCGCACGCATCAGCTCCGTGTGCACATGGCGGCGATTGGCCACCCGATCGTCGGCGACGGCAAGTACGGCGGGCAAGCGGCGTTCCTGACCGGGGGCGTCAGCCGCAAGATGCATTTGCACGCGCGGCGGCTGCGGATCGATCACCCCGATGGCGGGCAGATCGACGTCGGGGCCGAGCTGCCGCACCATTTCGTCGAAAGCCTCGCGCTGCTGGGGTTTGAGGAGCGCCAGGGCGACCTGATGCCGCTCGACGAGCCCAAGTTCAGCGAAACGGCGGAAGGCAAGCGCCGCGCGACTGCCGCGATCGCCAAGTCACGGCGGCAGGACCGCAAGGGTGAGCGGCGTGGTAGGACGCGGGCAGCGCCGCCGCCGAAGCGGTAGGGGGCGATGCATCCCAACAATGCCTTTCGTGGGGTCGAGGGAAGCGACCCGCTCGACGAGATCGCCGCGATTACCTTTGCGCGGATCTTCGCCGTCACGCCCGAGGGGCCGCGCGTCGCGCATGCGCCGGTTTTGCGGACAGGGCCCGACCGGCTCCGCTTTCATCTGGCGAACTACAATGCGCTGGCCCGCGTGATCGACGGCGCGACCGCGCTGATCGTGGCCGAAGGGCCCAACGGCTATCTGAGCGCAAACTGGTATGCCGATGTGCGCGGCGCGGTGCCGACTTGGAACTATGTCGCGGTCGAGGCCGAAGGGACGGTTGCCGCGCTCGACCGCGCCGCGCTGATCGATCTGCTCGACGGCTTGTCGGCAACGCTCGAGCCGCGCGTCGGTGAGGACTGGACCCGCGCCAAGATGGAAGCGCCGCGCTTCGAGGCGATGCTGAACGCGATCACCGCGTTCGAGATGACGGTGACCGCGACGCGCACGACGTACAAGCTGAGCCAGAACAAGAGCGCCGCCGAAGCCGAGCGGCTGATCGCGGCGATGGCCGCGCAGGGCGACGCAGCGACCGCCGAGGCGATGCGCAAGGCGCGGGGCTAAACCCGAAGGCAAGTGCCCCGCGCCGCCCGTTACCGGCGGAACAGGCCCTTGAGCCAGCCGGGGAGACCCGATGCGGACTTCGCATCGGAAGTGTCTTCGCCGCTCGCGTCGGCCTGATGCCGGATCGCTCTGATCCGGGCCGATGCGTCGACAATTGAGGACCACTCTGGTTCGGTCGGGGCATCGTCCGCTGCGTCGTCCTCCAGGATGCACAGATCGAAAGTCCCGGTCTCCGGATCATACCCGCCGACATTGCGCCCCGGGACCTGAAGCAGCGTCAAGTCAGGGTGAAGCTTGACCCGCGCATTGGCCAGATTCTTCTGACGCTCGACCAGCGCTTCGATGTCGCGCAGCCTGCCCGCTTCGATCGCCGATGCATATTGCGATCCGGCGCTATAGCCGGCCGCATCAAGGAAATCATAGGCGATCTCAGCGCGCGGATAGCCGGACGTGTTGAAGCGCTCGGCGATATAGCGGAGCATCGCGGCGACGGCGTAAATGTCGTCGTCCATCGCCGGTTCGGCGGTTTCATAGTCATAGCCGGTGGGCTCGCCGCGCCAGAAGATCAGCAGCGCGGTGGCCAGATCGCACATCGGCTGGCTGACAATCCAGCGGAGCGCGCTGATCCCGTCATCCCAGTTATAATTGAGGGCATAGCGATGCCAGTCGTCGGGCGATCGGCTCGTGAGGAACTCGATCTCCTGCGCGCGAAGCTGCGCTTCTTTCTGCTCGAAATGATCGGCTTCATGCATGCTCGCTTCGACCCCGATCCTATGACTTTGGCAAAGAATTGGATGACCTTAACCGAAGAGATTTAAGGCATGTTGAACGGGGTGATGCTGATCGACGCGCGGGCGCAGCAGACACGCCAAGGCGCGCGGGCGCGTTTGCGCGCTCGCGGGGAACGAGGGGGGCGATCGACCGGCGCGTCCTGCCACGGGCATCCGGGGCTTGACGACTTTGGGTAGTTTTCAATTTGCAAGCGTCAAGGCTTGGCAAGTCGACGATGAAGGTGCACGCCCCGGCTTGCGGCCGGTTAAAGTGGCATCCGCATTGGCGTTGGAGCGAGCCCCGCCACCGCTGCTTCGCGTGCATTTAGCCTGGTCCTCTCCTTCACCGCCCAGTTGCGGAAAATCCGTCTTTTATCCACGGATGGCTCCGCGCCGGTCGATTGATCGGTCGGGGTTTGACCCTGCCGATCGCAGCCATCATTCCCGCGACGCACCGGCCGGATACGGTTGGAATGACGGGCAGGGTTATAACCCAAATGGTTGTAAATGTCAAGCGAAAACGATCATGCGCGCTTATCCGGGCGGGGCGCAGGCGCATCTGGTGCCGGGCGATACGCTGATAACGCTGAAGCGTTCCGACGAAGCCAAGAGTGCCGACGCGCGCGCGGCCAATCTGCGCTTTGACGAAGCCACGATGCGGCGCCCGGTCGAGGCGCTTGAGGCAAGCGGCAAGCGTGACGCGGCGCTGCTGGCCGATCCGGGGTTTGCTGATCGCGGGCCGGCGAAGGCACTGGCGGCGGTGTTGGCGAAGGGGTGAGCGGCTCGCCCCTCGCTCCCCCAAACCGTCACCCCGGCCTTGTGCCGGGGCCCACTGAGCCGCAGGCGGCATCGCTAGTGGCGGCGTGGGCCCCGGCACAAGGCCGGGGTGACGATGAGGTGGGATGGGGCAATCCAACGCTCGCTCGTCCGGCGTCAGTTGCTGGGCGGCGTCATTTCCCATGTCGTCGTATAGTCGGGATCGTTGACGACTTCCCCGGTCGCTCGAAGCCGGTAGGATCCCGGCCTTGCTGGAACGAACGACGCCAAATCTGGCGGCAGGCGGAAAATCTCGCCTGACCGGCTCCCATCTAGGCGAAGCGTTATCCCTTCCGCTTCATCAGTCGCGATCACGGTGCCGAAAAACTGTTCGACCCGTGGCCCGTCCGGCTCAAGATAGGTCATGCCAACGAGGACAACGGCCCCTTCGAGGCGAGCTGCCAGGCGCTTGTCCCATCGAGGTGGACCAACAGTCATAGCTGTCGATAGGCCGGACAGGCAGTTGGTCGCAAGCGTGATGAACAGAGCAGGCGCACCATCGGTTCGACGGGAAAAGTGTCGGCCATTTCCCAAACCGTCACCCCGGCCTTGTGCCGGGGCCCACTGAGCCGCAGGCGGTGTCGCTAGTGGAGGCGTGGGCCCCGGCACAAGGCCGGGGTGACGAAGGGGTGTGATAGGGCCGAAGTCTCGTTAAGAGTCTGATTCATAATTATCCTTTGTGATTTCATATTCTTGCGATGCGGCGGGCGAAGAGTTGGATTGAGGCGATG
>JAIETY010000024.1 GCA_019744885.1 Sphingomonas sp.
CACTTCCGCCGCATCGCCTCCCGCTACGACAAGCTCGCCGAAATCTTCCTCGCCATGGTCAAACTCGCCTCAATGCGCCTCTGGTTGCGCGCTTATGAGTCTACGGCCTAGAAAACGCTAGTCGGTGCGACGAGCAACCGACCGCTTTCGATGTTAATGCCGTTTGCCCCAAATGGCGGAGATTGGGGCGTGAACGACCGACCGCTTTTGCCATTCGGGCGCCCAAAAGCGGTCGGTCCGTTCTCCACCCTATCGCCTCCATGGGAACGAATGTTGGCTTCCGGCACTAGCTTCAGGACGGCAGAATGACCGGATTGGGCGGATTGAAGGATGCAGCATTCGACCCTGCACGATGGCGGCGGCCCACAGTTAGCTGGGAATCTGCTTTTCCGGCCCAGAGTTAACTGGTCGACGATTTTTGGCCCATGTGGGGAAAGATGCGTGTACGAGGCGGCACTCGGCCCAGACTTAGCTGGGGGTTACAGCTATGTGTTGTGACCCCCAGCTAAGTCTGGGCCAATTCCCAGCTAACGCTGGGCCAACCGGGCGGTTGGCTGGGCAGGGGGCCTTCGAGGTCCGTGCGTGTTGCGTTGGATATCGAAGGCTGGATCAAATCTGTGCCAAAGGCGCTGACGGGGGACACAACGTTATCGAGCCTCTGTCCGTCGCGGGCAGGGGTTCTTTTGCGTTTTGGGGCAATGCCGCCTCGGCGCTGGCTGCCCGTAGCAGCCATTCTGACGACGACGCTCAGTCATCGTGCGGATCAGTTCGACCAATAGACATATTCCTGGCCCTTTTTCCACGGCGCGTTGAGCGGCACGTCGACCCGGATTGGGGCTTCGATCAGCGCGGGCCACATCGGCTTGCGCTGTTCGCGGTCATGCGTGGCAATCATCGCGCGCATCGCCTTTACGCGATCGGGCTGCGCCGTCGCCAAGTCGCGGCGCTCGGTCGGGTCGGCGCTCAGGTCATAGAGCCACGCCTTGTTCGGCTTGCCGGCGACTTGCAGCTTCCAATTGCCGTCACGCACGACCTTGTTCTCGCCTGATCGCCAGAACAGGATCGAGTGCGGCGCGGGGCCGTTGCCTGCCTCGGCGCTGGCGAGCAAGTTGCTGCTGTCCATTGGTCGGTCGCTCGGCACGGCCACCCCCGCCGCAGCGGCAGCAGTCGCAAAAATGTCGAGGTGATGCGCGGGCCCGGCGAGCGTCGTCCCCGGCTTGATCTTGCCCGGCCAGCGCAGGAAGAAGGGCACGCGCAGGCCGCCTTCGAAGAACGTCGCCTTATAGCCGCGATAGGGCGCGTTGGTGTCGGCGATGCCGGTGTACCACGCGCCGCCATTGTCGCTGGTGAAGACGACGAGCGTATTGTCGTCGATCCCCTGATCCTTCAGCGTCTGGAGCACCCGGCCAATACCGCGATCGAGCTGGCGGATCATTGCGCCATAGACGCGGCTCGTGTGATCCTTGATCTGCGGCAAGGCATCGTAATCGGCCTTGGTTGCCTGCAGCGGCGTATGGGGCGCGTTATAGGCGAGGTACATGAAGAAGGGCCGGTTGCGGTTGGCCTTGATCGCGGCAATCGCATTGTCGGTCCAGTAATCGGTCAGATGTCCCTTGGGTGCGAACCGCTGGCCGCCATTCCACTGCACGGCATAGGGCAGGTTGGGCCAGAGGAAGCGATCGATCGGATCCCAGGGCAGCTTCGCGTTGACGACGCCCGTGTCGCTTGGGTCCATATACATCCCGCCACCCGCCAGAAAGCCGAGCGCTTCGTCAAAGCCCTGACCGGTCGGCTGGAGCGGTTTGGCTTCGCCCAAATGCCATTTGCCGATCTGGATCGTGTGATAGCCATGCCCCTGCAGCAAATCGGCGATCGTGATCTCACTGTGGGGCACGCCCATGTCGGGATAGTCGATCAGATTCTTGGTGAGTTCCTCATGGAAAATGCCGCGCGGGTGGTCGCTTGCGGCGGTTTCGCCGCGCGAGACGGCGCGGGCGAACACGACCGGGACGGCGGTGAATTCAAAACCGAAGCGCGTCGGATAGCGCCCGGTCATGATCGCCGCGCGCGACGGGCTGCACGTCGCATTGGCGGCATAGCCGGTATCGAAGTTTGCGCCCTGATGGCCGATTGAATCGATGTTGGGCGTCGGCACCGCCCCGCCCGCGACGCCGCCGCCGAAGAAGCTGATGTCGTTATGGCCGAGATCATCGGCGAGGATGACGATGATGTTGGGTGGCCGCTTGGCGGCGACAGGCGTTGCCGGACCCTGTGCCCAGGCGACATCGTGATTGGGCTGGATCGGATCGCGCCAGCGGCTGATGATGCCGGGGATATAATACTTATACTGGTCGAACAGCGCGTAACCGACCCCTGCCAGCACCGCCAAAACGCCGAGCCCGATCCATAGCCGCCGCATCATCGCTCTCCCTTGGGGCAGCACCTTGCCAAATGACACAGTAAACGCCAATAGTTTGTTTGAGAAACGGGGGGAATGATGGGAAAAACGATCGCGCGCGGCTTTTTGGTGGTGGCAGGCGTGCTGGCGCTGATCAATTTCGCCGCCGTATGGTTCGCGCTCGACCGGGTGACCAAGGTTCTCGGCGTGGCGGCACCAACCGCGCTCGCCGAATCGACCTTGCGCGGCGATCTGGGCGCGTTGTTCGGGATGTTCGGAGTGATGGCGATCCTCGCGGCGGTGCGCGACGACCGGCGGCTGCTGCTCGCGCCGATCCTGCTCCCCGCGCTGGCAGTGGCGGGGCGGTTGCTGACTTATGTGCAATCGCCGACGCCCGCCGCGGTGCCGCTGATCGCGGTCGAAGCGGCGGTGCTGGTTGGCGTGCTGCTGGCGCGCACGCGGATCGGTTAAAAGGCGAGGATGATCCCGCGATCGGGCGGGGTCTTGCCCGCAACCATTTCGGCATAGGCAGCGGCGATGGCGTCCGGGCCATGGGCTTCGATCACCGTCATCCGCGCGCTGAGCACCGCACACGCTGCGATATTGGCCTCGACCGCCCGGCGCATCAGCACGCCTGCGCCCCAATCCTGATCGCGCTTGGCGATTTGCGCAGGCGCAAAGAAAAACGCAGGGCGCGCGCCGGGCAAGTCCTTCGGCGCGCGATCGGCGCCCCAATGGGTGGCGCCGACGCCGATGCTGGCCCTCACCTGATCGCCGAAATGCTGGTGGACCGCCGCGACCACCGTGCCGTCGCCTGACATGTCGACGAAAACGCTGGGGACGTCCGCGTCGAGCGTATCGATCGCGTCATAGGCAATCACGCGGTCGTAGAGGCCAAGCCCCTCGACAAAAGCGATATTGCCCGGCGAGGTGAGGCCGATCACTTGCTGCTCGCCCCGCTGGCGCAGGTAATAGGCGAGACCGAAGGCAGTCTTCGACGAGGCGCTGCCGATAATCACCTGCGCCGCGCCAAAACCGGCATTGTCGGCGATATAGTCGTCGATGACGTAAGATGTCGTCAGCAGCGGGAACATCAGGCTGCGCAGATCGGGAATCGCGGCGAGCGGCGCGGGATCGTCATTGGTCCGCGCATACATATTGTAGACATAGGGCAGCTCGCGGCGGTGGGCGATGCCGTCGGTGATGCCGTTCGCGCTGACCTTCGACGGCGCCATCACCAGCTCCGACGCCATCGGGAAAAAGCCCCAATAGGTATCGCCGATCGCGACGCCGTCGGCGCGGCTCTCGACCACTTCGCCGAAGCCCCAGACGGGCACGCAGCCCCAGCCGTCCTCGGCATCGGGGAAGAAGCACCAATAGCCGATCGCTTCGCCCGACAGCGCATAGCTGATATTGTTCGCGGTCAGCGCAAAGCGGCGCGTGGCAACGCGGATCTGGCCATCTTCGAGCGGCGCGGCGTCGCGTTCGACGATTTTGGCCTGTGTGATGTCGGCGCGGTTGACGATCAGCTTGGTGGTCATGATGGCAGGGCTCCACGCCAGCGCGGCTGCCGCAGCGACAGCCAGAGAAACACCGCTATTAGCGGCACCGCGACGAGGCTGCCATAATGTTCGGGCGGATGATGGCCGTCGAGGGGCGGCGCTTTCCAGACCCAGCCGAAGATCGACAACAGGCTGCGCTCAACGAGGCTGATCGCGAGCAGCAACGGCACCAGCGACCGGTAGCGCAGGCCGACCGCGATCATCACCAGCCCGTGCGCGAACTGCGTCGCCCCCGCCCAGGCGAAGATCGCGACGATCGTGCGGGTCTGTGCGCCGAAATCAATGCCCGCGATCGACCCTGCGCCGCCATCGGGCAGGAACATATGGATCATGCCCGGCACCACCCACGCGACCCCGAGCAGCACCAGAAACCACGCCGCCGCCAGCGAACCGCGATAGTCATCGTTGGTCGAGGGCGGCAGCAACATCAGCCGAGCGCCAATTGCGTCAGCGTGGCGCCGAGCGCCAGCACCAGCGCGAGCCAGATGCGCGGGCCGACATAAAGCTGGATCATGGGCGCAGTCGGAAACGAGAAAGTCGCCAGCGTCCCCGCCAGCTTGTCGGGATGGTGCTTGGCGAATTGCGGATCGACCACGACATTCATCATGTCGCGGCGGCTGCGGTAGCGCATCAGCCCGATGATCGTCCAACCCGGATCGGGCTCGGTTGCCCAGCTATCGAGATAGGGGCCGATCTTGCGGCGCACGATCGCCGGATGGCCGCCGTTCTTGAGCAGCACCGGCATGAAGTGCTTCGAATAACGCTGGAGCAGCGACACGCCGGGGACTTGTTCGCCGCTGATCGGATCAGCGACGGGGGCTTGCGTCGCCTTGACGATGTTGAACATCACGAAATCGCGCCCGTCATCGGTTTCGAGGAAGCGGCGCAGATTGGCCTTGGCCTCGGGCGGCGTATCCTCGCGCCCTTCGAGTTGCGCGAAATAGCCGTCGATCTCGGCGGGGTTCAGCGCCCCGCGCCAATTATCGTACCATAGCCGGAAGGCGCCATAGAGCGCCGCTGCAATACCCCAGATGATCCAACCGCTCATCGCCCATTCTCACTAATGACATTTACTATGTCATTATCAGCATCGGCAGCCAGACGAAAGCCGATATGCGCGGATGTGAAATCGGGCGCGACCGCGATGCGCGCGGCGGGGCGATAGCGCTGGCAATATTCGGCGGCGCAGAGGAAGGAGCCGCCCTTCACGATGATCAGGTCGTCGGCGGGTGCGGCGGGCGCGCAACAGCCGCCGGGGGGCAGTGCGGCGCCGGTCGTCGTCCATTCCCAGACATTGCCGATCATGTCGTAGAGGCCATAGCCGTTGGCGGGATAGCTGCCGACCGCGCTGGTACCGGCGGCGTCGCGGGCGTGCCACCAGGGGAAGCTCCCTTCCCAGACATTGGCCATCAGCGTGCCGTCGGGCATCAACGCATCGCCCCAGGCGTAATCGGTATCGACCAGCCCGCCGCGTGCTGCGACTTCCCATTCGGCTTCGCTCGGCAGCCGCGCGCGTGCCCAATCGGCAAAGGCCTGTGCGTCGGCTTGGGCGATATGGGTGACGGGGTGGTCGGCCGCGCCGTCGCGCCAGCGCGCGGCCTCGGCAAAGCGCCACCACTCCCTGGGGTCGCTCAGGTCGACGGGGCCATCGCTCATCGCGAAGACGCTCGATCCGCCCGCGCGTTCGGCGGCGGTGACATGGCCGGTCGCGGCGACAAAGGCTGCGAATGCCCCGACAGTGACGGGCGACGATGCGACCTTGAACGCCGGAAGCGTCACCGGCCGCGCTGGTCGTTCCTCCGGATAATGCCGATCCGATCCGACCAGCCAACTGCCCGCCGGAATCGCGACGTTTGGACGCCAGGCCTCAGGCAAACAGCGCCTCGCAACCGGTTCCTGCGATCGCGGCATCGACGCTGGTACGCGCGCCGTCATCGAGCGCGGCATATTGATCGCGGAGCGCCTTCAGGCACTTGGCTTGATAAGGAAAAGGTGCCTGTTCCCAAGCGCGCCCATCGATTTCTGTCACGACCTTGTCGGCGCCCGCCATCAGAGCCTTCGCATTGGCGAGCAGCAGCGGGGCATAGGTCCGCCCGATCTCGCCGAGCAGCGCGGTGATCCCCGGCGGCAACGCATCCGCCGACGCCCAGTCGGTTTCGTCCTCGCCCGACAAATCCTCGATGAAATTGGTCCAGGCGATCACCCTTGGCGCGATCTCGGTCGCGAGCGCCATCGGCGTCGGGTCGAACAGCGCGAGTTGGGTCAACTGCCCGTAGAGCGCGAAATCCGAAGGCGCCGGGCGCGCGCCGAGCAAAAAGCGATGCGCGCCGAAATGCGCGTTGAGAATGTCGAGCAACCGCCGATAGCTCGCCTCGATCGTCGCGCCCGTCACCGCATTCGATCCGACATAGGCGAGCCGCGAAATCTGGCGATCGGCAAACGCCTTGCCCATCGCGACGAGCGTCTCATCGTCAAGCGGCTTGGCGTGCCAATTGGGCAGCACTTCCGCCGATTTGCGGGTGTCGGCGGGGTAGGACCAGCGATAATGGAACATCGCCTTGGTCAGCCATTCGTCGCCATAATCTTCGATCAGCGCATCGATCAGCGCCAGCGCCGGGTCGGTGGGGACGATCGGGCGGTCGGCGTGCTCGGCCTCGAGTCGCCGGATGATCGGCGTCGAATCGGTCATCGGCTGGCCGTCGAAATAGAAGGTCGGCAGCAGGGCGACCTTGGGCTGCGGCAGCGTCGCGCGTGCGCGGGTGATTGGCAGAAACACATAGGGCAAGCGCCGATAGCGCAGGACCGCGAGCATCTTGCGCGTATAGGGGGAGCCCGGCGAGCCTGCGATCGTGATCGGCGTGGTCATGCAGGCTCTCCTTGACTTTTGGGGCGTCACGCGCCTTTATTGACACTCATAATGCCGATAGATGCTGAGGACAAGATGGCCGACCTGAATGAAGTGACGCAGATCATGAGCGCGAACAACGCCTTTGTGCCGGGCAAGCGGATCAAGTTCGATTTTGGCGGCGACGGCGTGATCCTGCTCGATGGCGTGGCCGAGGTGGTGACCACCGAAGACGCCGACGCCGACACGGTGATCAAGATGAGCTTCGACAATTTCAAGAAAATGGCGAAGGGCGAACTCAACGCGGCCGGCGCGTTCATGATGGGCAAGATCAAGATTTCGGGCGACATGGGGCTGGCGATGCAACTCCAGTCGGTGACGTCGAAGATCAAGCTCGGTGGCTGACACACCAAAGCAGGGCATTGATCGCCGATCGCTGCTGATTGGTGGCGCAGCGGGCGCGGTTGGCGCAGGCGCGGTCGCGGCGGGCGGCATTTATGTGAAGGGGCAGCTCACCCCCTTCATCGCGCAGGCGCCGGTCGCCGAAGGCGCGCCGCCGCAAATTGCCGAATCCTATGCCGCCTCGCGCCCGACCGGCGACAAGCTCGCGCGGGCCCCCGCTGGCGCACCCAACATCCTCGTCATCATCCTCGACGATGTCGGCTTTGCCGATCTCGGCTGCTATGGCAGCGAAATCCCGACACCGGCGATCGACGCGCTGGCGGGCAAGGGCCTGCGCTACGCCAATTTCCGCACCACCGCGATGTGCTCGCCGACGCGCGCCGCGTTTTTGACCGGGCTCAACCACCATAAGGCGGGGATGGGCTGGCTTGCCGACATCGACAGCGGTTTTCCGGGCTATCGTGGCGATTTGACCCGCGATGCCGCCGCCTTGCCCGAAGTGCTGCGTGATTCCGGATACGGCACTTATCTCGTCGGCAAATGGCATGTGAACCAGTCGGCGTCGAATGGCCCGACGGGGCCGTTCTACAACTGGCCGACCAATCGCGGCTTCGATCATGCTTACTGGTTTCAGGGCCATTCGACCGATTACTGGCGGCCGGGCGCGATCTTCGACGGCACGACGCTCGTCGATATCTCGGCGCGGCCCGATGCCGATCATTACTACGCCAGCGATGATTTCGCCGAACAGGCAATCCGCTACATCAACACCCACCGCGCGGTAACGCCCGACAAGCCCTTCTTCGTCCAGCTCGCCTTTTCGGGCGCGCATTCGCCGCTCCACGCCAAGCCCGAGGACCGCGACGCCTTCAAGGGCAAGTATGATCAGGGCTGGGACGCGATCCGCCGCGAACGGCTCGCGCGGCAGCAGGCGATGGGCGTGGTCGCGCCGACCACCAAGCTGCCGCCGTTGTCCAAAGGCGCCGAGCCGTGGGACGGGCTGAGCCCCGAACAGCGCGCGGTCTATGCGCGCTATATGGAAGTCTATGCCGGGGTTATCGCCGGACTCGACCGCGCGATTGGCCGCGTCACGGCGGCGCTCGCCGAGCTGGGGGTCGCCGACGATACGCTGGTGCTGCTCTTCTCCGACAATGGCGGCAGCCCCGAAGGCACGCCGACCGGCACCCCCAACATCTTTGCGTCAGCCCTCGGCCGCGCGATCCCGCTGGCCGATGCCGCCAAGCTCGGCCCGGTGATGGGCGAGGCGGTGACTTTCCCGCATTATCCGATGGGCTGGGCCAATGCGTCGAACACGCCGTTCCGGCTCTACAAGCAATTCACCAATTTGGGCGGCGTCGCCGATCCGCTGATCGTCAGCTGGCCCAAGGGCATCGCCGCCAAGGGCGAAGTGCGCCAGCAATTCGTCCATGTCATCGACTTGTTTCCGACATTGCTCGATGCGGCGAAGCTGAAGCGTCCCGAGTTGTACCAGGGTCGCCGCCAGCACCCGATCGACGGCGCCAGCTTCGCCGCGACCTTTGCCAGCCCGCAGGCCCCGACGCGGCGCGAGCAATATTATGAGCTCGGCGGCTATCGGGCTTACGAAGACGGCACGTGGCGGCTGGTGACGATCCATGAGCGCGGCGGCGATTTCGCGGCCGATCGCTGGGCGCTCTATGATCTCGCGACCGACCCTACCGAGATGGTCGATCTCGCCGACAAGCACCCCGACATTGCGGCGGCGATGAAGGCGAAATGGGATGCGGCGGCGCGCGCAAACAACGTCTATCCGCTCGACGACCGCAACCTCATCATCAAGATGAGCCAGCAGCGCACCAAGGAAATCCGCCCGCTGTGGGAATTCCGCCCGCCCGTTCCTTACCTGCCGGTCGAGGCGTCGCCGCTCGTGTGCGGGCTCGATCACAGCTTCGATATCGTCATCGACCGCCCCGCCGATGTGCTCGACGGCGTGCTCGTCGCGCATGGCTCGGCGCCTGCGGGCTATGTCATCTATCTCAAGGGCGGGCAGCTTTTCTACGAATCGAGCCTGATCCCGTGGAGCGAGCGGATCAGCGGTGGGCCGGTGCCGGTGGGGCGCTCGACGATCCGCTACGAACAGGTGATGAAGGTCCGCCCGTTCGAAGGCGAAGGCGCGCTGTTCGTCAATGGCCAGCCGCGTGGGCGGCATGTGTTCGACAAGATCATCGCGTCGCCCAGCTATGACGGCATGTCGATCGGCCGCGATTTCGGCGCGCCGGTTTCAACCGCTTATTCGGGGCCAAACCCGTTTGCGGGCACGATCGAGCGGGTGACGATCAAGGTCGACAAGCGCGCGCCGACCTTCCAGGAAATGCGCCGCTTCATCCAGGCGATGCAGATCCGCGCCTGACCGTCCTAAAGCCGATGTGCGAGGCGCCGGTGTCGGGCGGGCCTTCCTCGCGCGCGGCGGGGCGGTAGCGGTAGCAGTAGTTGTCGGCGCAAAGGTACGACCCGCCCTTGATGACATGGCCGCCGCTGCCCATCGTGCTCGACGTCCATTCCCAGACATTGCCGGCCATGTCGTAGAGGCCGAAGCCGTTCGCGGGGAAGCAGGCGACGGGGGCGACCTTGGCCTTGTAGCCGTCGCCACCTTGATCGACGACCGGGAAGGGGCCTTGCCATATGTTGGCGCGGGCCGGGGTCGCGCCATCACCGCCGGGCGCCTGATCGCCCCAACTATATTGCGCCGCGACCAGCCCGCCGCGCGCCGCCGCTTCCCATTCGGCCTCGGTCGGCAAGTCGCGGCCCTTCCAGCGTGCGTAAGCGAGCGCGTCGGCATAGCCGATGTGCACCGCCGGTTCCTGCTCGTGGCCCACGATGTTGCTGGCGGGGCCTTGCGGATGCCGCCAGTCGGCGCCGGGGATGATCTTCCACCAGCTCGCCGGGCCGGTCGGGCGCTCGCCGGGCTTGAGCGGGACGAACACCAGCGATGAAGGCACCAGCCGCTCGCGTGGGACGCCGGGATAGAGATTCGGGTCGGGCGCGCGTTCGGCGAGCGTGCGATAACCAGTCGCGGCGACGAAAGCGGCGTAATCGGCGTTGGTGACTTCGGTCTGGTCGATCCAAAAGCCTTTGAGGTCAATGGGGTGCGGCGGCCCTTCCTCGCGCCGCTCGGGCCGTGCGCCGATGAGGTAGCGGCCCGGCGGTACCCATCGCATGCCGCGCTTGGTGCCGGGTTCGGCGGCGAGGGTGGCGGGCGCTTTGCACAACTGGTCGGGGACGGCGGCGGAGCAGCCGGTGAGCATGAGGCAACACAGAACCATAACCCGTTCGTGCTGAGCTTGTCGAAGCACCGTCCTTCTTCTTCCTGCCGCTGGAGAAGAAGAACGGCACTTCGACAAGCTCAGTGCAAACGGAAGTGGGGATCGGTTGGTCCTAGAACCGCCGCTCATGCCTCATCTCGCTGCTATCCGCAGGCAGTAGAATCTCCTCCCCGTCATGGCCGACGATAAGCTGCCCCTTGAAGCGTGAGCGCGCGTCGCCGAGGAACGGCACTTCAAGGATCGAATAAGGGAGCGGCGGGACGATATGCGTCAGCAGCAGCACTTTGACGCCGGCGCGCTCGGCGATGTCGGCGGCTTGCTCGGGGGTGGCGTGATAGCCTTTGATATCGTTGAAAATCTGCGCGAGATTGGCGCGGCCCGCGCGGACGGCGGCATCATGCTGCAGCGCCACCATCCGCGTGCTCAGCGCTTCGTGGACAAGCACATCGGCGTGGCGTGCGGCCAATTCGACCGACTTGGCGGGCGCAGTGTCGCCGCTGATCACCACCCGCCGCCCCTTGTAGACAAAGGCATAGCCGTAAGCCGGGGTGACCGGGCGGTGATTGACCGCAAAGGCGAAGACTTGCAGCCCGTTCGCGGCATAGATCAGCCGCTCGCCGCCATTGTCGGGGACTGGCTCGGGATGCGGGGCGAGGCCGAAGCCGCTCGGCGGCACAATCTTCGGCCCGTGGTGGGCGATGCGATAGCCGCTGTCGAGCTTGTAAGCTTCGTTGAACCCCGCCGTCACGCTCTCGACGCCGGGCGGGCCATAGACCGGGAGCGCGGTCGCCGCCGCACTCGACGCCCAGCGCTGGAGCATCAGCGCGCCGAGCGAGTCGATATGGTCCGAATGGAAATGCGTCAGGAACACGGCTTCGACGCGGCCCGCGCCATAGCCGATCCGCGTCAGGTTTCGCACGCCGCCCTCGCCGATGTCGACGACGAAGACGTGGCGCCCGGCGGTGACGACGGTGCACGGCCCCGCGCGGTCGGGCGAGGGGATCGGCGACCCCGAGCCGCACAGCCCGACGCTCAGGCCGTCTGGTCGCCCCTTGAACGGATCGGCCGTCAGCGCCGCGTCCATCCCGCGTTCGAACAGCGCGATGGCGATGCGCTCGCGGAAGATCCAGGCCCCGCCGGTGACCAGCCCCCCGATCAGCGCGAGCCACGCCAGTATCCGCACCAACCTCATGCCATCCTCCGGTCGATTGCGGGCAGGCCGGTCGCTGCGCGCAGATCATCCTCGATCATCCACAGCCGGTCCTGCCCCCACCAGCCGGGGCGATCATCGACCTGAAAGCTCGGCACGCCCCACAGCCCGAGCGCGAACATGTCGGCGCGATTGGCCTCGGCGACCGCGCGCCAGCTTTCATCGGCGAGGGCAGCGCGGACCTGATCGGGGGTCACCCCGGCGCGCGCGGCGACTTTCACCAGCCCGGCGTCTGTCGTCATGTCGATCCCGTCGGCGAAGGCGCCGCGCAAGAAGGAAATGGCGAAATCGAGGCCCTTGCCGCTCGGCATAACATGGTGGAGCACCGCCAGCCCCCGCTCGACACCCTCGCCGACCGGGTCGTGGATCGTGCCGAAGGCGATGCCGTGGCGCGCCGCTTCGCGCTTGGTGTCGAGCGTGATGTACATCCGCTTGGCGCGCGGCACCGGCAGCCCGCGCATCACCATCGGCAGCACGAACTTCAGGTTGAGTGTCGCGCCATAAGCCGCCGCCAGCGCGCCGATGCGCTCGGCGGCGACGAGCGAATAGGGTGAGCGGAACGACAGATAGCAGTCGAGCCGGGGCGGGGTGGCGACCACCGGCGGCGCGGCGGGATAGGGGCCGGGATCGAGCACCGGACAAATCATCGGCGCGTCGCTTTCGTCCTCCGCCGCGAGCCGCGCTTCGAGATAGTGGAGCCGATCCACGCCCCAGTAGAATTCGCCCTCGAATGCCGTCGTCGAGCCGAGATAATGGCCGAGCTTGGCGCGTTCGGCGGCGCCTTCAGCCAGCGCGGCTTCGGCATCGGTTTCGCCAAGGTTTGCGGCCAGTTCGTCCAGCACGTCGCCACCGCTGAACAGCGCGCGCGTGATCCTCGCCAGCGTCGTCGCTGCGTCGTCGCGCGCCACCGCCGCCGCGGCAAGGCGCTGGGCGCGCGCGACTTGCCCGGTCGTTGGTTCGCCAGCCACCAAGCCGCCGCCGAGCCCGAGCGCCTGTTCGACCCGCGCCGCGTCGCGGCGGCTGTAGGCCGCAAGCTTTGCCGCTTCGGGCGCCGCCGCAGCATCGGGCGCGGGCACCAGTCGCAAGGCGATCGTCAGCGCATGCCGCTCCGCCAGCCGCGACAGATAATGCAGCGCTGCCGGGCCATAAGGATCGTCGATCTGGCAGAAGAAATGCACGATCCGATCGGCGCGCTTGATCCGCCGCACGGCGCGCTGCGTCCCCCGCCGCACGTCGCGAAGCGCGGGGCTGGTCAGCACCGAAGTGAGCACGCGCTGGATCATCGCGGTGGCTTAGCCAATATTATTGCACGAGGCACGACAAATGTTTTGCAGCGCATAAATGGCGGAAACTAACGGTAAACACGGGATAAACCCATTTTCTGGCGCATATTCTGCCGAAACATGGGCAAACTGGTCTCGGTCCGGCCCGATCGCGCTGGACGGCTTTGCGCCAAGTCGGTACGGCTGGAGCAGAAAGATATGGCCACCAAAACCACCCCTCGCCCAGGCGCGACCGAGCCGCTCGACGGCCGCCACGCCCGGAGCATTGCCACCCGCGACAAGATTGTCGCGGCCTTGCTTCAACTCGTCCGCGACGGCGATGTCGCGCCGAGCGCCGCGCGCGTTGCCGAGACGGCGGGGGTCGGGCTGCGTACGGTGTTTCGCCATTTCGACGAAATGGACACGCTCTATCGCGAGATGTCCGAAGTCATCGAAGCGCAAGTGATGCCGATGATGCTCAAGCCGTTCGACGCGGGCGAGTGGCGCGGCCGGGTGCGCGAAATGGCGGGGCGGCGGATCGGCATTTACGAAACGATCATGCCCTATCGCATTTCGGCGAGCGTCAAGCGCTTCCAGAGCGACTTCCTGATGCAGGGCTATCACCGGCAGTTGCAGCTCGAGCGCACCTCGCTCCACGCGGTGCTGCCGCAGGCAGTGATCGACGATGCGCCGACCGCGAGCGCGATCGAAGTGACGATCAGCTTTCAATGCTGGCGCCGCCTGCGTCACGATCAGGGCCTTGCGATTGATGACGCGCGCGCGGTGGTCGAAACGCTGCTCGAGGCAATGCTGGCGCGGATCGAGGTTGCGTAGAGTCTGATGACTTTGGCTTAACTCCCCAACCTCCGTTGGTGTCGAGCGACGTGGAGACACCCTGCGCATGGCCCCGTGGCCTGTTTCTCGACTTCGCGCGAAACGAACGGGTCGAGCTAAAGCGATCTGTTGCTAAGTCTGGGCCTGACCCCGCACCAAAACGCGCGAAAGGTGTCAAAGGTTACGCCCATCGCAGGGGGGGGGCGCGATGCCGATCATGTCAAAGAGCCGTTTTCGGCAGGGTTGGTCACCATATCGACCGTTTGCCCTGGTGAGTAGGTCGTCAAGCCCCCCGGGCTTGACTGAAACTTCCGGGGGACGTTTCACCTGCTCACTGTCGAAGGGCCGTCCTTCTTTTCCCGTCGCTCGAAGAAGAAGGACGGTGCTTCGACAAGCTCAGCACGAACGGATCGGGGGAGATCGCATCTGACCTAGCGGTGATTCAGTCTCACAGCTTTTCCGACAGTTGAAGCCGGTTTTTCCGGCGGAATGCCCTCAGGCGCCAAAAATCCGCGCGACGCGGCGCATCGAGCACCAATAAAGGTCGTTGTTCCAGCCGACGCTGGGGAACACCACGCCCTGCGTCATCCCGCCGACGCGGACGCGGGCGATTTCGGCGCCGGTCATCATGTCGAGCAGCACGACTTGCTCGGTACCGTCATAGTCATTGGTGACGATCCGGCCGGTTTCGGGCAGCAGGATCATATGGCTCGCGCAGCCAATGCCGGGCTTTTCCCATAGCGGCGCAAGCGCGCCATTTTCGGCGATTGTCCACGCACGCATAAAGCGGTTGGCCGAATCAAAACCGATCGCGATGCGCCGCACCGGGTCGATCAGCGGGGGGTTGGTGATGCTGCCGCCGGGGAGCCCGCTGATCTCGGTTGCCTCGGTATCGCGCGCATCGCTGAGCGAGACGCGGATGAGGCGGTTGGGCGTCGGCGCCACGCCGCGCCCGATCATGCTGGTGCGATAGCGGTGGCGGCCATTGTCCATGAACCAGGCGTGGCCCAGCGCAAGCACGACATCCCAGCCATAGCTTTGCTGCGTCCCGCTGGTGTAATTGTGGCGCCAGTCGTCCCACGCCAGCGCGCGTCCGTCCCAATGGCAGCGCATGATCGAGCTTGTGCCGACGACATAGACGGTCGCGCCATCGGCCGAGAGGCGCGCAATCGAGGGTTCGGGGCAGTCGAGGCTGGCGACGATCGCCAGCGTGTCAGGGTCGAGCACGCTCAGCCGCGCGGGCGTCTTGTCCGACAGATTTTTGGTGACGATCATCCCGTCGGGCAGGATCACGAAGCTGTTGTGCGGCTGGTCGATCGGCAGTTCGCGCGCGGCCTTCACCCGGCAATCGCGGGTCAGCCGATGCGCGAAACGGCCATAAACGGTGTAGAGATCGCCATTGGCGTGGACCGCCAACCCACCCGGCCACATCGGCCCGCCGGGCAATTGCGGCGAGCGCGCCAGCGGGGCGAGCGTGACCGGATCAATCCGCTCGACCCGCGCGGTGGTCGGCAGGCCCAAATTGCTGCGCAGCACCGAATGGGTGAGCAGGAACACATCACCCGGCGCGCCGAGGACGGTCATCGTCGACATGAGGGTGCGGCGCGCAGTGCACGCGAGTGGGGCGTTGCGGCTCGGCTCGGGGGCGGAGGCAGACGCCAGTCTCGCGGGGCCGCCATCCTCGCCCGGCCAGGGGCTCACGAAATAGCCCGCAGGCACCGATCAGAACAGCAGCAGCGCGACTGGCAGCGCGGTGCCGATCGCCAGCATTGCCAGCGACACCCGGCGGCTCGACCGCATCGACAGCGCGATCCAGATGCCGAGCAGAGTCGACAGCATCAGCCCGACCGACATCAGCCCGGTAAAAACCTTCAGCGGGTAAGGTGAATGCGCGGGCGCAGGCGGCGGGGCTTCGCCGCCGGGCGCGCGCTTGGCTTCGGGGCGGGGTTTGCGCGGTTTGGGCAGGTCCTGCTTCTTGTGGATTTGCGCGATCACCCTCAGCCACTGCGGCGGCTTGTTCTCCGCTTCGTGAAGATCGAAGGTCTGGAGGACGCCCGAAAAGGCGAAGAACAGGATCGCCGGCGCGAACATCATGCCGAGATAGAGATGAACCTGGCGCAGACGGCGCATGGTGCTGGCGGTGCTCACATCATTTCCCCTCGCGCTTTCGCCGGGGGGGTAACCGGTCCGGGCGCCGTGCGCCAGCCGTCAGCGGCCGAACGCGCCCTTGCGATAGAGCAAGGTGATCGCGACGCGACGGTTGCGCGCGTCGGCGGGATTGTCGGTGATCAGCGGCTCGCGGTCGGCAACCCCCTCGATCCGTTCGAAGCGTGCATCGGGCAGACCGCCCTGCGACAGCCGCTGGCGCGTCGCTTCCGCCCGGCTCGACGAGAGCAGCCAGTTGTTGATGCCGCTGGCGTTTCGGAACGCCAGACTGTCGGTGTGGCCGCGGATCATGATCGTGTTGTCGAGACTGCGGATCGATTCGGCGATCAGCCCCATCAGCTTGTCAGCTTCGGGCTCGAACATCGTCGTGCCGAGCGCGAACATCGAATAATCGGCATTGTCGACCAGATCGATGCGCAGGCCGTCGCGCTGCGGCACGAACTTGATGTGGGTGGCGAGCTTCTGGAGCTTGGGGCTGGCCTGGATCGCGGCGGTGATCTGGCGGCCGATCTTGTCGAAATTCTTCTTGTCTTCGGCGCGTATCGCCTTGTCTTTGAGCGTGCCCTTTTCGCCGGTGCCGACCTGAATGCCGCCGGTTGAATCAGCGGGGATGGTCATCGATCGCGTGCCCGTCTGCGCGGCGCGTGCGGGATAATTGTCCTTTTCCATGATTGACGAGCCGCCGAACAGGCCATTCGACCCGGCGCTGTTCTGCTTCAATTCGATCAGCGTCGGCGCGAAATAGTCGGCGAGCGCCTTGCGCTGCTTTTCGGTCGTGGCGCCGAGCAGCCACATCAGCAGGAAGAACGCCATCATCGCGGTCACGAAATCGGCATAGGCGACTTTCCATGCGCCGCCGTGGTGGCCGCCATGCCCCTCAATATAGACCTTCTTGTAGATGATCTTGGGGGGCTGATTGGTTCCGTGGGGAGCACGCGCCATGGATTAGCGCCCGCGCAGGCCGTCGAACACTTCGGCGAAGCCCGGCTGGTTGCTGTGGGCAATGCCCGAACGCGCGGCTTCGATCACCAGCGGCTGGGGGTGGCCGTGGAGCGAGGCGATGATGATCTGCTTTACCGTGTGATAGATTGCCGCATCGGCATCGATCACCTGCTTCAGCCGGTTGGCGAGCGGCGCCACGATGCCATAGGCGAGCAAAACACCCATGAAGGTGCCGACCAGCGCCGAGCCGATCATGGCGCCGAGGATCGACGGCGGCTTGTCGATCGATCCCATCGTTTTAACCACACCCAGCACGGCGGCGACAATGCCGAGCGCGGGCAGCGCATCGGCGAGGCTCGTCAGCGTGGTGTGCGAGCTTTCGACTTCGTGGTGGTGCGTCTTGATGCTGTTGTCCATCACCTCTTCGACCGCGTGGACGTCGAGCGTGCCCGACGACACGACGACAAGGCGCAGCGTATCGGCGATCAGGTTGATCAGCGTATGATCGGCGAGCAGGCGCGGATATTCGGCGAAGACCGCGCTCGACTGCGGGTCTTCGACATGCGGTTCAAGCGCGATCGGCCCGTCGGTGCGCAGCATTTTCATCAGCTTCGACACAAGGAAAATCGTGTCGAGATAATCCTGCTTCTTGTATTTCGGCCCCTTGAAGACTTTCACCAAGCCGCCGCCGAGCGCCTTCAGCTCCTTCATCGAATTGCCGATGATGAGTGCTCCCGCCGCCGCGCCGCCGATGATCAGCATTTCATGCGGAATCGCTTCCATGACCGGGCCGAGCGCACCGCCGGTGATGGCGAAGCCGCCAAACACCATGGCGAGCAACACGACGAGGCCGATAACTGGAAACATTGGGTGTGCCTTTCCCCCGGACCGATGACGCCGATCCCCTGGTCAGGGTAGAACGGCCATTCTCATCC
>JAIETY010000087.1 GCA_019744885.1 Sphingomonas sp.
GCTTCGCGCATGAACTGGCGACGGCGCGCGCCAGCCTGGCGGCGGCCAACGTCGGCTTCACCGAGCAGGTGCAGCCGTGCGTGCTGCCGGCGGCGCTGGAGAACGTGCTGTCGCTGGCGCTGCGCGAGGCGGTGACCGCCGCCATTGCCGATCGCAAGGCCAGTCTGGAACGCGCCGCGCTCGATGCGCGGGCGGCTGACGGCCCCGCGCTGATCGCCGAGATCAAAAAGGCCAGCCCGTCGAAGGGCGTGATCCGCGAGCATTTCGATCCGCCCGCCCATGCCCGCGCCTATCAGGCCGGGGGTGCTGCCTGCCTGTCGGTGCTGACCGACGAACATTGGTTTCAGGGCGCCGACAGCTACCTCAGCGCGGCGCGCGCCGCCTGCGACCTTCCCGTGCTGCGCAAGGACTTCATGATCGATCCGTGGCAAGTGACCGAGGCGCGCGCGATCGGCGCCGATGCGATCCTGCTGATCATGGCCGCGCTCGACAATGACCAGCTTGCCGACATCGAAGCGGCGGCAATCCATTGCGGTATGGATGTGCTGGTCGAGGTGCATGACGCGAAGGAACTCGACCGTGCGCTGAAGCTCAAGTCGCGGCTGATCGGCGTCAACAATCGCGATCTGCGCGATTTCTCCGTCAGCTTCGATCGCACTTATGACCTGATCGCCAAGGCCCCCGAAGGCTGCACCTTTGTCGCCGAAAGCGGGCTATCGACCCGCGCCGATCTCGACGCGATGGCGGCCAAGGGCGTCAAATGCTTCCTGATCGGCGAAGCGCTGATGCGCGCGGATGATGTCGAAACAGCCACGCGGGCGCTGCTCGGGTGAGTGACCTGACGCATCTCGACGAGAGCGGCGCCGCGAGGATGGTCGATGTGGGGGCGAAAGATGCGACGCAGCGCGAGGCCGTGGCGACCGGGCGCATCACCATGTCGGCTGAGGCTGCAACGGCAATTGCTCAAGGGACCGCCAAGAAAGGTGATGTGCTGGCGGTGGCTCGGGTCGCCGGAATCATGGCGGCCAAGCGTACCAGCGACCTGATCCCGCTCTGCCACCCGCTCCCGCTCAGCAAGGTGACGATCGACCTCGCCCCCGACGCAACCGGCGTCACCGTCACCGCGACCTGCGCCTGCACCGGTCCAACCGGCGTCGAGATGGAAGCGCTGACCGCGACGAGCGTCGCGCTGCTGACGATCTACGACATGGCCAAGGCGATCGACAAGGCAATGGTCGTCAGCGACATCAGGCTCGTCAGCAAAACCGGTGGCAAGTCGGGCGACTATCGCGCCTGAAGCTCAGGTCGATAGATAGCCGTACCAGAGCACCAGCAGGACGAGCCGTGGCGCAAAGGCTGAGCGACTGATCGTCGCGAGGACGACTGTCACAACCGAAGCCACGGCGCCGACCGCAAGCGCGAGCACCAGCGGCTCGATCGACAACCGAACCGCCGCCGCTGGCAGCGCAAGCAATACCGCCCAGCCCGTCCCCGCCAGCACAAACGCCAGCCGTCGCAGCAACGGCGGCTGGAACGCGGTCTGCGTAAGCGCCAGTAACCCGCGCGCCTCGCTTCGCCCGGCATGTGCGACCAGCCCGAAGATCAGTAGCAAGAGCGCCGCCGGGCTGCCGATGTGGCGATAATCGCCGAACAAACCGGCAATTGCCACCCCGGCCGCTGCCAGCAGGAACAGCCGCCCCGAACCGATCAACCTGAATTCACCCAGCACCAGTCCGGCAAAGGGCAGGCCGATGCTCCGGGCGGGCGGCGCGTCCGCGATCACCGCAGGCGGCGGCCCCGCCGCAGTCAAGCGATCGATCGCGCCTGCAATCCGGCCTTTGCGCCGCACCGTGTGCGGCTGGTAAACAAGCCCAGCCAACGCCGCGACCAGGACCGCAATCGCCCCCCAGGCGAAGCGCGACGCGATATAGCCCTCGGCATACAGGCCTTCAAACACATTGAGCCGCACGCGCCCCGGCTTCAACGCATTGGTCGAACCGATCGAGAAATCCGGACCTGCCGACGGCGCGGTCCCGACCATCGGCCGCACAAAGCCCGGAAAGTCGTACATATTGACGGCAAAGCTGGTTGGCAGGCTGCTGACGGCTGCCGGCATCGCTATGCTCACCAGCCACAAGATGAAGAACGCGACATCGCCCCACGCCCCGCGCGTCAATCGCATCGCGTCGAACAAGATGCGGATCGCGGCCAATCCCATCAGCGATGGGGCAGCGATCAACCACAGCGTCCAGCCGATCTCGATCAGGTCGAGCGGACCGGAGACGATCAGCCACCCGAGGAACCACCCTGCGAGCGTGAGCGTCGCGAGCATGCCGAGCATGACGCTCGCATCGGCGGCCCAGCGTCCCAGCGCGATCGGGATGCGTCGCGCCGCCGTGACTTCCTCGATCTGCCACGGCTGGCGCCGGGTCACGTTCGAGCGAAGATAGAGATAGGCAATCGGCAGCAGCAGAGTCGACACAACAATGCCGAGCGATACGCCGAGCATCCCCGATGTCATGATCGGCAAATGATCGCGGATGGCGATCTGGATGCCCGTCCCGTCATCGCGCGCGATCATGAAGCGCGCGCCGATCGGCCCGGCGAGCAGCACCAGCCACAGCCCCCAGCTCCGCGAGTAACGCAGCAGGCTGGTGGTCAGCGACGATCGCGCAATGGCGACTCCGCTCATGCGTAATCGACGCGGCCGTCGGCCACGCGCAGCATCGCCTGCGCTTGCGGCGCGAGCTTGTCGGCAAGGTGCGTGGTCATCACTACCGCCGCCGTCCGCGCATAATCGAGCATCAGCTTGCCCAAGCGGTGCGCAGTATCGCTGTCGAGTTCGGCCGTCGGCTCGTCGAGCGCGAGCAGCTTGGGCGTGCCGAGCAAGGCTTGGGCAAAAATCAAACGGCGGCGCATCCCTCCCGAATAGGTCGAAATCCGCCGGTTGATGTCCGGGTGCAGCCCGATCGCCTCAGTGATCGTCGCGAATTGCCGGTCGGCAGCGGCAAGATCGAGCCCTTTGAGCGCCGCGATATGCATCGCGAACTCGCGCGCGGTCAGATCATCGGGCAAGTCGACGGCTTGCGGCGCATAGCCGAGTGCGCGCCGCAGCGCCCTGCGCGCACCGGGCAGCGCGGCCCCTTCCCACGAAATTCGCCCGCTGCTCGGCTTTTCCGCCGTCGCGATCAGCCGCAACAGCGTCGATTTGCCCGCGCCGCTCGGACCGATCAGCAGCGTCAGGCCGACCGGAAAGCCAACCGTCACACCGTCGAGCACCGTCTTGCGGCCATAGGATTTGGTGATGTCGTCGAGTTGGAGCAGCGTCATGGCCAGTGTGTTATAATAATCATACAGTCAGCGCAACCCCGGTGCACCCTTGATCGGCTTCGCAGCAACGCTGTGTTGTGCCATGAGCGGCTGAATGTCGCTGCTGCCCGTCACCGAAGCGCAGGAACGCTTGTTCGCGCTGGCCCCGCGCGTGAATGCCGAGCGCGTGCCGCTGGGCGCTGCCGCAGGGCGCTGGCTGGCAGAGGATGTTGTAGCGACCCGGACGCAGCCGTCGGCGGATCTCTCGGCGATGGACGGCTATGCGGTGCGCTTTGCCGATCTGCCAGGGCCGCTGGCCGTTGTGGGGGAAAGCGCCGCTGGCCGTCCGTTCGCCGGAATGATCGGGCCGGGTCAGGCGGTGCGCATCTTCACGGGGGCGGTTATGCCGGAAGGCGCCGACACCGTGATGGTGCAGGAGGAAGCCGCGCGCGACGGTGACCAAGTGCGACTGAGCGGCGAAGGCCCTGGCCACGCGGGTCGTAACGTCCGCCCGCGCGGGCTCGATTTCACGCAAGGCGATGTCCTGATCCCGCATGGCGAGCGGTTGAACCCGGCGCGGATCGCGCTCGCCGCCGCCGCAGGACATGGAACGCTCCCGGTCGCGCGAAAGCTGCGCGTTGCAGTGGTCGCGAGCGGCGACGAACTGGTCGCGCCGGGCGCCCCCGTCGGCGCGGGCCAATTGCCCGAATCGAACGGCGTCATGCTGGCGGCGATGCTCGGCGATCTGCCGGTCGAGGTCACCGACCTCGGCATCCTGCCTGACGACCTTGACGTCATGACTGCCTGCTTTGCCGCGATCGACGCCGATATCCTCGTCACCAGCGGCGGCGCCTCGGTGGGCGATCACGACCTCGTCCGCCCTGCGCTGACGGCGGCACGCGGCGCGATCGATTTCTGGCGGATCGCGATGCGGCCGGGCAAGCCGATGATGGCCGGGCGCCTGGAAAATGCAGTTGTGCTCGGCTTGCCCGGCAATCCCGTGTCGGCGTTCGTCACCGCGACCCTGTTCCTGAAGCCGCTGATCGCCGCGATGGCG
The DNA here is from genome assembly GCA_019744885.1 of Sphingomonas sp. Lineage (GTDB taxonomy): Bacteria > Pseudomonadota > Alphaproteobacteria > Sphingomonadales > Sphingomonadaceae > Sphingomonas. Next base: position 4,367 of record JAIETY010000087.1, read on the forward strand.
GGCGCGACCAATCCACGCCCAGCAGCGCGCACCGCCACGCTCGGCGCGCCCCTCCCCGCCAACGACCACCGCGAGGATTATCTGCGCGCCGAAACGCGCGATGGCCGCGTCTTTGCCGCGTCGCGTCAGGACAGTTCGATGCTGCAAACGCTCGCCCGTGCGGACTGTCTGATCATCCGGGCGGCGCTCGCGCCCGTGGCCAAAGCGGACGACTCGGTGCAAATCCTCACCCTCGCTTGACTTAATTCTTTTTGTTGCCTAATCGTTCGGCGTCTGTTCCAGACGGTGGAGAGTGTGATGCTGACGCGCAAGCAACATGAACTGATTTGCTTTATCAACGACCGGCTGAACGAGTCCGGCGTCTCGCCGTCGTTCGAGGAAATGAAGGAAGCGCTCGACCTGAAATCCAAGTCGGGCGTGCACCGGCTGATCAGCGCGCTTGAGGAGCGCCAGTTCATCCGCCGCCTGCCCAACCGCGCCCGCGCGCTCGAAGTGCTGCGCATGCCCGAACGGCCCGAGACGAAAAAGAAGTCGGTCGCCCCGTCGGCCCCCACCAATATCCGCCCCGTGCCGCAACCCGCGAACGACGTGATCGAAATCCCGCTGCATGGTCGGATTGCCGCCGGTGTGCCAATCGAGGCGTTCGAAGACTCGGCGATGCTCGCTGTGCCCGCGGCGCTGCTTGGTGGCGGTGAGCATTATGCGCTCGAAGTATCGGGTGACTCGATGGTCGATGCTGGCATTCTCGACGGCGACTATGCGCTGATCAAGCGGCAGGAAGTCGCGCGCGACGGCGAGATTGTGGTGGCGCTGATCGAGGATAGCGAAGCGACACTCAAATATTTCCGGCGCGAAGGCGCAATGGTGCGGCTCGATCCGGCTAATCGTAGCTATGATCCGCAGCGTTATCACCCGGCGCAGGTGCGCGTGCAGGGAAAGCTCGCCGGGTTGCTCCGCCGCTACGACTAACGGCAATCGTCGGCGGATCGCGCCACGGGTGGTGATCGCCGGGGCTGAGCGCGGTGGTGATCGTGCCCGCGCCCAGGCTGATCGCGACCCCGCCGGTCCGCGTCAGCACCGGGCGATCAAGTTTTAGCCAGCGCGGCGCGCACCTGCGCGGCAGGCGGCGCTCGCTGACGACGATATCGGCTTGGCCGCAAGCGGCGATCAGTGCGGTGGCACCAATGCGATAGGCACTGCGCGTCGCGAGAATCCGCCAGCGCCGCGCGCCGACCACGCGCTCGGCCAGGCACAGGTCCGGCGTGCAACGCGCGAAATCCTGTTCGGCGAGCAGCAGCGGCACTCCGTCGATCCCGCCATTTTCGGCGAGCATCGCTTGGGTATAGTCGCCCGCACGGTCGCGCAGCATCGCGACCTCGCCCGCGGGCGTGCGCAGCGCCAGATGGCGGCCATCGCCCGTCACCAGCAAATCAGGGAGCGGCGTCACTGCCGTCCACAGCGCGCCTGCGGCCATGGCAATCAGCCCCAGCCCGCGCGGGCGCGTGCGCCACAGTCCGATCCATAGCCCGCCTGCCACGATCAGCATGAAGGCACCGGTCGGCATCGCCGGGATCATCGCGACAGCACCGGGCGCGCTCGCCGTCAGATGCGCGATCGCCAGCAACAATCGGAGCGCCTGGGTCGTGAGCCACCAGAAGGGCGCGCCCAACCCCGCCAGATCAAACAGCAACGCCAGTGCTTCGAGCGGCATCACGACAAAGGTCGTCAGCGGAATCGCAACGATATTGGCGAGCGACCCGTACAACCCCGCCTTGTGGAAATGATAAAGGCCGATCGGCGCAAGCACGATCTCGACGACAATGCCGGTCGCCAGCAGTGCTGCGAGTTGGCGGAGCGCGTGCCGCCAGCGCGCTTCCTCCCGCGCCACGAACCAGGCGTGAATGCGCGGCGATTCGTGCAGCGCGACGATAGCGGCGACGGCAGCGAAGGATAGCTGGAAGCTCGGCCCTGCAAGCGCCTCTGGCCAGAAAATAAGCACAATCAGCGCCCCCGCCGCCACCAGCCGCAAGGTCATCGCCTCACGCCCCAAAGCAATCGCCGCGAGCACCAGCAGCGCCGCGACGCATGACCGCACCGTCGGCACTTCGGCGCCCGTCAACAGCGTATAGCCGATCGCCGCCAGCGCCCCCGCTCCCGCCGCCACCAGCGGCAAGCGGCCATGCAGCGCGAGCCACGGGCTGAGCGCGAGCAGTCGCAGCACGATGAACATCGTCGCGCCGACGACGGCGGTGATATGAAGCCCGCTCACCGACAAAAGATGCGCCAACCCCGCGCGGCGCATCGCTTCGGCATCCTCGGGCGCAATCGCCCCCTGATCGCCCGTCGCCAGCGCGGCCGCAATCGCTCCCGGACTGCCCGGCGATTGCGCCTGGATATGCGCCGACAGCCGCGCGCGCAGGCCATTATCGGGCGCGCCGGGTCGAAGCAACGTCACCGGCGCAAAACCGCGCCCGGTCGCGCCGACCTGATCGAACCAGGCGACGCGGGCATAATCATAGGCACCGGGCACGGCGGGCGGCGGTGGTGGCAGCAGGCGCACCCCCAGCCGGATCACCGCGCCTGCGCTCAGCCCAGCCGGCGCATCGACATCGCGCAGGTTGACGCGGATATGCGGCGGCAGCGCAGAAACCCTCAACGCGCCGGCGCGCGCCAGCAGCGTGCGCGGCGCAAGCCGCAGCCGAACCAGCCCGCGCGGCGGCAAGGGATCGACCCGCTCGACCAATGCTTCGATCGTCACCACCACCGGCTTGGCCAGCACCGGCGCCGCCACGCGCTCGGCGCGCCACCAGATCAGCGCGAGGCCCAACGCGCTGGCGAAGGCCGCAATGGCGATGACGCGCGTCGCGCGCCCGCCGCGATCGACCGCCAGCGCCGCCGCCGCCGCACTTACCAACAACAGTACCGCCAGCGTCCAGCTGCGCGCATCGCTCAGCGCGAACCACAGAGCAATGCCGCTCCCCAGCATCACCGGCAGCCACAGAAACAATTGATCGCGCTCGGCTTCGAGCCAGCGCTCGGTCGCAGCGCTCGCACGCGCGAAAGTGGCAGCCAGATCAGCCATCACCGTCAAGTCTGCGAGCGAAGCCCTGCCCGCGCAAGCCGATGCCCCCGCAAATCCGCGCGCGCGGGCGCCACCGCGCGCATCTGGCCGGGGCCGCGACCACAGCGCGCTTGACGCCGTCAATGGCTGGGATACGGAAGGCCGCAATCGACCCGGCAACTGCCACGTTTCTGCGCTGATCGGATTGCCCGGTCGGCGCCACCGAAGACAAAGGAGCTATACGCATGTCCGACACTGCAAAACTCACCGTCGACGGCACCGATCACGACTATAAGGTCGTCTCGGGCACGATCGGCCCGCAAGTCGTCGACATCCGCAAGCTCTATGCCCAGACGGGCAAATTCACCTTCGACCCCGGCTTCACCTCGACCGCGAGCTGCGAATCGGGCCTGACCTATATCGATGGCGACGAAGGCATTTTGCTCCACCGGGGCTATCCGATCGGTCAGCTTGCCGAACAGTCGAGCTTCATGGAAGTCTGCTATCTGCTGCTCAATGGCGAGCTGCCGAGCGAAGCCGAGCTCGGCGAGTTCAGCTACACGATCACGCGCCACACGATGCTGCACGAGCAGCTGATGACCTTTTATCGCGGCTTCCGGCGCGATGCGCATCCGATGGCGATCATGTGCGGTGTCGTTGGCGCGCTGTCGGCGTTCTACCACGACTCGACCGATATCACCGATCCCCGCCAGCGGATGATCGCGAGCCACCGCTTGATCGCCAAAATGCCGACAATCGCGGCGATGGCGTATAAATATTCAGTGGGTCAGCCTTTCCTCTATCCCGACAATTCGCTGTCCTACACCGGCAATTTCCTGCGGATGACGTTCGGCGTCCCTGCCGAGCCCTATGTCGTCAACCCGGTGATCGAAAAGGCGCTCGACCGCATTTTCATCCTGCACGCCGATCACGAACAGAACGCGTCGACTTCGACCGTCCGGCTCGCCGGTTCGTCGGGCGCCAACCCCTTCGCGTGCATCGCGGCGGGCATCGCCTGCCTGTGGGGCCCGGCGCATGGCGGCGCCAACGAAGCCGCGCTCAACATGCTGCGCGAGATCGGCACCCCCGATCGCATCCCGCATTATATCGAGCGCGCCAAGGACAAGAACGACCCGTTCCGCCTGATGGGCTTCGGCCACCGCGTGTACAAAAACTATGACCCGCGCGCGACGGTGATGCAGCAGACGGTGCGCGAAGTCTTCGCGGCGATGAACGTCACCGATCCGGTATTCGAAGTGGCGCTCCGGCTTGAAGAAATGGCGCTCAACGACCCCTATTTCATCGAAAAGAAGCTGTTCCCGAACGTCGATTTCTATTCGGGCGTCATCCTGTCGGCGATCGGCTTCCCGACGACGATGTTCACGGCGCTGTTTGCGCTCGCCCGCACCGTTGGCTGGGTCGCGCAGTGGAACGAAATGATTGCGGACCCCGAACAGAAGATCGGTCGCCCGCGCCAGCTCTACACTGGCCCGGTGCAGCGCGATTACGTGCCCGCCAGCGATCGCTGAGACGCGCCGCGCCCTCGCCACCATCGGCGCGCTGATGGTGGCGATGGGGCTGCTGTAGATCGGCCAGGGGCTCGGCTATGTCCGCTGGCCCGCGAGCAGCTTCATGCTCGACCAGCGGCCCTGGGCGGTGCGCGGACTGGCGCTGGCGGTGGCGGGCATCGGCCTGCTGCTGTTCGCGCGGGGAAAGCGCTGAGCGCGGCTCAGCCCGTCACTTCCGACAAACCGAACCCAAAGAGCTCATCGTGGCGCGCGCACGCTGCCGCGCCAAAAATCTCGTGTGCGACGTAGCGCGTCAGGGCGATCAGCTTTTTGAATTGATCTGCCCTGAAGGCTTCGTGTCGATCCAAGGCCGACCAGTCGCCGCGCGCAAGAGCTGCAAAGGTCGTCTGGAATTCATCACGGGCCTCAATGCGCAGTTCCGTGATGAGCCGCGCGATATTCTCGTCGAGTCCCGGCTGGGCGGCGCGTGGGTGTGGCGGCAAGCCAAGAAACTTTGCTGACGCTGCGTCGGCGGGCAGCAGCAGGTTGTTCCACGGCGAGCTGGGGAGAAAGTCGCGCTTAATCAGAAACTCAGCATTCAGCCCTTCCCATACTGACCACGGAATCATCGCCCAGGGGATGACGGAGATCCCGGCAATATGCGCGTTGACCTTGGCGACAAGCGCATTCATCTGCGCGGTCGCGGCGTCCTCTTTGGCGCGCGCGCGTTCGGGCGTCAGCGCCATGTTCGTGGCGTCGTCTGGCGCGAATCCCAAGTCGCGCAGCATATCCCCCTGAGGGCCGTCCCACATCGCCTTGGGAATGACGCGCGTCACGCCATCCGGATCGGGCAGCGCGACCGGATAGGGCGGCACCGCAGGCGCCGTCTCCATCACGCGCTTCCCAAATGACCGTCGCAACATCGATGCTCTTCCCGTAAGTTACTGGGGAATATTTAGGTCCAATCCGCTAAATCAGCGTTAAGCTCGCTGATCTTCGAGAAATACGATCAAGATAGCGCGCTGATTTATGGCTGAGCAATTGTCCATGCCATCACGGCAAGTGTATTGCCTGCTTGTCCGCAAGACCTCTCCCCACCCCGACCGGCAACCAGAACGTAAACCGCGCCCCCTGCCCCGGAGCGCTGTCCACCGTAATGTCGCCGCCCATCGCGCGCGCCAGCCGCCGCGCGATATAGAGACCAAGGCCACTCCCGCCGGGCTCGCTCGGGTCGACGCGTTCGAATTTTTCGAAAATGCGCGCCTGATCGGCGATGGCGATGCCCTTGCCCTGATCGGCGACGACCAGCACCGCGCGGTCCCCGTCGCGCTCGGCGCGGATCCACACCATTGCGCCCGGCGGCGAATAGCGCACCGCGTTGCCGATCAGGTTGACGAGAATCTGGAGCACGCGCTTGAACTCGCCAATCGCGGGCAGCGCTTCGTCGAGCGCAGGCCGGTCGATCCGTACATCCCCCGCCGCCGCGCGCACCGCGAGCAGCCCCGCCGCGCGGCGAGCGATATCGGCGAGGTCGACCGACTCGGCGGCAATGGCGAAATCGGGGCGCTCAATCGCCTGCAAATCGACCAGATCGTCGACCAGCCCCAGCAGATGCCGCCCCGCCGTCGCGATATCGGCGGCATAATCGACATAATCCTGCCGCAGCGGCCCTTCGGCCTGGGCATTGATGCTGTCGGCATGCGCGATGATCCGCCCGAGCGGGGCACGCAGCGCCTGGTCGAGGCGGCTCGCAAAGGCCACCGATTGTTCGCCCGGCCCGCCTGCGTCCGCCTCAACCACCAGCGCCGAGCCTGTCAGCCCGGCGAAACCGCCGCTCGCATCGAGCCGGGGCACCGCCGATAGCTGCACGCGCTGGCCGGTCGCGCGCAGCGCCGCCGGTTGATTGTCGAACCGCGCGCGCATCGCCAGCGCGCTCAGGATCGGGACGCTGCCCGCCTCATCCTCGCCGAGCTTGAACAGATGCGTCAGCGGCTGGCCCAGCAGCGCGGTCGAATCGACGCCCTGCCCCGCGCCGAGCTCGCTGGCGACATGCGTCAGGCGCAGCGCTGTATCGGTTTCCCAACCCCAGCCGCCCGCCGCACGCACCAAATCGACCTCGCGCTGCACCGGATTGGCGTCGGCCCGCCACGCCCCGCGCGGGCGCCAGCCGCTGATCGTCAGCCGCACCCCGCCCTCGGCCTGCGGCTCGGCGCGCACCCACATGTCGAGATCGGTATCGCCATCGGCGGCAACGATCGCCCGCGACACCAGCACCCGCAGCCGCTGCGCCAGCCGCACCAATGTCGCGAGCTGCGGCACGGCGAGCGGTGCACCCACTTTTCCCCCCGCCCGCGCGTTGAGCGCGTGCAGCCGGGCATCGGCCTCGACCAAATGGCCGACGGCGTCGATCCGGGCGTGGATCACCGGCAAGGCGGTATCGACCTGGTTCAAGACCGCGCCCCAATCACATCAAGCGCCACGCGCAGCTCGGCATGACGATAAAGCGGGGCAAGCGCGGCCTCGGCGGCGGCGGGTGTCACCGCCATGATCGCGTCAAGCTGATCGGCGAAGGCCTCGACATCGCGGCCCGGTGCTGCCTCGCACAGCGCCAGCCCCAGCCGCGCGATTGCTTCCCGGTCGAGCGCAGCGGCGCGCAGCATGATCCACAATCGATCGCTCTCCGGATCGATTAGCACGTCGCGCACGCTGTCGAACCCCAGCCCGATCGCCTGTGCGAGCAGCGCGACGAACAGTCCGGGTCGCCGATCCGCCAGCGCCTCGCCCAGCAACTCGCCACGCTCGCTCGGCTGCGGCGCCAGCATCGCGACCAGCCGCATCGCGGCAGCTTCGGCACGCTCGCCTTCGTCATGCACCGCCAGCGCGCGCTCCGCGGCTTCGGTGAGCGCCCGGTCGAAGGCGCCGCTATCGTCGCTCGCACCAGCAAAAGCCTGGTGGAGCGCGGCCGCCGCCCACCAGACGAGCTGATGCTGCTGTTCCGCCGCAATATCGTTACGTGGCGCTGCTCCGTCGATCGCATCGCGGCGGCGCGCATCGGCGGCCATCAATGCCGAGGCAGCGGCTGCGACCACGCCATCGCGGTGCTCCACCAGTCGCACGAGCAGGCTCGGTCGCTCGGTTGTTGCCGCTGCGACTGGCAGCCGTTCGGCCAGCAGCGCGAGCCCGGTCCGCCCAAGCATTGCGCGCATGAAGCCAGCATCGCCCAGCAGCCCGGTGTCGCGCAAGACGGGATAGACCACCGGCGGCGCCTCGCTCAGCGCCAGCGCGGGCTCGGGCAAGCCGCGCGACACGAGTAGCCGCGCGGCAAATTGGCGTAAATCGCTTTCGACGAGCGCACACAGCCCCGCGATCATATGGTGCAGCGCCGACCGGTAGCGATCGTCAAGCCGGTCGGCCTCGGTCAGATGCAGGTCGGCAGTCGCTGCGGCGAGCCGGCGGCGGGCGCGCACGTCATCGGCTGCTCCGCGCGCGAGCAGTCGGCTGGCATCCGCCGGGAAGCCATCGTTCATGTCGCCTCGGTCGATCGACATGTCTCACGCCTAGGGAAGTTGCGTTAAAACCAGACTAAGGCTTTTCTCGAAGCGCCTCAATGGCCGCGCCCAGCGTCACCCCGGCATAGCCCGCCACCGCCAGCAATCCGGCGAGCGGCTGGCTGAGCGCCGCGAACGGCAGCAACAGCAGCGGATAGGCCGCCGCGCCCCCCCCCACCAGCGGCGGCGAATATGCTCATTGGCGGCGCGTTCGGCGAGCCCGCCAAGCACCACCAGCGCGAGCGCCGCGATCAGGCTGGCCGGCGCCGCCCCGCCCGCGCTCGCCGCATAGCCGAACAGCAGCGCGGCAAGCGCTGCGCCGCCCGCGATCATCCCCTGCTGCGCCCGCGCCAGCGCGGTTTCGTCGCGCATCCATGCCAGCGCCACGCCGATCGCGAGCGCCACGCTCGCGCCGAATACCAGCGCGAGGCCCGCCACTGTCCAGCCCCAGCCAGTCAGCGCCAGCCCCGCAAGCATCACCGCGCCACCGCCCCCCGCTACGCCTGCACCCGACACGGCGTGGCTGATCAGCCACGGCATCGCCGCGCGCGCGACCGGGGCGATCAGCCAGCGATCGACCCAGCTGATCCGGTTCGACACATAGGCCGCAAGGACGGCGTCATTGCGCCCACGCAACTGCGTCGAATCATGCTCGATCCCGTGCCCGCCCCGGCTCCGTCCCGCCGGGAGCAGCAGATGTTCGGCACCAGCCTGCGCGCACACTCGCAGCAGTGTCGACTGGAAATCATATTCCTTGGGCAGCGCCGCGACATCGGTGAGCCGCCCGGACTGGATCCGCGCGATCCCCGCCCAGATCGCATCACGCCCGACCCTTTCGAGCCCCGGCAGCGCGTCGGCATCGGTGGTCACCAGCAACAGGTCGCCGCCTTCGCCGGTCATGGTTTCGACAATGTCGCCTGTCGTGACCAGCCCGTCGGCCAGCACCACGACGCGCGCGAGTGGGTGGAGCTTGGCGACCGCCTCAGCCGCCGACCGCACCGCATCAACGGCGATGCCGCGCCGCGCGATCCGGTTGATCGCGCCAATGAGCTCAGGGGTCAGGCGCGCAACAACGACCGCGATCTGGCTGATTCCCGCCGCGATCAGCAACCGCGCCTGAAATTCGAGCAACGTGCCCCCGCCGAAGGGCAAGGTGGCGACCAAAGTATCGGGGCGGTCGTCCGCATCATCGATCGCGAACAGGAGGCCGGCAAGCATGGCCAGCGCTTAAGCGCTGAAATGCCGCTTGGCAAAGGCGTTAACGGAAGCGTCGGACAGCGGAGATACCAGAAACAAGGTTTAGCCCGTTCGTGCTGAGCATGTCGAAGCACTATTCTTCTTTTGCGATACGCAGGCAGAAGAAGGACGGCCCTTCGACAAGCTCAGGGCAAACGGAAGAAATTGTAAAATGTTGGGAAATTAGTTCAAAGCCGCGCGACGGCGCGCACCACCCGATCGGTGATGCGCGGATCGTGCGGCTCAGCCTCGGCGGCCTCGCTAGCGATCGCCATCAACCGCACAGCGCCGAAGCTCGCGGCCAGTCCTTTCAGCCGCAGCGCCGCCGCACGCCATCCAGGAGCGTCCTCCGCCGCCTGCAACCCGGCACAAGCCCGCGCTGCGCTCTCGACAAACGCCGCGCGCAGCTCCGCAATCAGCACGGAGTCTTCGCCCAGCGCGGCGGCGAGCGATGCGTCAATTGCTCCGGGATCATAAGCCATGCCTTCACGCTAGCGCGCGAAGCGTTAACGCCGCGTTGCTACCCGTTACCAGCGGGGGGCTTTGCGCAGACGTAAATCGTGGTAAACACCCCATATGAACGGGGGTTCGCGTATCATCGATCTACGGATCGGCTCGATCGACAAGCCGGCGGTCGCAATGGCCGACGAAGGTGACGACGCGCTGCTGCTTGAGGATACGGCGCCGCCCGCGCCGCTCCCGCTCCAGGCACCCGACCCGGTCGAGTTCGAGGACGAAGGTGCGCAGCCCCCGACCGTCTGGCGCTGGCTGGGGCCGACATGCGCCATCGCCGCCGTCGTCGGTTGGCTCGGCGGGATGATCGCGCTGACCTGGCCGTCGCTCAGCGCGGGCCTCCCGCCGCTCGCACTCGTTCAGTTCATCGCTGCCTTGTGCGTGCCGCCAGTGTTGATCGGCATATTGTGGCTGCTCGCGCAACGCACCAGCCGCACCGAAGCCCGACGCTTCGGCGCAACGGCGCAGGCCATGCGCGCCGAAGCGAACGCGCTCGATGCCACGCTCGCCGCCGTATCGCGCCGGATCGAGGCCAATGGCCAGCAGCTCGCCGCGCAAGCCGAGATGCTGATGGCGACCGGCGACCACGCGGTCGATCGGCTCGCCGCGACGACGTCGGGCATTGCCCAGCAGGTCAGCCACGCCGATGCGCAGGCCCGCACGCTCACCGATGCCGTGACCGCCGCCGAACGCTCGCTCAGCGTGCTGCTGGCCTCGCTCCCGCGCGCGCAGGGCGAAACCGCCAGCATCGCCAGAACGCTCGAAGCGACCGGCCTCGAAGCCAGCGAACGCGCCGCAGCGCTCGGCGCGCAGCTCGCCGCGCTCGCCGAGCAAGGGCGCATTGCCGACGATGTCACCGGCACCGCCGCGCAAAAGCTCGCCGCACACATCACCCGGATGGAAGCGACCAGCGAAACCGCCAGCGTGCGGCTGGAGCAAGTCACCGGCGCGATGTCCGATGCGGTCGACGGCCTGCTCGGCCGTACCGCTGGCGCCGTCGACGAAGCGCGCAAAGGCATCGCGGCACAGGGCGACGCCATGCTGGCGATGCTCGAAGCGAACCAATCGGCGCTCGACCGCGCGAGCCGCGACAGCGTCGAGGCGCTGGCGGGGCGCATCGCCACGATTGAACAGGTCATCGACCGAATCGCCGCGCGGCTCGGCGAGCAGCGCACCACGAGCGACGCGCTGGTGCGCGATCTCGACCATCAGTTCCAGGTCGTCGAGGCACGCGTCGAGGATTTCCACAAGCGCGGGATCGACCGCACGCAGATGCTCGCCGCGTCGATCAGCGCGCTCGGTGGCTCGGCTGATGCGATGACCGAAGCACTCAACACCGGCGAAGCGACCGCGCGCAAGGTGATCAACACCAGCGAAGATCTACTGACCTCGCTCGACGCCGCCGCGCGCGAGATCGACGAGACTTTGCCTGAAGCGCTCGCGCGGCTCGACGCGCGCATCGCCACCAGCCGCAGCGTGGTTGCGGGCGCCAAGCCCGAACTGCTGTCGCTGGTAACCGCCGCCGAGAGCACGCACGACGCGATCGAGGCGATCGCAGGCGTCATCCAAGGGCAGCGCGTGACGCTCGACCAGCTCTCAAAGCTGCTCAACGAAGCGCTCGCCACGGGTCGCGAGCGCGCCGAAGCAATTGGCGAGACGCTCGACGCGACGATTGGCCGTACCCAGCATTTCGCCGAACAGGCCGCACCCCAGTTGATCGAAGCGCTGATCCGTGTGCGCGATACCGCCGCCACCGCCGCTGATCGCGCGCGCGACACGCTGACCAGCGTCATCCCCGAAGCGGCGATGCTGATCGAAAACGCCAGTGCCGAAGCGATGCAGCGCGCAATGGGCGATGCGATCGAGCGGCAACTCGGCGCCATCGCCACCGCCGCCGATGATGCCGTCGCCGCCGCCCAGCGCGCATCGAACCGCCTCGCCGATCAGATGCTGACGATCGCCGAGACCACCGCGCTGGTCGATGCACGGATCGAGGATGCGCGTGAGGAACGCGAAAAGGCCGACACCGACAGCTTCGGACGCCGTTCGTCGCTGTTGGTCGAAGCGCTCAACTCATCCTCGATCGACATTGCCAAGGCGTTCTCGACCGACGTCGCCGACAGCGCCTGGGCAGCCTATCTCAAGGGTGATCGCGGTGTCTTCACCCGCCGCGCGGTCCGCCTGCTCGACGCGACCGAAGTGCGCGAAATCGCGCGGCTGCACGAAAATGACCCGGCCTTCCGCGAACAGGTCAACCGCTACATCCACGACTTCGAGAGCATGCTGCGCGGGGTGCTCGCCCAGCGCGACGGTGCGCCGATGGGGGTGACCCTGCTGTCATCGGACATGGGCAAGCTGTACGTGGCGCTGGCGCAGGCGATCGAGCGGCTGCGGAGTTAGGGGGCGGTCCGCTCCACAGGTCAATTCAATGGCCTATTTTGGTGGTTGGCTGTCCGGCAGGTTTCAGTCGAGCCCGTCTGAAACCGGGCTCATTCCTCATCCCTCCTCCCGACGCATGAGAACGTGTGGCAGTTGCGTGCCCCTCTTTAGATCGAACCCCCGACCAGCCTCTACAAAGCAAAAACGCTTGTAAAACGAGACCGCGCCCAAAGTCGCTTTCAAGAAAGAAACGCGGTTTTCACGGTCGCAAACCTCGAACAGTGCCGATCCGATACCCGCACGCTGGCAATCGGGGCTCACAAAAAGCGAGCGCAGCTCGTCGCCCTGCCAATTGGCAAATCCGACAATCTCGCCATGTCGCTCCACAACTCGAAACGTTTCGCCGGAATTTGCGAAGCGCCAATATCCTTCGGGTGACCGTCCATACATCCACGCCTCAAGCTGCGTGGTTGAGTAGTGAGCGGTCAGAGTTGTAGTGAGGCATTGAGTATGAATACTGTGCACATCTGCCGTGTCAGATTCCTGCATTTCCCGAATGACTATGTCGGATGGGTCAACGCTCATGTGCAATCTCCTTCATCTAAAAAGGGCGCGAGCGATATATCAAGCCCCGCCCTTTCGGCCGGATATTTGGGTCAACAAGCGGTATTTACCGCGCGCTCCAAACATCGCCCGCTTTAGCGGGCGGTTTGGAAGCAGGGCGAACATTCGAAGCCATAACCTAGGCTACCGCGAGCCAAATTCCACTGCAAGCGTCAGCTATTGGCTACAAGGGGTCGACCGGCAAGCGGCGGAGTTTTGCGCGAAACCTGCCACAACCCTAGGGTTGAGACTCAATCAAAGCCAAAAGGCGATGGCGGTGGCGAGGGCGACGGCTGAGAGGAAGTTGGCGGCGA
>JAIETY010000145.1 GCA_019744885.1 Sphingomonas sp.
GCTGAAGGGATCACCGCGATTCGCACGGCCTGCCCGACGGTCGCGGTGCCGGCAGCGACCGGCGACATCACCTTGTTCAACCCGCCGACGAGCGAAGACCAGAGCGCGCTCGACGTCTCGGCGACCCTCACCCGCGTGCGGTCGACATGCGGCGACGTCGGTGATGATGTGTCGACCGCAATCACGTTCGATGTGCAGGCCCGACGTACCAATGTGCAGGGCGCGCGCGATGTTGTGATTCCCTATTTCGTGACCGTACTGCAGGGCGGAACAGTGGTGGTCTCGAAGCGGATCAGCCGGGTTTCGGTGCATTTCGACGATGGCCAGGCGCGCGCGACGACGAGCGGCCAGGCGACCGCCAATGTGCTGCGCTCCGCCGCGACGCTGCCGCCCGACATCCGCAAGCAGCTCACCCGCCCGCGCAAGGCGGGTAACGAGGATGCCGCAATCGATCCGCTCGCCCGCCCCAACATCCGCGCTGCCGTGCAACGCGCGACGTTTGAAGCGCTGGTCGGCTTCCAGCTCACCACCGAACAGCTGAAATATAACGCCACGCGCTGATCCGGTGGCGGGCAGCGTGGATGGCGATTTGAAGGCACGGCGCATTGCATATCAGCAGGCGGTTAGATCGTTGGCAGAGGATGCCGATGTGCTCCGGGCTGCCGGTCAAAGTGATGAGGCGATCGCGCGGGCTCTGGTCGCGCGTCGAAATGCGATGAAAGCAGCGTTTCGTGAGTGCGAGAGCCCCGCGCTTGTTGCGCTGATTGAAGCGCGCAATCTCGCCAAATATGGTGATCCGGTCGGGCCTGGTGCCGATCATCTGTTTGTCAAATACGGCGATTGGCGCGCCGTAATCGCGGCTGCCTGCCGCCCCGCTCTTATTGTCATTGAGTGAGGATGGCGGGCAGACTATAATCCTCTGCATGGAGCGCGCGATGAAGCTGCTTGACCTTGGTGCCGATCGGGCAAGTCTGGAGTTTGCTCCCGGCGATCAGGATCTGGTCATGGGCAGATTGGGTGCGTTCGGCCCGGTAACGGTGGTGCGTCGGCTTGATCACGCCGTGGTAAGCGTCGCTGGGCAGGATTTTATCCATATGAGCGACTGGGACGAGCCTTGTCTGATCGCGGGCACGTCGTTCGGGGTCAACATGCTGGCCAAAATTGCCGCGGAGTCGCTTGCTTCGACCCCGCGTGCCTTGCGCCGCTGACCAGCCGCATCGATTACCGAAGTATAACGCTACGCATAAGGCGATGTGGCGTTGACTCGCTTGCTGCGGCGCGTCAAAGCTCAACGCGTCGAAGGCTTTTAGCCTTGAGCATGTGCGGGAGAGTGTGGCTGCGAGCCACCGCCGAAGGAGCAACCGCCCCGGAATCTCTCAGGCAACCGGACCGCACGCGCCAAGACACTCTGGAAAGCGGCTACGCAAGTTTTGCGAAGCCCACCGAAGGGGTAAGCCGACCCGCCTGTGGGCGCGCGGCGAAAGCTCTCAGGTTCCGTGACAGAGGGGGCGGCTGACCAGCGCCGGGCGACCGGAATGGCATGCCGTCACCCATGCGAACGGAAGGCCTGCGATGAGCGACCAAATCGATTTCATCGATATGATCGAAAACCTGCCGCTCGACGCATGGCACCGGGCGCGCGGCGCGCGGATGGTCGAATTCGCCGATTATTACATGCCGATCCAATATGAAGGGATCATGGCCGAGCATCTTTGGACGCGCGCGCATGCGGGTTTGTTCGACGTCAGCCACATGGGGCAATTGCAGCTCACTGGCGATGGCCTCGACGACGCGCTCGAAGCGCTGATGCCGGCTGACGTGAAGGGGCTGAAGCTCGGCGCGCAGCGTTATTCGCTGCTGCTCGACGAAAATGGCGGCATTCTCGACGATCTGATGTTCGCGCGCTGGCCCGACAGCATTTACGTCGTCGTCAATGGCGCGGTGAAATATGACGACATCGCCCATCTGCGCGAAAGCCTGCCTGACGCGGTGACGATCAACCATCTCGACGACCGCGCACTGCTGGCGTTGCAGGGGCCCAAGGCGTTCGACGTGCTCAAGCGCCATACGACCGGCGAGTGGCCGCTCGACGCGCTGGTGTTCATGCGTGGCGGCAGTTTTCAGCTCGCTGGCGTCGATGCCTGGATCAGCCGCTCGGGCTATACCGGCGAGGACGGCTTCGAAATTTCGATCCCCGCCGAGTCAGCAGCGACGATTGCGGACCTGCTTTGCGCCGAACCTGAAGTGAAGCCGATTGGCCTCGGCGCGCGTGATTCGCTGCGGCTGGAGGCAGGGCTGCCGCTCTATGGCCATGACCTTGATCCGGAAACGACGCCAATCATGGCCGATCTCGGCTTCGCACTGTCGAAGCGGCGGCGCGAGGAAGGTAATTTCCCCGGTGCCGCGCGCATCCTCGCCGAGCGGGAGAACGGCCCGGCGCTCAAGCGGGTTGGCCTGCTGGTTGAGGGCAAGCAGCCGGTCCGCGAAGGCGCGGCTGTGCTCGATGCCAGCGGCGCGGAGGTCGGCAAGGTCACCTCGGGCGGATTCGCGCCCAGCGTCGGCGCGCCGATCGCGATGGCTTATGTCCCGCTCGCGCTGGCGGTGCCCGGCACCAGGATCACCCTTGCCCAGCGCGGCAAGGCGCACACCGGCATCGTTACTGCGATGCCTTTCGTCCCCCACCGCTACGTACGCTAACAGGAGGCCTTCATGAGCCGCTATTTTACCGAAGACCATGAATGGGTTGAACTCGACGGCGAGATTGGCACCGTCGGCATCACCGAATATGCGCAAGGTCAACTCGGCGACATCGTGTTCGTCGACGTGCCCGAAGAGGGCAAGGAAGTGACCAAGGGCGACGAAGCCGCCGTGGTCGAATCGGTCAAGGCCGCGTCCGACGTCTATTCGCCGGTGTCGGGCACGGTGATCGAAGGCAATGCGGCGCTCGCCGACACGCCGGGGCTCGTCAACGAAGACCCCGAAGGCGACGGCTGGTTCTTCAAGCTGACCCTATCTGACCCGGCCGAAGTCGAGGGCATGATGGACGAAGTCGCTTACGAAGCCTTCGTCGCGAAGCTTTAGCCACTTTAGCCCCTCCCCTTCAGGGGAGGGATTGGGGTGGGGGCTTTCCACAAGCGCCGCGCCCGATTGAGAGCCCCCTTCCTTGAAGGGGAGGGGCTTGGAGAAAATGATGCGTTACCTGCCGCTCACCCAGACCGATCGCACCGCGATGCTCGCGACCATTGGCGCGTCGTCGATCGACGATCTGTTCGTCGACGTGCCCGAAGCCGCGCGGCTCGACGGGCCGATCCACGACCTGCCGATGCACGCCAGCGAAATGGCGGTCGAGCGGCACATGCGCGCGCTGGCCCGCAAGAACACGGTCGCGGGGGACGTGCCGTTCTTCCTTGGCTGCGGCGCGTACAAGCATCATGCGCCCGCCAGCGTCGATCATCTGATTCAGCGCGGCGAATTCCTGACCGCCTATACGCCCTACCAGCCCGAAATCGCGCAGGGCACGCTGCAGATGCTGTTCGAGTTCCAGTCGCAGGTCGCCCGGCTGCTCGGCACCGATGTCGCCAATGCGTCGATGTACGATGGCTCGACCGCGTGCTGGGAGGCGATCGGCATGGCGCGCCGCATCACCAAGCGCGGCAAGGCGATCCTGTCAGGCGGGCTGCATCCGCATTATGTGTCGGTCGCCAGGACGATGGCGAAGTACACCGGCGACCTGCTCGAAACGTCGCTCCCGAGCCTGACGGCGGAGACCGACATCGACGCGCTGATCGCCGGTATCGACAATGATACCTCGTGCGTCGTTATCCAATATCCGGACATTCTCGGCCGCATCGCTGACCTGAAGCCGCTGGCCGACGCCTGCCACGCGAACAAGGCCCTGCTGATCGCGGTCGTGACCGAACCGGTGGCGCTTGGCGCGATCAAGGCGCCGGGCGAGATGGACGCCGATATCGTCGTGGGCGAAGGCCAATCCATCGGCGTCGGCCTGCAGTTCGGTGGTCCCTATGTCGGGCTGTTCGGCTGCAAGGAGAAATATCTGCGCCAGATGCCGGGGCGGTTGTGCGGCGAGACCGTCGACGCGACTGGCAAGCGCGGCTTCGTGCTGACGCTCAGCACGCGCGAGCAGCATATCCGGCGCGAGAAAGCGACGTCGAACATCTGCACCAACTCGGGGCTGTGCGCGCTGGCTTTCTCGATCCACATGACGCTGCTCGGCGAAGCGGGGTTGCGCAAGCTGGCGGGGGTCAACCATGCACTGGCGGTGACGGCGGCCGAGCGGCTGGCGCAAGTGCCGGGCGTAAGCGTCGTCAACGACAGCTTCTTCAACGAATTCACGCTGGTGCTGCCCAGAACGGCACGGCCGATTGTGCGACAACTGGCCGATCGGCAGATTCTGGCAGGCGTGTCGCTCGGGCGGCTCTACCCTGGCTCGGTCGAACTCGACCACGGCCTTGTCGTCGCGGTGACCGAAACGACGACACTCGAAGATATCGAAACCCTCGCAACTGCGCTCGAAGAGGTGCTGGCATGACGATCAACGCAAGCGGCTGGCGGCCCGAACTCGGCGTCAGCAGGACTGACGGTCCTGCGACCTTCACGGGCAACAAGGCGCTGATGCTCGAAGAAGCGCTGATCTTCGAGATTGGGGATACCCAGACTACGGGGGTGGATTTCTCTGAAGCGCCTCCCCTTCAGGGAAGGGGTTGGGGGTGGGGGCTCTCCTCAAACCCCGCGCCTGCGGATAGTCCCCACCCCACCCCCTCTCCTGAAGGGGAGGGGCTTGGAGATCGGCTCGGCAATCTCGCCCGTACCACCCCCATCGGCCTTCCCGGCCTGTCCGAGCCCGAAACGGTCCGCCACTACACGCGCCTGTCGCGCCAGAATTACGGGATCGACCTTGGCTTCTTCCCGCTCGGGTCGTGCACCATGAAGCACAACCCGCGCCTCAACGAAAAAATGGCCCGGCTGCCGGGTTTTGCCGACATTCACCCGCTTCAGCCGGTGGATACGGTGCAGGGCGCGCTCGGCGTCATCAATGAGCTCGCGGTGTGGCTGATCAAACTGACCGGCATGCACGGCGTCGCGATGAGCCCCAAGGCGGGTGCACACGGCGAGCTGTGCGGCATCCTGTGCATCAAGGCAGCGCTCGACGCGCGCGGTGAGGGGCATCGCAAGGTCATCCTCGTCCCCGAATCGGCGCATGGCACCAACCCTGCGACGGCGGCATTCGCCGGCTATCAGGTCGAGGATATTCCCGCGACGCCCGAGGGCCGCGTCGATACCGCCGCGCTCAAGGCACGGCTGGGGCCGGATGTCGCGGGCGTCATGATCACCAACCCCAATACCTGCGGCCTGTTCGAGCGCGACCTGAAGGAGATTTCGGACGCGGTGCATGCCGTCGGCGGCTATGTCTATTGCGACGGTGCCAACTTCAACGCGATTGTCGGGCGCGTCCGGCCGGGTGACCTCGGCATCGACGCGATGCACATCAATCTGCACAAGACCTTCTCGACCCCGCACGGCGGCGGCGGGCCGGGGTCGGGGCCGGTGGTGTTGTCGGAGGCGCTCAGCCCGTTCGGGCCGTTGCCGTTCACCGAGCGCTATGAAGACGGCCACATCACCCTCGTCGAGGAAGAATCGGTCGGCGATCGCCATCCCGACAGCTTCGGTCGGATGACGGCTTTCCATGGCCAGATGGGCATGTTCACCCGCGCGCTCACCTATATCCTCAGCCACGGCGCCGACGGCCTGCGCCAGGTTGCCGAGGACGCTGTGCTCAATGCCAATTACGTCCTGCGCAGCCTCGAGGACGTGCTCGACGCGCCGTTCGCCCACAGCGGCCCGTGCATGCACGAAGCGCTGTTCAGCGATAACGGCATGGCCGAGGGCTTCACCACGCTCGACATTGCCAAGGGGCTGATCGACGAGGGCTTCCACCCGATGACGGTCTATTTCCCGCTTGTCGTCCACGGCGCGATGCTCGTCGAGCCAACCGAGACCGAGAGCAAAGCCGCGCTCGACCAGTTCATCGGCGCGCTGCGATCGGTCGCCGAACGCGGCAAGGCGGGCGATCCGAGCCTCAAGTCTGCGCCGCATTATGCACCGCGCGCGCGGCTCGACGAGACGCTGGCGGCGCGCAGACCGGTGCTGACGTGGAAAGCGCCCGAGCTGCCGGTCGCAGCCGAATAACATGAGCTGGGGCGGTCTCTTCCAGATCGTCAACACGGTCGCGTTGGTGCTGTGGCTGGTGCTGATCCTCGCGCCGCGCTGGACCGGCGTGATCGGCCAGATGCGGCTTGCGGGAGCAGGGGGCTTGAGCCTGTTCTACGTCGTGTTGGTCGGCACTGCGCTGACGGTCGGGTTCGGAGACGCACCCGGCAAGGCGCCTGATTTCTCGACGATCGCCGGTATCCGCGCGATCTTCGCGAGCGACGGCGGGGTGGTGACGGGGTGGACGCATTATCTCGCGCTCGACTTGTTCACCGGACTGTGGATCGCCGAGGATAGCGACTCGCGGCGGATAAACCGGTTCGTGCAGGCGCCGGTGCTGCTGCTGACGTTCCTCGCTGGGCCGGCGGGGTTGTTCATCCACCTCTTGCTAACACGCGCGTTCCGCCTGGGCGCGCCACCGGCCTGACGTGACCGATCCGGCGCATCCGAATAATTTCGTCGGCACGATCTTCCTGATCGCCTTCGTCGCGTTTGTCCTGGCGATGCGGCTGCGGCGGATGCAGCGGGGGCGGCGGTTACGGCTCGAATGGCTGTGGGTAGTGCCAGTGCTGTACGGCGCGTTGGCGGCGTCGCTGCTGTATGTGTCATCGCCCACAGCGGCGATCTGGGGTGCATGCGCGGTAGCGCTGCTGATCGGCGCCGCGCTTGGCTGGCAACGCGCCCGGTTTGTGACGCTGTCGATCGATCCCGACAGCCATGCACTCAGCCAGCGCGAGTCGCCGTTCGCGATTCTGTTTATCCTGCTACTGATCGCGATCCGCTTCGGCGTGCGCGCGCTCGGCCAGGCCGAAGCGGCGGCGTGGCATGTCAGTGTCATGGCGATCACCGACATATTGGTGGTGTTCGCATTGGGCCTTTTCGCCGCGCAGCGCATCGAGCTTTGGCGGCGGGGCAGTGCGCTGCTGGCCGAGGCGCGCGGCGGCTAAATCCAGCGGCGCACGCGCGCCTTATAGTCGAGATAGGCCGCGCCAAATTTCGCTTCCAGATAGCGTTCCTCGCGCGCGATCACTTGCGTCCTGATAATGATCAGCGCGAGCGGCCAGAGCAGCAGCGCACCCAGGCTGTGGAGCAGGATCGCAAAGCCGAGATAGGCAATCGACATCCCCAAATACATCGGGTTGCGCGTGAAGGCGTAGATGCCGGTATCGATGATGCCGCCCGTTGCCGTCGCCGGATTGGGGTTCTCGCCGCGCCGCCGGAACAGGCCAATCGCGATGCCGATCAGGATAAAACCGGGAAACAGGAACAGCGCGCTGAACCCGCCCGGAATCGCGAGCGGCGCCAGCCCCAGCAGTCGATCGAGCACCGGCCCCAGCAGCAACAGCCCGAGATAAACGAACGGCGGCGGAAACATCACGCCAGCGCCCCGGTCGCTCTCGGCCATTGGTCGACTCCTGTCTGTTGTATCGTGCCCGAACCGTTTAACGCTGCGGGAACCAACAGGCGAGGATGATGATGGCCGACCCGACTCCCTGGATTGTTGCCGAAGATCACGGCGATGTCCGCAAACATGCCCCCGCGACACTGCGCAATCGCGGGGCGATTGCCGAGTGTCTGCGCGGCATCCTGCCGCCCTTCGGCCTCGTTCTGGAAATCGCGAGCGGCAGCGGCGAGCATGCCGCCTATTTCGCGCAAGAATTTCCGGCGATCGACTGGCAGCCAAGCGATCCCGACCCCACCGCACTGGTTTCGATCGCGGCATGGACCGACGGGCTGGCAAATGTCCGCGCGCCGGTCATGCTCGATGCGGCTGCTGACCTGTGGCCGGTCGCGACGGCGGACGCGATCCTGTGCATCAACATGGTCCATATCGCGCCTTGGGAAGCGACGCTCGGCCTGATGGCGGGGGCGGCGCGGCTGCTGACGACAGGCGCGCCGTTGATCCTCTACGGCCCCTATCGTCGCGCGGGCGTGCCGACGGCCGAGAGCAACGAGGCGTTTGATCAATCACTTAAGGCACGCGATCCGCGCTGGGGCCTGCGCGATGTCGAAGCGGTGACGGCGGCTGCGGTCGGCTTTGCGCTCGATCGGTTGATCGAGATGCCGGCGAACAACCTGTTCCTTGTCTATCGGCGGACCTAGCGCGTTGTGTCCACCTCAACCCGTTCGTTTCGAGCGAAGTCGAGAAACAAGCCACAAGGGTGGCGCCCTAAGCCGAAACCGCCTCATCAGTCATCGGTCTCCGCCGCACATGCTCGCGCCAGACGATATAGAGCCCGCTCGCGATGATGATCGGGGCGCCGATCCAGGTCGCGGGCGTCGGCAACACCTCGAACAACAGCCAGCCGAACAAGGTCGCCCAGAGCAGCGACGAATAATCCATCGGCACCACCAGCGACACCGGCCCATGCCGAATCGACGAGGTCATGAATATCTGCGCAATCCCGCCGAGCAGCCCCACAGCAATCAGCGCGCCCCAGCCGAACGCGGTATGCGCCTGCGCCACGAACAAATAGACAATGCCGAGTGGCAGCACCGACAGCACCGAAAACCAGAAGACCGTCGTCATCGTCGCCTCGGTCTTGGCAATCTGGCGCAACAGGATCGAGACGCTTGCCGTCATCAACGCGGCCGCCAAGCCGCTCAGCGCGCCCCATAGCGGGAAATGCCCGCTCCCCGGCTGCGCAACGATCAGCACACCGATAAACCCTGTGACCACCGCGACCCAGCGGTGCCAGCCGGTCGGCTCGCGCAGCACGATCGCGCCCAGAACCGTTGCAAAGATCGGCATGGTGAAAGCGATCGTCGTCGATTCGGCGAGCGGCAGCGCAAGGACCGCAGTGAAGGTCAGCACCATCGCCGTCAGCCCCATCACCGCGCGCAGCACATGCGCGCCGAAGCGTTCGGTGCGGACCGAGGCTAGGCCCGGGCCGCGCATGATCACCAAGGTAATCAGGCACGCCGCGCCGAATTGGCGGTAGAACAGGATTTCGCCGAGCGTCGCGCCACTCGCTTCGGCCAGCTTGATCGCGCTGTTCATGCACTGGAACCCAAACACCGATCCCAGCCGCAGCGCGACGGCGAACAGGATGCGATCGGCGGTTGCGTCGGCCATGGCTGTCCTTGCTTGATGCTGCGTTGCAGGACAAGAGCGGGGTGACGAAGGAAAATTCCCGCGCTATCGCCGGGGGCATGATCAAACATGCCCTTTCCGTCACGCGCGAGGCCGATTTCGCCGCCTGGTATCAATCCGTCATCACCGAAGCCGACCTCGCCGAGGAATCGGGCGTGCGCGGCTGCATGGTCATCCGCCCCTGGGGCTATGGCATTTGGGAGCGCATTCAGCGGCTGCTCGACGACCGCATCAAGGCGACAGGGCATGAGAATTGCTATTTCCCGCTGTTCATTCCGCTCTCCTATTTCGAAAAGGAAGCCGAGCATGTCGACGGCTTCGCCAAGGAAATGGCCGTCGTCACGCATCACCGGCTGATTGCCGACGGCAAGGGCGGGCTGGTGCCCGATCCGAGCGCCAAGCTCGAGGAGCCGCTGGTCGTGCGCCCGACGTCGGAAACAGTCATCGGCACCGCCTTTGCACGCTGGGTGCAGTCGTGGCGCGATTTGCCCGTGCTGATCAACCAATGGGCCAATGTCGTGCGCTGGGAAATGCGCACGCGGATGTTCCTGCGCACTACCGAATTTCTCTGGCAGGAGGGCCATACCGCGCACGCGAGCGAAGCCGAGGCGCGCGAAGAGACGCTCAAAATGCTCGAAGTCTATCGCAGCTTCGCCGAAGACTGCGTGGCGCTGCCGGTGGTCGCGGGCGAGAAGCCCGAGAATGAGCGCTTCCCCGGTGCGGTCGCGACCTATTCGATCGAAGCGATGATGCAGGATGGCAAGGCGCTTCAGGCCGGCACGTCGCACTTTCTCGGCACCAATTTTTCGCAGGCGCAGAATATCCGCTTCCAGAATGCCGAAGGGCAGCTCGAACTTGCACAGACGACGAGCTGGGGCATGTCGACGCGGATGATCGGCGGGCTGATCATGGTCCACGGCGATGACGATGGCCTGCGCGTGCCGCCGCGCGTGGCACCGTGGCAGATCGTGATCGTGCCGATGCTGCGCGATGTGCCTGAAGATGCGGCGGTGGTCGATTACTGCCGGACGCTTCAGGCTGAACTCGCCGCGCTATCGGCGTTCGGCGAGCCGGTACGCGCGCTGCTCGACCTGAAGCCGGTGAAGGCGGCGACCAAGCGCTGGGGCTGGGTGAAGAAGGGCGCGCCGGTGATCGTCGAAGTCGGCGGGCGCGACGTCGCAGGCGGCAACGTCAGCGTGGTGCGCCGCGATCGGCTCTACCGCGAGGATGGCAAGCTCGATTCGGCCATCGTTGCGCGCGGCGATTTCGTCGGCGGCGCGGCGGCGTTGCTCGGCCAGGTCCAGGCATCGCTCCATGCCGAGGCGCGCGCGCGGCTCGAAGCGAGCATCCGCCGCGACGTGACTGACTTCGCCGACCTCGAAGCATTTTTCGCCGAGAGCGAGAGCAAGCCCGGCTGGCTCGAAATCCAATGGGCCAAGCCGACCGGCGCTGAACTCGACAAGGTGGTCGAGCGACTGAAGGCGCTCAAGCTCACCCTGCGCAACGTACCGCTCGATGCGGCACCAGCCGGTGGCGCGTGCATCTTCACGGGTGCGCCTGCGGTCGAGCGGGTGCTGGTCGGGCGCGCTTACTGACGATCGCTTGGCGCGTCCCGATTGGGGACGATCGGCGCGTCCGACCTGCCGGGTGATTGTGAAGCCTGAAGATCGGTTGCATCCTGCGCGGCGTGCGGCGGGGAAAGCATCCGATGAAGCGCCGCTGGCGCATGGCTTGGGCAGGGGCGATGCTCGCTGGCGTGCTGGCGACTTCGGCCCGCGCCGGTCAGCCCGTCGACCGCGAGCCTGTTGATCCGCTGACCGTCGCCGACGCCGATTTCGCCCGCAACCGCGATCCCGCGATCTGGCGCGACCTTGCCGTGACGCGGGTTAGCGTCGAGGAGGGGCCAGTGAGCTGGCGGCTATTCCGCATCGCCAATGTGCATATGCCTGATGGGCCGCTTTGGGTCGTTACCCATGACAATGAGAATGCCACATTCGCCGCGATGCTGGTCGCGCTGCGCAGCTATGGCGGCGTCGCGATCATTGTTGACAGCGGGAATGAAGATGAAGACCCGTCAGCCCGCTTCAACTGGTTTACCGGCAGCAAACCGATCGACCCCAATCGGCACTTTTTCGACCGTAATCCCGGCTATGTCGGCGCGATACTGGCCGATCTCGGCGCGCGGCCGCGGCTGATTGTCGCGCTGCACACCAACGAACCCGATTTCGATCCTGGCCTGACGGGCTGCGGCGGGGTGCGCGGGCAGGGCGCGGGGAATATCTCGATCCGGCTGTGTTCGCAGCGCTGGCACCCGGTCGCCGCGCCCGTGCGTCGCTGGCCGTTCGACGACGACGACAGTTTGGCACTCGTGCCCTATCTCGCGAGCCGGCCACCGGGGAGCGCGATGTGCGGCACGGCACTGGTCGCGGCCGGTTACAATGTGATGTTCGAGCGGGTCGCGTCGAGCGACGGCTCGCTCTCCAACTATGCCGTCCAGCATGGCTTGCGTTACGTGAACGTCGAGACCCGTGAGCGCGGATCGAGCCCCGATGGCATTGCCGCCGCGCGCGACCGGCTGGTCGCGATGATCGACGGCGTGATGGAGCGTTGCGATACCTTTCCCGAACTGCGCCTGCGGCTCGTGATGCGCTGAGGCTATTGCGCGCTGCGCAGCCAGCCGGTGATCGAATAGCGGCGATAGGCAGCGGCACGCGTCACTTCGGATACGCTATGGCGTTGCGGTACCGCGAACAGGTTGAGCGTGTTGAAAACTGGCGGATACCCCTGCACAATGTGTCCGTGGAACAACAACATGCCACCCCATTCGACGCGCCAGACCGGCGTCAGCCCCAGCACATACGCTGCCTGCCGTCGCTTGCCGGCGACGTCGTCGTCGTGACCGGTCAGGAAATCGCCCGGCGCAAAGGCAGTCGCCTGCGCGTCGGCGAAATCGATGGCCGCTGCGCCAGTAACCTGCCGTAACAGATCGCGAACCTCGCCATGCGAGAGCCACGCGGCAAAGGCCGCGAGCGGATCGTTGGTCCCGGCGCGTTCGGTTGCGTCGTCGGGCACGCGGATCGATTCGTAGCGATATTGAAAGCCGCTGCGGGCGCCGGCATAGACCGCATTGTCTAGGGCGTCGCGCTGATCCGCCGACATCGCAGCGCGCACACCACGCGACAGCTCGAAGCTTTTCTCGCCTGAATTGACGACCTGCACCCAATCCTCACGGCGGCGCAGAATTGTGTGCAGCGCCTCGGCGGCGCGCGGCACGAGGAAATCGGCGATCTGGACACGCCCGTCGCGCGCGAAAGCGTGCGCCAGCGCAGTTGCGTCAAGCGACCGATTGAGGGCAAAGGGAATCGCGTCTGTCTTCATTGTGCGAGCAACCTTTGCCCAAGGCCCTGTTCTCGATCAATCCCGCACTCGATCGGTCCGCGCTCGCCGCGCGCTTTGCCGCCGCGGGCCGCGTGCAAATTCGCGACGTGCTGACCGACGATGCCGCGCACAATCTGCGCGAGGTGATCGCGACTGCGACGCCCTGGGGGCTCGGCTGGCAGGCTGGCACCGACGGTCCGCATGCGCTGACCGCAGCCGACCTTGCCCGGATGGATCAACGCGGCGCCGCCGAGATCAACCGCAGCATTGTCCGCGCCATGCAGGGCCGCGACTATGGCTTCAGCTACGCGCGCTATCCGATCCTCGATGCCTATCTCCAGCAATGGGCACCCGGGGGGCCGCACGAGCTGCTGCTCGAACATCTGAATGATCAACCCTTTCTCGATCTGGTTCGCAGCGTGACGGCGATCCCCGAATTGCTTAAGGCGGATGCGCAGGCGACGCTGTTCGCATCCGGGCATTTCCTGGCGCGCCACGACGACAGCCATGTTGGCGAAGGCTGGCGCGTCGCTTATGTGCTGAGCCTGTGCGCGACCGATTGGCGACCAGACTGGGGCGGCTATCTGCTGTTTTACGACGCCGATGGTGATGTCGTCGCCGGTTATCGTCCGCGCTTCAATGCGCTCAGCCTGTTCGCAGTGCCGACATCGCACGCAGTGACCTTCGTGCCCCCGTTTGCGCCGGTCGCGCGCTATTCGATCACTGGCTGGCTCCGCGACTGCTAGTCCTCGAATACCGCGCCGACATGGGGCTCGCCGCGGGCTTGGGCGAGCTTGGCCTGGCGATGGCGCTCAGCATAGCTCGCGCGTTGCTCGGGGGTGCGGGTACCGTTGCAAGCGGGGCAGGCGACGCCTTCCTCGTAGAGCGGCGAGGCGCGGTCTTCGGGGCTGACGGGCATGCGGCAGGCGCGGCAGAGCACGTGGGTGCCCGGGGCAAGGCCGTGGCCGACCGCGACGCGTTCGTCGAAGACGAAGCATTCGCCGTGCCAGCGGCTCTCGTCCTCGGGCACGTCCTCCAGATATTTCAGGATGCCGCCTTTCAGGTGGAACACCTGCTCGACACCTTGTTCCTTCAGGAAGGCGGTCGCCTTTTCGCAGCGGATGCCGCCGGTGCAGAACATTGCGACTTTCTTGCCCGTCATCGCGGTGCGCTGCCCGGCGGCCCAGGCGGGAAAGTCGCTGAAGGCGTGGGTGCCGGGGTCGATCGCGCGATCGAAACTGCCGATGCGCACTTCATAATCGTTACGCGTGTCGACGACGATCGTGTCGGGGTCGTCGATCAGCGCGTTCCAGTCGGCGGGGTCGACATAGGTGCCGACGATCGACAGCGGATCGACTGGCACGCCCATTGTCACGATCTCGCGCTTGATGCGGATTTTCAGCCGGTGGAACGGCATTGTGGCTGCCTGCGCATATTTGACGTCGAGGTCGGCGCAGTCGGGCAGGGTGCGGAGATGATCGATCAGCGCGCTAATGCCTTCGGGCGGTCCGGCGAGGGTGCCATTCAGCCCCTCGGTTGCTAGCAAGAGCGTGCCCTTGATGCCGTGTGCGCGGCACAGCGCGTCGATCGGCTCGCGCAAAGCGGCGGGATCGGCAAAACGGGCGAAGCGATAAAGGGCTGCAACTTGAAACTGGGTCATATGAAACCGGTTACTTTTTTCGTCATGCCGGACTTGTTCCGGCACCCACCGTTGTCTGAGGACCGACGCCGCTGCACTAGCCCCGCTGTGGGCCCCGGAACAAGTCCGGGGTGACGGACTTGCTTGGGTCAGGCGCTTGGATACTCTTGCGCCCACCAGCTTTCAAAGGCCGCGCGCTCATCGGCGCTCAGATGCAGTCCGATCTTGCTTCGCCGCATCAGCGCATCTTCAGTCGAGCGCGCCCATTCGTGGTCGTGCATCCAGCGCGCTTCGACGTCGGTAAAGCCTGCGCCGAACGCTGTGCCGAGCGCCGCCTCATCCGAAATGCTGCGCAGCATTTCGTGCAGCATCGAGCCATAGGCGCGTGCCACGCGCTCGCTGCGTGCCTCGCCCAGAAACGGCCAGCGCTTGCGCACATCGGTCAGGAACGCCGCGAAACCGCCGATGTCGCCACCCGGGAAGGCCCGTTCGCGCGTCACACGCTTTGCCGCGAAGCGCATCGGCGCCGCGAGCTTGCCCACCGCTTCCTCGGCGAGATGCCGCGCGGTCGTGATCTTGCCGCCGAACACGCTGAGCAGCACAGGGCCGGTCGTATCGACTTCGAGCACATAATCGCGCGTCACGGCCTTGGCCTCGCTCGCGCCGTCATCGTAGAGCGGGCGCACGCCCGACCAGGTCGATCGCACATCGCCGGGGCTGATCTGCACCGTGAAATGCCGGTTCACCGCCGCGCAGAGATAGGCGATTTCGTCCGCGTCGATCACCGCGTCCTCGGGTCGCTCGACAGCGACGTCAGTCGTGCCAATCTCGGTGAAGTCGCCCTCATAGGGAATCGCGAACACGATCCGGCCGTCAGGCTGCTGGAGGATATAGGCCTGATCGCCTTCGAACAGCTTGGGTACAACGATATGGCTGCCCTTGATCAGCCGCACGCCACTGCGGGCATTGACGCCGAGAAGCCCAAGCGTTTCTGCGACCCAAGGCCCCGCCGCATTGACGAGGCCACGCGCCGCCACCTCGCGCCCGTCCGATAGCGTCGCGCGCCACACATCCCCCTCGCGCCGTGCCGACAGTAGCGCAGTGCGGGTGGCGATCTCCGCGCCATTGGCGCCAGCATCGAGCGCATTGAGCAGAGTCAGCCGCGAATCATCGACCCACGCATCTGAATAGACAAAGCCTTTGGTCGCACTCTTGAGCGGCGCGCGCAGATCGGCATCGCTCGCCCGCAACCCGCGCGAGCGCGGCAGCGACATCTTGCCGCCGAGCAGATCATAGAGGATCAGCCCGGCGCGCAAAAACCACCACGGCCGCGCCCCGTCATGCGGCAGCACGAAGCGCATCGGGTAGACGATGTGCGGCGCTGCATGCACCAGCCGCTCGCGCTCGCGCAAAGCCTCGGCGACCAGCTTGAATTCATAATATTCGAGGTAGCGCAACCCGCCGTGGATCAGCTTGGTCGATGCCGACGAAGTATGGCTCGCCAGATCGTCGCGCTCGACCAGCAGCAGCTTCAATCCATTCAGCGCCGCCTCGCGCGCGATGGCCGCGCCGTTGATGCCGCCGCCGATGATGAGCAAGTCATAGGTCACCGCCGCCCGATAGCCGCAGTGCAGCAATTTCGCCATCGCTGTTTGGGCGCTGTTTGGCATCCGACCGAAACCGCTTATGCCTTGGAGATGAAAAAGACGCCCGGCCTGCCCACGCCCAAACAGATCCTCGATTTTATTGCGCAGTCGGAGGTGCCCGCCGGCAAGCGCGAGATTGCGCGCGCCTTTGGCCTGTCGGCGCAGGAGAAGATTGGGCTCAAGGCGCTGCTGAAGGATATGGCCGATGAAGGGTTGATCGATTCGGCACCCGGTCGCGCGTTCCACAAGATGGGGGGTGTTCCCAAGGTAACCGTGCTGCGGATCGTTGACGTCAGCGACGACGGCACGGTGTGGGGCACCCCCGAAAGCTGGCACGCCGATACGCCTGCCCCCCGGCTGCGCATCCGCGAGCGGGGGAAGGGGGCGCTCGGCGTCGGCGACCGGGTGCTCGCGCGTACTGAGGAAGCGGGGAGCGGCCATATTGCGCACCCGATGAAGCGGCTCGCGCGCGGTGAGGAGCTGGTGCTCGGCGTGCTGCGTGAGGAAGGCGGCAAGCTCTGGCTGAGCGGTGTCGAGAAGAAGGAGCGCCGCGACTTTCCGGTCAGCGATGCGGGCGACGCCGCGCCGGGCGATCTGGTGCTCGCGGAGAAGACCGGCCGTCCGCCGCGCATCACCGTGCGGGTGACCGAAAAGCTCGGCGATCCGTTCGCGCCGCGCAGTTTTTCGATGATCGCAATCCACAAGCTCGGCATCCCGGTCGAGTTCAGCCCCGAAACGCTCGAGGAAGCGACCGACTCCGCGCGCCAGCCGCTGGGGGAGGGTCGTGAGGACCTGCGCCATCTGCCGATCGTCGCGATCGACCCCGAGGATGCGCGCGACCACGACGATGCGGTCTGGGCCGCGCCCGACGATGATCCGGGCAATGCCGGCGGCTGGCGCGCAGTGGTGGCGATTGCCGATGTCAGCTTTTACGTCCGGCCCGGCTCGGCGATCGACAAGGATGCGCGGCGGCGGGGGAACAGCGTTTACTTCCCCGATCGCGTGGTGCCGATGCTGCCCGAAATCCTGTCGGCGGATGTGTGCTCGCTCAAGGCGGGTGCGGACCGGGCAGCGCTCGTCTGCCATTTGCAGATTGGCAAGGCGGGGGCGCTCAAGAGCTGGCGCTTCACCCGCGCTGTCGTGCGGATTCGCGCGAATATCGCTTATGAAGCCGCGCAGGCGGCGATCGATGGGGCAACAGGCTCGGTCGACCCGGCTCTCGTGACGGAAGCGCTGAAGCCGCTTTGGGCGTGCTGGCGCGCGCTTGCCGCAGCGCGGGCGCGGCGCAATCCGCTCGAACTCGATCTGCCCGAACGCCGGGTGATGCTCGACGAAAAGGGGCGGATCATGTCGGTCGCGCCGCGCGAGCGGCTC
>JAIETY010000035.1 GCA_019744885.1 Sphingomonas sp.
CGCCACTTGCGGGCACGATGCGCAACAGTCTTTATTTTGCGCAGGTGAACCTCCATGCTGGTCGGCATCCCCAAGGAAATCAAGAATCACGAATATCGCGTGGGGCTTACCCCGCCGTCGGTCGCCGAGCTGGTGCAAGCCGGACATGAAGTCGTGGTCGAAACGCAGGCCGGCATGGGCATCGATTTCGAGGATAGCGACTATGTCGAGGCAGGCGCGCGGATCGTCGCGAAGGCAGCGCAGGTGTTTGCCGAATCGGACATGATCGTGAAGGTGAAGGAACCGCAGCCGGTCGAAATCGCGATGCTTGAAGCGCGCCACACCTTGTTCACCTATCTCCATCTCGCGGCCGACAAACCGCAGGCGCTGGGGCTGATGAAGTCGGGCGCGACCTGCATTGCCTATGAAACCGTGACCGCGCCCGATCGGTCGCTGCCGCTCCTAAAGCCGATGAGCGAAGTTGCGGGCCGCATGTCGGTGCAGGTCGGCGCGCATTACCTGGAGAAGGAACAGGGCGGCCGTGGTGTCCTGCTCGGCGGCGTGCCCGGCGTGGCGCCTGCCCGCGTGGCGATCCTTGGCGGCGGAGTCTCGGGGGTGAATGCGGCGCAAATGGCGGTCGGCATGCGCGCCGATGTGACGATCTACGACATCAACAACGCGCGGCTCGCCGAACTCGACATGTTCTTTTCGAGCCAGATCAAGACCGCCTATGCTTCATCGGCGGCAATCGCCGCAGCGGTCAAGAACGCGCATCTGGTGATCGGTGCGGTGCTGGTGCCGGGTGCCGCTGCGCCCAAGCTCGTCACCCGGGAAATGATCAAGACGATGAAGCGCGGATCGGTGATGGTCGATATCGCGATCGACCAGGGCGGCTGCTTCGAAACCAGCCACGCGACCACGCATGAGGACCCGGTGTTCGAGGTGGACGGCGTGATCCATTACTGTGTCGCCAATATGCCGGGCGCAGTCGCGCGGACGTCGGCCTTCGCGCTCAACAATGCGACGCTGCCCTTTGCGCTCAAGCTCGCCAATCTGGGCGCCGAAGCGGCGATGGCCGCCGACCCGCATCTCGCGAACGGGCTGAATGTATCGGGCGGCAAAATCCGGCACCAGGCCGTCGCGGACGCGCTTGATTTGCCGATGAACTAGAAGAATTCGTCGAACAGCAGGTGGAGCTCGATCTTCGCGCGATCGGGCGCCACGCCATAAACCTTGAACATCGCCTCGGCGAGACCGGGATCGAACTCGCGCAGGCTGTTCCACAGGATCGCGAGGTCCTGATAGCAGTCCGCGACTCCGACGCGACCGACATCAAGGCACCCCGTGACGGCGCCGTCATCGTCGAGGAAGATATTGTCGAGCGAGAAATCGCCGTGGGTGACGACGGGAACGGTCTCGATCGGCAACAGGCGCTGAAAACGGTCCCACAGCTGCTCGGCGGACCAGCCCTCGCGCTCGGAGTCGAGCTCATCGAGATCGACCCGGCCTGCGGCGACGTTCGCGGCTGCATCGGCGCTGCGCAGGTTGAGGCTCGCGTCGAACGGGCAGGTCGCAATCGGCACCGCATGCATCTGAAGAAGGAACGCTGCGATTGCGCGCATCGCGGTTTCGCGGCGGTCGGGTTGATCTTCGAGCCAGCCAGAGGCCGCGCGGCCGGGCAGCGCGGTCGTCAGCAGCCACGCGTCCGCTTCGGTCTCGGCATAGCCGACGATCGCGGGCACCGGCCAGCGGCCCTGCAGCCAGCGCAGCCGGGCATATTCGTCCGCGATGTCGGTGGCGACCCGGCCACCTCCCTGCTTCAGGAACAGCGTCGGACGGCCGACAGCGTCGAGCTGGTGGATCACACCACCCGATTCGCCGACCAAATTGGGGGTCGCGCGATAACCCGCAACGATTTCGGCCAACGACGATGGCAGCTCCACGCCGCGCGCTCAGCCGCGCCCGATCAGCCGCTTGGCGATCATGTCCGCCACGGCTGCTGCGGGTTCGCCGCTGCGCTCGCTTTCATCCCACACCTCGTTGAGGCGATCAGGGATTTTGTGGATGCGCGCTTCGACTTCGGCGCGGTCGCCGTGCCCCATATATTCGAGGCAGACATTGATGATGCCGCCCGCGTTGATGACATAATCGGGCGCGTAAGTGATGCCCCGCGCGTGCAGTCGCCAGCCATCCTCGCGCGTCGCGAGCTGGTTGTTGGCGCCGCCCGCCACCACTTTCGCCTGAAGCGCGGCAATACTCTGCTCGGTCAGGATCGCGCCGAGCGCATTGGGGCTGACGATATCGGCCTCAATCCCCAAAATCTCCTCTGCGGGCACTACCGCCGCCCCCAGCCGCGCCGCCAGCGCCTGCGCGCGATCGGCATCAACATCGGCCAGCGTCAACCGCGCGCCATCCTGCGCGAGCAGCTCAGCCAGCCCGCCCCCGACCGAGCCGACGCCCTGAATCGCGACATGCACGTCCTGCATGCGGTCCGCGCCCAGCCCGCGCTGCGCCGCCGCCTTGACGCCGAGATAGACGCCGAGCGCGGTCGACGGCCCCGGGTTGCCGCCTGCGCGCCCCGATGCAACTGGCAGGCCGGTCACATATTTGGTCTCGCTCGAAATCGTGACCATGTCGTTGTCGGACATGCCGACGTCTTCGGCGGTCACATAACGCCCGCCGAGCGAATCGATCGCGCGGCCAAAGGCCTTCAGCAGTGCATCGGTCTTCGTGCGAGTGGCATCGGCGAGCACCACAGCCTTGCCACCACCCATCGGCAGCCCCGCCATCGCGTTCTTGAAGCTCATGCCACGCGACAGCCGCAGCGCATCGGTGATGGCATCATGGCTGTCGGCATAGTGCCAGAAGCGCACGCCACCGCCGGCAGGGCCGAGCTTGGTCGAATGGATCGCGATCACCGCCTGCAACCCCGACGCCGGATCGGTAAACAGATGTACGCCTTCATGCGCGTCAAAATCGGGGAAACCCCAGCGGTTAGGCACGCGTGATCCCCCGAGGGTGCAGATAATGGGGCGACCGACGGGACTTGAACCCGCAACTTCCGGCATCACAAGCCGGCGCTCTAACCAATTGAACTACGGTCGCCATGAAGGCCGCGCCACTAGCGGGGCCGACGGGGCGGCGTCAACCCTATCAAAAACGCCCTTCGACCGAAAGCCGGTAGCCGTCATTGTCGGACTGAAAGCCGTTCGCGACGAGTTGCTGCGTCACCGCGGCATCGGCCGGCGCGACGAGCAGTTCGGCGCGGTAGCGGCCATCGCCGCGCACCAGCAGCCGGATGCGCTCATTGCCCGACGCGCTCGCAAGCGGGATCAGCAGCGCACCGCCCTCACACCGGGCATTGCCGGTCATGCCCTGCGCCAGCGCCAACCCCGCAAGCCCGCCGCCGAGTTCGGCCTTCACGCTGCCACCGGCCTGCTGGCAACTGCCATTTTCGAACCGCACCGACAGATCGCCAAGGTCGAGCTTGGTCACCGGCAGCGGCGCGAACACATCGCCGGGGGCGACATTGGCGGTGACATCATCGACGCCCATGCTGTGGCGCGAGACGCTGATGCCACCGCGCAGCGCTTCCCCCGTGACGACGGGCGGTCCGGCCAGATCGACGCGCGCGCGCCCGACCAGCAATTGCCAGGGCGACAGGAACGCATGGACATCGCCCAGTTCGACATCGCCGAAATGGACTTCACGCAGCGTCGCGAACCAGACTGGCCCGACCGAGGAGCGCGCCGACAGCCCGGCCTCGCCCAGACCGGTCAGCGCCAAGGCCAGCCGCATCGGAAAAGTCGCGATCAGCGCGATCACCAGCATCGCGCCGAACAGCACCAAGGGCCGCGTGGTCAGGCGAATGCGCATCAGATTCCCCGCAGCTTCCAGGTGATCTGCGCCGAAATCGTCTTGTCGCCATTATCGGTCGTCGAGAGCGATTCGACCAGAAAGCCGTCGCGCTCCATATCGGCGATCCAGCCGAACAGCGCGATCGGCTTGGCCGAGGCGATGCCGATCAGCAGCGCGTTGTTCGTCTGTGGCGAGACCGTCGTCAGCACAAAGCCCGCCTGAGTAGCACGGTCGCGGACCGAAGTTTCGAGCGTCCCCGTCATCGCGGGCGCGCCGGCCTTGAGCAGCGGCTGGAGTGCCGCCATCTGGCTTTCGGTCGCCGCCAGCCGCAGCACGGCAGTGGTATGGCGCGACTTGGCATCCGCAAGTCCGTCGTTCACGGGTCGAATCACCGCGAACCAGACGAAGGTGACGACCGCCAGCAACGCTGCTGTCAACACGGCCCATTTCTCGCGCGGACTGAGCGCCGCGAACCAATGACGCAGACTGGCGGTCATCGCGGCGTCACCGTCAGGTCGCCCGAAACGCGCCCGCTACCGCCGGAAAACGTACTCGGCGTGGCCACCAGGCCCCGCGCGCGGATGCGGTTGATAAGATCGGTCACTTGCCCCTCATTCTGCGTTACCAGCGACGCGCGCAGCTTCCCCGTCGCGTCGAACGACAGCGCGCGCAGTTCACTGCCCGGAACAGCGCGGATCGCATCGAACAAAACTGCGGCGGTCGCGCTGAAGCCGATCCCAGCCCCGCGCAGCCGCACCAGCCGCGCGTCGAGCTGGCGTCCGGCATCGTTGACGGTTTCACCACGCGGCAGGCCGCCGCGCGCGATCAGGTCGCCCTTGCGCGTCATTGCATCGGCGGCAAAGCTGTAGCGCGCGATCTCGACAAGCGCGATCGCCAGCACCACCAGCAGGATCGCGGCGACGAGCCAGCCCGCGCGCCGCGCCACACCCAAATCAAATGCAATCGCGTCGCGGCGGGCGAAGGCCCCCTGCCGCAGATCGAGCGCCGGACGCGCTATTGCGGCCACAACGGCAGCTTCAAGGGCGTCGCGGTCGATGACCGTTGGCGCGACACCGCCCGTGACGAGGTTGGTGAGCCCCGGCTCGTCGGCAAAGCCGCTCGCAGTCCCGCGTATGACGCCATCGCCCCCGAAATCGGCGCGCACGAAGCCCTCAGTGGGGCGCGGCAGCAGCATCGGCGCGGGGATCATGGCCTGCGGGTCAAGCCCCTGCTCGGCCAGTGCCGCCAGCCAGCCGCGCATCCGCGCCATCGCTACGACCCCGATCGGTCGGTCGTCCGCCCCCTCGTCTCCAACCGCAACGTGCAGATCGGTGATCGGTGATGCGCTCGCGTCGGTCACGAGCAACCGCGCGGCGGCCACCGCCTGTGCTGCCGACCGCGCGGGCACATCGGCCCAGTGGAGCGTCACATCCTCTGCCGGCACGATGACTGTGAGCGGTACATCATCCGCGTCGGGCATACCTTCGCCGCGCGCAACGATGGCGTCGCCGTCGATCGCGATCCATCGGTGTGACGTTTCGGCCGAGCTGGGCAGGAACAGCGCGCGCGCCATCACGACGGATCGCTCCAAGCGCGCGAGACCAGCCGCACCGGCGGCTCGGTCGCGTCGATGAGCGCGGTTTGCGTCAACTGCGTGCCCCCCAATGCTACGTCGATCTTGAGGCCGAACCACTGGGTGGTTACCGCCGTCTGCAGCTGC
This sequence comes from Sphingomonas sp., assembly GCA_019744885.1. Lineage (GTDB taxonomy): Bacteria > Pseudomonadota > Alphaproteobacteria > Sphingomonadales > Sphingomonadaceae > Sphingomonas. The sequence goes on from JAIETY010000035.1 coordinate 5,558, forward strand.
ACCTCGGGGCCAGCCGTCACCCCCTTGAGTGCTGCCCCCTGCCAGAAGGCAACGGTGCTGGTAAAGCCCTGCACGGGCCGTTCAAGCAAAACCGCGCGCGCCCGGCTGATGTCGAGCGTATCGGGCAGCAGCATCGCGAGCAACGGCGCTTGTTCGGGGAGCAAGGTATTGATGTTGATCCGCGTCGGCTTGGCGACCGGGAGCGTGCAGATCCAGGGCCGCAGCTTGGCGTAAATCGCGGGCGTGACTCCCGAAACCGCGCGCAACTCGCTCGGATCGGTCATCAGCGTATTGGCTGGCAGATAGCGCGGGCTGACGCTTGAATAATCGGCATCCTCGGCGCCGTCGGGCTGGCTGACATTGTCGGTATCGATCCAGTCGGCGCTCGCGGCGGCAATGCTGCGCGCCTGCTGGTCAGGAATGCCGATCACGCGCATCAGCTGCGCGAACTGATCGATTGAAGCGGCCCGAACGACCAACGTTTCGACATCGCGCTGCTGCACCAGTCCATTGAGATTGAAGCAATTGCCGCCATCGGTGACCGTCGCGGTGGCGATGCCGCCGGGGATTGGCAGCGGATAGGGCTTGCCGGCCCAATCGCCTTGCAACGTTACCCGCGCCGCGTCGCGCGCGAGCACGGTGTTGATGCGGACCATCGCCGCAGTCTCGGCGGCCATGGCAAAGGCGCGCGCCTGATCGATCGCGATGGCGTTGGCGCCCAGCCGTGTCGCGAGCCGCATCCGCTCAAGCGCATGCCCCGCCAGCACCGCGATCACCGCAACGAGCAGCAACACAGTGAGCAGCGCTGCACCGCGCTCGTTGTCGCTGCCCTTATTGGCCAAGGCTCTGCCCTTCGGGCGGCGGTGGTACATAACCGGTGCCGACGAGCAGCACGAGCCGATAGCGGCGCCCGTCGCGACGCGCGATCTGCATTTCGAACGCTTCGGGCAGCGGCGCTTCGGGCGTCGACAGCCAACGATCACTCCAAGCGCCATTGATACGATAGCGCAGCGCGACCTGATCGACGCCGCCCAGCATCACGGCAGGCGGGAGGGGATCGGCGCCGTCGAGCAACGGATAGGCGATACGCTCAATCGCGCCATTGCGCAGCCGATATTCGACCTTCTGGGCATCGGATCGCGGCGCTTCGTCGAGATTGGTCCAACCACCCCGCACCAGCGCGAGCATCGGATCGGTCGACCCGCCAGAGCCACCTTCGAACGCCAATTGCGGCGCGCCCTGCGCATTGCGGGTCGCGCGCGGCACGGCTTGCGCCAGATCGGCGCTGAGGATGGCGTTGAGGCGGCTGAGCGCGGCAATGTCGTCGAACTTGGCTTGGGTAACGCCCTGCGCACGCACGCTGAACGACAGCACCGCGACTCCGGCAGCGGCCAGCAGCCCGAAGATCAGCAGCGAGATCATGACTTCGATCAGCGTGAAACCGCTCTCTGACGCGCGGCGGGTCACGTCCGGCCTCCGGGAGGTGGCTGCTGGCCGGGCGGCAGGCGTGGCTTGCGCGGCGCCGTCGCGGGCGGGCGAATGACCGTCAGGCGCCCGATCGTCGACCCTTCGGGATCCGTCACGGTGACATCGATCCGCATCGCGCCTTGATCGCCGATCGGCGCCGCGAGCCGCTGCCAGCGCCAGTCGCGCCCGCCATTGGCTTCGCTGCCACCGATCGACCCTGCCGTCGGCGGGCGCGGGTCGGTGAGCGCCTCGACCGCGACATTGCGCGCGACGATCTGCGCCATCAGCGTGTTGTCGAGGATTCCGGCGCTGCGAATCGTCGCACCTTCCAGCCGGATCAGCGCAAGCCCCGCGAGGCTGAACACGGCGAGCGCGACCATCATTTCGATCAGCGTGAAGCCGGATGTCGCGCGGCGCTCAGCCATCGATCGCCACCGCGCCATCGATACCGATCTTGACCGTCGTGGTCGCGTCGCCGCCACGCTGAAGGCGGATCGTCATCGGCGTGCTGCCGAGCCCGGTCGAATCGAAGATCACACGGTCGCGGCCCGAGGGACTCGATATCTGCGGCCGGATATCGGTGCCCCAGCGCGTCACCAGCAGCGGCTTCTCGCTCACCGGCGCCCAGGCACCCGCCTCGCGCTTGTCAAAGCCATAGCCGCCGTCGCTCACCCAAATGCTGACCGATCGCCCTTCGACAATTGCCATGTCGTGCGCAGCCCGCACCCGCGCGGCGAAGCGCTCGGCATCGTCGCGCAGCCGCCCACGCGGATCGGGCAACGACAGCACTACCACCGCCGACACGAGCCCGATCAGCGTAATCACGATCATCAGCTCGACAAGCGTGAAGCCGTTTTCGGCGGAACGCCGAAAGGGCGTGAAGCCCTCGGCGCGACGTCGCCCAGGATTATTGCCAGCTGCCAATATCGGCATCGACTCCCTCGCCCCCTTCGCGGCCATCGGCGCCATAGCTCCAGATATCGATCTGGCCATGCGTGCCCGGCGAGGAATAGAGATAATCGCGGCCCCAGGGATCCTTGGGAAGCTTCTTGATATAGCCGCCCTTCTGGTAGCGCGACGGATCGGTGAGTGAGGCGGGCGGTGCGACCAGCGCCTGCAACCCGTCCGCCGTGGTCGGATAAGTGAATTGCTGGAGCTTATAGACTTCGAGCGCCTGCTCGATCGTGGCGATGTCGGATTTGGCCTTCTGGACCTTGCCCTGATCGCCCAGCGGGATGACGTTCAGGGCGACGATCGTCGCCAGCAGGCCGAGAATGACGATCACGACCATCAGTTCCACAAGCGTGAAGCCTGACTCGTTCTTGCGGCGACGGCGGCGGTTGGGATGGGGGCGCTGTACCATGATACTCCTCATTGCCCGGCCAAAGTGTTGAGCTGCAAAATCGGCAGCAGGATCGATAGCACAATCGTCGCGACGATGCCGCCCATGATCACGATGATCGCGGGTTCGAGCAGCGACAAAGCGGTTGCGGTAAACCGGTCGAACTCACGCTCGAGATAGTCCGCCGCGCGTTCGAGCATTTCGTCGAGCCGCCCCGCCGCCTCGCCCGATGCGGCGAGATAGGTCAGCAACGGCGGGAACACCCCTGCCCGCCGCATCGCCGCCGACAGCGACCCGCCTTGACGGATCGAATCGGTGATCTCGTCCGACGCCTGCTTCAGCCGCGCATTGTGGATTGTGCCCGATGTCAGCGCGAGCCCTTCGAGCAGCGGCAAGCGGCTCGCGACCATCGTTGACAGCGTCCGCGCCATCCGCGCCGCGTGAAGATCGCGCAGCAAACGCCCGAGCAGAGGTACCCGCAGCAGCCAGCTGTCGAACGCGAGCTTGATCGGCGGCTCACGCAGCGCGAGGCGAAAGCCCGCGCCCAACAGCACCGCGCTCAGGATCACCGCCCACCAATAGCCCGCCAGAAACGCCGACAGCGCAATGACGATCCGCGTGAGAAGCGGCAGTTGCTGGCCAACCGTATCGAATTGCTCGACCACTTGCGGCACCACGAAGATCATCAGCGCGGCCACTACCGCCATCGCCACCACCGCGAGCACGGCGGGATAGGCCAGCGTCGTGATCATCTTGCCGCGAATCTCGGCCTGACGTTCGAGCAGCACCGACAGCCGTTCGAGAATCGTCGGCAGCGCCCCCGAACTCTCGCCGGCGGAGACCATTGCGCAATAGAGCGCGGGAAAGCTTTTCGGCTCGCGCGCCATCGATTCGGCGAGGCGCCGCCCTTCGACCACGCCGAGATGCACGCGGCTCACAATCTCGCGGACATGCGGCTGCTCGGTCTGGCGCACGATCGTGCGCAGCGATTCTTCGAGCGGGCTGACACGGTTGAGCGTCGCGAGCTGGCGCGTGAACAGCGTCAGATGCTTGGTCGACATACGCGGCACGCGGCCAAGCTGCGCCATGATCGACGGCGCCGCAGCCGGCTTGTCCGCCGTGCTCGCCGGGTCGATGCGCACGACGTAAAGCTTGCGCGCATCAAGGGCGGCTTGGGCGCGTTCGATCGTGTCGGCCTTGACCGCGCCGCGCTTCTCGCGCCCGCCGGTATCGATTGCAATATAATCGAAATCGGCCATCGCTCGGCTCAGACCTCGGCCATGTCGCTGCGCGAGACGCGGACGGCTTCCTCTGGCGTGGTCAGCCCATCGCGCACCATCTGGCGGGCGGCGGAACCGAGATTGGGCGCGTTGATGAAGGCGTGGCGCGCGATGATTGCCTCATCGCCGCCGTCGTTGATCAGGCGGCGGATCGTCTCGTCGATGCGGATCGCCTCAAACACGCCGATGCGGCCCTTGAAGCCATTGCCGCCGCAGTCGTCGCAGCCCACCGGCTCATAGACGATCGCGCCCGGATCAAAACCGAGCAGTGATGAGACCGACCCCTGCGCCTGCACCGGCCGACGGCAGGTCTGGCACAGCCGCCGCACCAGCCGCTGGGCGATCACCCCGCGCAGCGTCGACGCAAGCAGGAACGGCTCCACCTTCATGTCGCGCATGCGGGTGATCGCGCCAATCGCGTCGTTGGTGTGGACGGTCGACAGCACGAGGTGGCCCGTCAACGACGCCTGCACCGCGATCTCCGCTGTCTCGCGGTCGCGGATTTCGCCGACCATCACCACATCGGGGTCCTGCCGCAGGATTGCGCGCAAACCCGCCGCAAAGGTCAGCCCGACCTTGGGATTGACCTGCGTCTGGCCAACGCCATCGACGGCATATTCGACCGGGTCTTCGACCGTCAGAATATTGCGCGTGCCGTCGTTGAGGAGCCGGAGCGCGGCGTAGAGTGTTGTCGTCTTGCCGCTGCCGGTGGGGCCGGTGACGAGCACGATCCCATTGGGCTCCGAAATCGCAGAGCGCAGCATCGTGTTGATCGCGGGACTCATCCCGAGCACGTCGAGATTGATTCCCGCATTCTCCTTGTCGAGAATACGCAGCACCACGCGCTCACCCGCGCGACTGGGCAGCGTCGAGACACGCACGTCGAGCAGCTTGCCACCCAAAGACAGCCCCATCCGCCCATCCTGCGGCACCCGCCGCTCAGCAATGTCGAGTCGCGCCATCACCTTGATGCGACTGACGACGACGGGCGCGACATGCGGCGGCATGCGCAACGTCTCACGCAGCACGCCGTCGATGCGCATCCGGACGACGAGCCCGGTCTCATAGGGTTCAATATGAATGTCCGACACGCCGTTGCGCGCAGCATCCGCGATGATGCCGTTGATCAGACGAATCGCCGGGGCATCGTCGGCGGTATCGAGCAAATCCTCCGCCGTCGGCAAATTGCCCGCGAGCAGATCGAGTTCGTCGCCCAGTCCCAGCGATCCCGCCGCCGCGGCCGCCGCCTGCCCGTCCATTGCATAGCGATCCGACAGCATCCGGTCGAAATCTTCGGGCTTGGCAAAGGTCACATCGAACGGGCGCGCCAGATGGCGGCGGAGCTCGAGCAGCACTTTGGGATCGGCGCCTTCGCGCAGCGCGACCGAGAAATGCCCCGCCGCGCCGGGTTCGAGCACCACCCCGAATTTGCGCGCAAAGGCATAGGGAATGCCAACCATCGGTTCGGTAATGGCGGCAGCATCTGCCAGCGCAATTGTCGGCCCATGGTCGTCGGTTGGAGTTCCCGGGCGGAGCGTCATTTCGGCGCTCCGGCCTTGCGCCCCAGCGGATCGCTCGCGCTCGGCATCACCGGCACCGCAATGCGCGGGTCCTCGATGCTGCCGGGCTTGGGCGCGGCGGGGAGTGGCGGTTCGGCGCCGAGATAGTCGCGCACGAGTTGGTCGATGCTCGGTTCGGCGTTGGAATTCTGCAGGCCCTGCTGGAGCCGCAGATAGCCGTAACGCTGCTCCGTCACCCGTCGCGAATCCTCGGCACTGCGCAAAATCGTGGGGCGGATGAAGATCATGAGGTTGGTCTTGGTCCGCTGCTTGGCCTTTGACCGGAACAACTGTCCCAGCGCCGGAATGTCGCCGAGCAACGGGATTTTCTCGATCGTGTTGCGCTCTTCGTCCGACAGCAGCCCGCCGATCACCGCGATCTGCCCGTCATCGACCGTCATCGTCGTTTCGACCTCGCGCTTGTTGAGAATGAGGTCGCTGTTGTCGTTCGAGACCGGCCCCGAGATCGAGCTGACCTGCTGGCGCAGGAACAGCTTGATCGTGCCGCTCGAATTCACCTGCGGCCGCACTTCAAGCTGGATGCCGACATTCTCGCGCTGAACGGTACGAAAGGCATTGTCGAAATTCTGGCTGAGCGCTTGCCCCGTGGTTACCGGGATTTCCTGCCCGACCAAAATGCGCGCGGGCTGGTTGTCGAGCGTCGTGACATTGGGGGCCTGGAGCAGGTTCGACGTCGAATCACTCTTCACCGCATTGATGATGCCACCAAACACGCCGTCCCTGCCGATCGTCGTACCGAATCCGCCGAGTCCGCCCGTCGTGCCGAGGATCGAGCTAATCGCCGACTGGGCGAGCTGGTCGCTGACCGCGCTGTTGGTCGTGGTTGTGGTCGTGTTGCCGTTGATCGTCGTTGTCGCCGTGTTCAGACGCCGCGCCGCGACTGCCCCTGCGACAGTCAGCAGATTAGGCGCGGTGTTCGAAAAGCTCGACGACACGATCGGCAAATTGCCGCTGAGGCTGCCGAGCAACAACTGGACGCCGAGCCGATTGGCCGTCGCGTCGGATACTTCGGCGACAATCGCTTCGACCAGCACCTGCTCGCGCCTTGTGTCGAGCTGGCGAATCACGTCGGCGAGCTGCCGCTGCACTTCGGTCGGCCCCGCGATCACAATCGCGTTGGCGCCCGAAAAGCGCGTCACGACAGCGGCAGTGCGTCCGCCCTCCGCGACGATGGCCGGCTGGGCATTGGGATTGACGCCGCTGCCCGAACTGCTCGGCGCCGAGGCGTTTTGCGGCGGCACGATGTTGCGCGCGTTGGCGCCACCCTGATTGCCGCCACCAAAGGCCGATGTCTGCTGTGACAACTGGGTCTGCTGCGGCGCCTGAGTCGGCTGTTGGCCGACGAGTTCCTGCAGCACCGGCAACAATTGCTCGGCATCGGCATTTTGCAGGAACACGACCTTGATTTCTGTCCCCGCCGACGCACGCCGATCCAAATCGGCAGCGACTTCAGCAAGCCGCGCGACCGTGGAGGCATCGCCGCGCAGCGCGACCGCATTTGAGCTCGTGACCGCGACAATCGATACGCCCTGCGCGCCGCCGGGTGCCTGGCCGCTTCCGGCGAGCGCGGTCAGTGCGGTCGCGATTTCGCGCGCGCCAGCATTTTTGAGCGCGACGATGCGCGTCGAGGCGCTATCGGTGTCGATCCGCGACAGCACTTCACGTATCCGCCGCACATTGTCGGCAAAATCGACGATGACGATCGAATTGCCCGCGCGATTGGCGCTGACCGATCCTTGCGGGCTGATTAGCGGGCGGATCGTGTCGAGTGCACTCGCGGCATCGATCGCGCGGAGCCGAATGATTTCGGTGACATAGGCATTGCGATTGGCGGTCGCACTGCCACCGACACGATTGGGCTGCGAGGCGGCACCGTCGATCGGCTGGATGCGGAAGGCGCCATTGGCAGTCGGCACTGCGATCAGCCCGTTGGCGCGCAGCGTCGACAGGAAAATCTCGAAATATTCGGACCGCGACAGCGCGCGATCGGTAACGACGGTCACCTTGCCCTGCACGCGGCTGTCGATGATGAAGGTGCGACCGGTCACCTTGGCGGCATCGCCGATGAAGGCGCGGATATCGGCGTCGCGCACGTTGAGCGTGGTTTGCGCGACCAGCGGCGACGCGAGCGCCAGCGCGACCAGCGCCGCGATCGGGGGAGCGGAGGGCTTCACTGGCCGCTGACCGTAATCACGAGCGGCAGCACTTCGGCGCCACGCTCGACGGTGATCGAGATATTGCCGCCTTTGGCGAACTGGCCTGACAGCGCCTCAATGTCGCCCGGTCCGGTCACCGGACGCCCCCCGATCTGAGTCACGATATCCCCCTCTTTCAAGCCTATTTTTCTGAACGTCGTGCCCGATCCCTGCGGTCGGACGACCAGCCCGGTCACTTTGCCGCCGTCGATGCGCGGAATGAAGCCAACGTCTGATCGGACCTGCCCAAACGTTATCCCGGCGCCAGGTGCATCGCTGGGCGGCGTCCCGCCAGGCCGCGCGAGTCCCGGTGGCGGCGCTGCACCCGGCGCGGCAATTCCCGCATCAGCGGGCCGCGCCGACTGATCGAGATAAAGCGTTTCCTCGCTGCCGTTCCGCGCCAGCGTGACATGGTCGAACGATACCTGCTTCAGCGTGACCCCGGGCTGGACTTCCTCGCCCACCGCATAGCTCTTCTGCTCACCGTCAGGGCCCGCGATGATCGCGCCACCGCGCCCGGTTGCCTCGTCGAGCCGGGTGCCGAACAGCGTGAGCTGCAACGCCGTGACGACGTCAGCCTGCGCCTGCGCCGGCGCGGTCGCATCGAGCCGGAAGAAGGGATCGAAGCCGTGCAGCATCTCGCCAGCGCCCGTCCCGGCGCCGGGGGCGGGCAAGCGCCAAGCCCCGACCGGATCGACCGGCGTTACCAGTGTCCACACCAGCCGCGCGCCTTGCCAGGCCAGCAACGCCAGCAGCAAAAGCTCGACCACGCTGTAGACGCGCGTCAGCGGCACCAGCCGCAGCAGGCGGCGCGCACGCGCATCAATCTCTAGCTGCATCCCGTAAAACTCCCGCCGAGCGCACTGCTAGGGACGCTGTGTTACGTATAGATGTCGTTTATGTGAACGATTAAAGTCGCGACATCCTCATTCGACGGGGCTGGAGATTGCAGCGCGGCTTTGGCACGATAGCGCGCATGGCCAGCACTTTGTCATCGCCACCCTTATCGGCGCCGGGTTCGGGATTCCCCGCCGACCCGGTCATCGGCCATATATCGTTGCAGCCTGGGGTGCAGAAGGTCCCAAGCCCGAAGCTGACATTGTTTCTGAAGCGCGACTTCGTCGACGCTGCGCTGTGCGCCGAACTGATCGCGCGGATCGATGCCGAACGCCGTCCCTCGACGGTCTCCGATTTCAACGGGGATGCGGCCTTTCGGACCAGCGAAACCTGCGACCTCCGCTTCGAAGAGCCGCTGTCGCAGTTGATCAACGACCGTATCGCCAAGTTCATGCACCTCGATCCGGCGCATGGCGAGCCACTGCAGGGGCAGCGTTACGCGGTTGGCCAAGAGTTCAAGGCACATACCGATTATTTCGACCCGCAAGGCGTCGATTTCGAGCGTTTCTGCAGCGTTGCGGGGCAGCGCACCTGGACCGCGATGATCTATCTGAACGAACCCGGTGCGGGCGGCGCGACTCGCTTCAAGGCAATCGACAAGCTCGTCCCCCCGGAAACCGGCAAGCTGTTGATGTGGAACAACCTGCGCCCCGATGGCAGCGGCAATCCCTCGACTCTGCACCACGGGATGAAGGTGCGGGCAGGCACCAAATATGTGCTGACCAAATGGTTTCGCATGCGCCCTTGGGGGTAGGCCGACTGCGCATGACCTGCCGGCCCGCTTTGCCTCGACTGCGCGCGGCCACCCAAAGGCAACGACTTATGCACGTCACACATAAGTCGCCAAACTGTCATCAAGTTCCAATCTGCGTGTAACCTAGCGTTTCTACAGCGGCGTCGGACGAAGGCGCGAGGGGGCGATCCGACTCGCGGCGGCATCGTCGTGGCAACGACCATAAGTCGGTCAGAAAACACGCTGGAGACAGGGAAATGATGAATTCCAACTTCCGTCGCATGCTTATTGCGACCACCTCGATCGTTGCGCTGAGCGGCTGTGGCGCCAACGACATCGCGTCGCCGGGCACCGGCGGCAACGTGACGATCAACAACAACACCACCAACGTAACCCCTGCACCGACGCCAACCCCGACGCCGACGCCGACCCCGACGGTCGCGCTCGTCACGCCCGCCGCCGGCTGCCCGACGATCTCGAACAATGCCGGTTCAACGCTCACCGACAGCGGCACGATCAATGGCCCGACCGGTACCTATCGTGTCTGCACGCTGCCAGCACGCCTCAACGCCAGCGCCCTCCTGCCGCGCCTCCCGGGCGTCCTCTACCAGATGAATGGCCGCGTGGATGTCGGCACCGATCAGGGTGCGACCACCACCGGCACCACCAACGTCGTGCTCACCATCGAACCCGGTGTCATTGTTTATGCCGGCACGGGCACGTCGTGGCTCGCGGTCAATCGCGGCAACTCGATCCAGGCCGTCGGCACCGCGACTCAGCCAATCATCTTCACGAGCCGTGACAACGTCCAGGGCCTGAACACCGACACTTCGTCGGGCCAATGGGGCGGCGTCGTGCTGATGGGCCGTGGGCAGATCACCGACTGCGCCGCTTCGCTGGCAACGCCCGGCACCACGGCGTGCGAACGCCAGACCGAAGGCGCAATCGACCCCGCCGTCTACGGCGGCGCCAACAACACCGAAAGCAGCGGCCGGATGAGCTTCGTCCAGATCCGCTACTCGGGCTTCATCCTCTCGGCCAACAGCGAACTTCAAGCGCTGACGACCGAAGGCACTGGCAGTGGCACCGTCCTGAACAACATCATGTCGTTCAACAGTTCGGACGACGCCGCCGAGTTCTTTGGCGGTCGCGTTAACATGCGATATTATGTTGCTGTTGGTGCCGAAGACGACAACCTCGACACTGACACCGGCGTGAAGGCCAATTTCCAATATGTGCTGGTCGCCCAGCGCGCCGGCAGCGACTCGCGCGGCACCGACGCGATTATCGAAGCCGATTCGGATAACGCCGTCGACTCCGATCTGCCGCGTCAGAACGTCATCGTGTCGAACTTCACCTTCTTCCACCGCGTCAACAACGCGTCGGATTTGTCCGCAATCCTGCTACGCGGCGGCACCGACTATACGCTGCTCAACGGCTTCGTTGTTGCTCCGGCACCCTCGCCGTCGTGCTTGCGCATCAGCCGAGCCGCGACGGCTGACACCGTCGCCAGCCTT
>JAIETY010000206.1 GCA_019744885.1 Sphingomonas sp.
GATGCGCGCGCTGCTGACCGAATTGCTGCGCCGTGAAGCCGACATCACTGTCATCGGCGCAGCAGCCGACGCCGCCGAAGCCCGCACGATCATTCGCGAGCAAAACCCGGATGTCGTGACCCTCGACATCGAGATGCCGGGGATGAATGGCCTTGATTTCCTCGACAAGCTGATGCGGCTGAAGCCCACCCCGGTCGTGGTCGTATCGGGCCTGACGCGCGACGGCGCCGACACGACGGTGCGCGCGCTCGAAATCGGCGCGGTCGATTGCTATGCCAAGCCCGACGGCAGGATCGGGTCGCTGCTGACGACCGACGAAGGTCGGCTCGCAAACCTGATCCGCAACGCCGCCAAAGCACGGCTGCGGGATCGCCCCGCTGGCGGCGCCGCGCCGACGCCAAGCTATGCGATACCCGCCGCGACCGACCGTCAGCGCCCGTCCTTGATCGCGGTCGGCGCATCGACCGGTGGCGTCGAAGCTTTGCAACTGCTGCTCCAGAACTTTCCCGCCGATTGCCCGCCGACCGTCATCGTTCAGCACATCAGCGGCCATTTCGCCGAAGCCGTGGCCCGCCGTCTCGATCAGCAATGCGCGCCCACCGTGACAATCGCCGAGCCGGATCTGCCGCTGAAGCAAGGCCATGTCTATCTCGCACCGGGCAACGACCGGCATCTGCAAGTGCGCGGCAGTGCGGCGCACCCCTGCGCCCGGATGCGCGCCGACGACAAGGTTTCGGGCCATCGCCCCAGCGTCGATGTGCTGTTCCGCACGGTTGCCGAAACCATGGGCGGTCAGGCCGTCGGTATCTTGCTGACCGGTATGGGATCGGACGGCGCGCAGGGCCTGCTCGCCATGGCGCGCGCCGGGGCCATGACGATTGCACAGGACGAGGCGACCTGCACGGTGTTCGGCATGCCCAAGGCGGCGATTGCGCTCGGCGCTGCCGCCCGCATTGCGCCGATCCACCGGATTGCCGATCACGCATTTGCGAGGGCCGCCTGATGTTCCATCAGCCCATCGAAACACCGTCGACCACTCTCGTTCGCCCCGTGCGGTTGACGGTGATGCAGGGCCAGGCCCGCGTCAGCGGCGATCCGCGCGTCGAACTGACGACCGTGCTCGGCAGTTGCATCGCCTGCTGTCTGTTCGACGCGACCAGCAACGTCGGCGGCATGAATCACTTCCTGCTCGCCGAACCCAAGGGCGGGCGCGGCGTCGACGAACATTACGGCGCCTATCTGATGGAAGTGCTGATCAATGAAATGCTGGCCTATGGCGCCACCCGTCCCGCGATGCGCGCGCATCTTTACGGCGGCGCCAACATGCACAGCGGCATGACGCGCATCGGATCGGCCAATGCCGCCTTTGCGACTGCCTTTCTGGAACAGGAGCGCATTCCGCTGGTGCGGTCGTCGCTCGGCGGCAATCAGGCCCGCCGGGTCGATTTCCGGCCGGCGCGTGGTCAGGCGCGCCTCCGACTGGTCGACGATACCGTCGCCCCGCAACCGATTGAACGTCCGGCCGCCACGCGCGGCGACGTCGAACTTTTCTGAAAAGGGTGGATGAAACGATGACAGCGGCAAATCCCAAGACACGCATCTTGACGGTCGACGACAGCGCAACAATGCGCAGCCTGCTCAAACACGCCCTTGTTGGTCACGGCTTTGAGGTCGAGCAGGCCGATGACGGCGTCTCCGCGCTCGAATGGCTGGCCTGCAACGACTGCGACGTTGTGATCACCGATATCAACATGCCGCGCATGGACGGTTTTGGCCTGATCGAACGCGTCCGCGCCGGGGGACCGCATGTGCACCGCCCGATCCTGGTCCTTTCAACCGAATCGTCGGATGAGAAGAAGGCGCGCGCCCGCCAGGCTGGTGCCACCGGCTGGATTGTCAAACCCTTCGACGCCGAAAAACTCGCTGCCGCCGTCCGGCGCGTCACGCACTAATCCCCGCGAAAGGACCGATCATGAACCGCCAGCTCATCACTTTCGAAGTCGAATCGCAGGTCTTCGGCATCGACATCATGGCCATTCGCGAAATCCGGGCGTGGACGCCGACCACGCGCTTGCCGCATGTGCCGCATTATGTTGCGGGCGTGGTCAATCTGCGTGGCACCGTCTTGCCCGTGGTCGATCTCGCTGCCCGGCTCGGCTGGCGCGCGACTGAGGCGACCGCGCGCCACGTGATCATCGTCACCCAGATCGCCGGACAGTTTCGCGGCCTGATCGTCGATTCGGTCAGCGACATCGTCACTTTTCCCGCCGAATCGCTGCAAGTGCCACCGGCGACCGGTGACACGGTCGTCCCCTTCCTCGAAGGGCTGGTCTCGATCGACGACCGGATGGTGATGGTCCTCGACCTGCCATCGCTGACCCATGCCCACGACATTGCCGAAGCCGCTTAGTTCATCATTCGTGTTTGAGAGTATCCAGTAATGGCCAAGACCAAAGTTCTCGTCGTCGACGATTCGATAACCATGCGGGCGCTGTTCACCAATGCGCTTGAGCGCAGCAAGGACATCGTCGTTGTCGGCGCGGCCGATGGTGCCGACGAAGCCCGGCAGATGATCGAGGAGCTGCACCCCAATGTGCTGACGCTCGACGTCGAAATGCCGGGGATGAACGGGCTCGATTTTCTGGCCGAGCTGATGGAGACGCGACCGATCCCGGTGGTGATGCTGTCGACGCTTACACAGAAAGGCGCCGACGTGTCGCTGCGCGCGATCGAGCTGGGTGCGGTCGACTGTTTCCCCAAGCCGCAACGCGCAACGCCCGACGAGTTCGAAAAGATTTCGGGCAAGCTCTGCAAAATCGTGCTGACGGCGGCCAAGACCAACCTTGCCGCGCGCAAGCTGCCCACTGCGGCCGCGCCGGTCGCTGTGCCGGGCGACTATGTGTGGGACGGCGAAATCATTGCTGTCGCCGGGGGCATGGGCTCGATCGAAGCCGCATCCGAAATGCTCGCGGCCTTCCCCGCCAATTGTCCGCCGACGATCGTGTCGCTGGCCATCGACGAAGGCCTGGGCGTGCCCTTTGCCTCGCGCCTGTCGCAAAGCTCGGCCGCCAAGATCAAACTTGCGTCCGATGGTGAGGCGCTTGAGCAGGGCGTGATCTACATTGCCATCGATCCGCGCTTCCATGCCGTGGTCGATCGCTGGCCGGGCGGACGCCTGCGTCTGGTTGATCGCGATCCGGTCAATGGTGTGCGCCCGTCGGCCGATTTGCTGTTCGGCTCGGTGGCAAAAACTGCCGGCGCAAAGTCGATCGGCGTCATTCTCTCGGGCGATGGCAGCGACGGAGCGGCCGGCGTTGGCGCGATCAAGGCGGCCGGTGGCACCTGTCTTGCGCAGGACCCGGCGACGGCGCTCGTCCCGACGATGGCAGAAGCCGCGATTGCGCGCGGCGTCTCGGCACTGGCCGCACCGGCCCAGCTGGCAGCCCAGGCTTGCCCGATCCGGAGTATGTCGGTTGCAGCCTGATCGCGCTCAATTAGACGTCATCGCGCTTGAGCTGGCCGCGCTCGCCGCCGACATCGAAACCCTTGGCGCCGAGCTGTGCGCCGATCCTGCTGTTGTATCGAAACACGCCACGTCGCTACAGGCCGTCGACTTGATCGGCCAGCGCCAGCGGGCGCTTGCCGAGATGCTGCGGGCCGAAAAATTCGACGATGCGCTGGGGGCGTGCAATTTGGGACAGGTTGTCGAGCTGTTTGCCCGCCGGTCAGCGTGACCGCCCGCCGCTGGCGCCGGGGTCGGTCCCCGGCACCTGCGACGACTGAGCTGACTCAATAGGGCGGGTCTTGCACCGACCGCTGGTGCGCCGCGGCGGACGCCCACCATTCGAGATCGGCGGCAAAGCGCGGGAAGCGCTGGTCGAGATACTCGCCACCCGAGCCCATGGGCTTGCCGTCGACGTCGAGCGTCTGGCTGATCTGGCCGACGTTGAGGGTGCTCGAAATCACCACCATACCCATTTCCGACAGCGTCGGGAGCCAGGCCATCGCCGCACGCGCGCCACCGAGCTGGCCAGGTGAATAGCTGACGACCGCCGCGGGTCGCCAGAACCATTCTTCGAGGAAATGGTCGGTCAGATTCTTGAGACCCGGCTGCATGCCCCAATTATATTCGCCGGTCACGAACACAAAGCCGTCCGCCGCGCGGATTTTCGCCGCCAGTTCGGCCATGGCTGCGGGCGCTTTACCCGCTGGATATTCCTTGAACATGCGGTCGAGCATCGGCAGGTCGATGGCCTTGGCGTCAATTAGCTCGGCGTCGTGGCCGCGACCGACGAAGCCATGCTGAAGATATTGTGCAAAGCGGATGCCGACGCGGTCGCGGCGGTACGAGCCATAAAATATAAGCAGTTTCAGCATGATATCCCCCTCAGTGGCGGTCGGATGCAACGCCCGTCTGGCGACCAACGCAAGAAGGGAGTGCCGCCCGAGCGAGCGAGCGGCACTCCCATTTTAATCGTCAACGCGTCCCCGAGGGATCAGTTGCCGTGGTGGACGTCCGACGACAGCAGCACTGCGGGCACCTTGCCGTTGTTGATCCAGTAATGCGAAATGCCATCGGCTTCGCGGGCGATGTCGCCGCCCTTGTGCTGGATCGGCACCATGCAGCTGCTGCGATATTCGGTGATCGCGCCGCTGACGGTGTAGATCAGCGCGGGGCGGTCCTTGTGGCTGTGCAGCGGCACGATACCGCCCGGCTGGACGACAAGCCGACGCGTGCGCAGCTGGCGGTCGGGCACGGCGATTTCGGCGTTGAGGTCAACCGAACCGATGACGGTGTCGGTCACGCCCTTGGGCGCTGTCGGCGCGCCGGTCAGCGGGTTCACGCCCGCCTTGGCGGCTGGGCATTCACCGGCAAAAGCGGGCGAGGTGACAGTGGTGGCTGCGAGCAGCGCGAACACGGCATTGCGAATGGTCGTCTTGGTCATGATCGGTCTTCCTGTTGGTTGGCAATATCGGGGCCGGGAACCGAAACGCCGGTTCGCTGACACCATGTTGCTCTACGCGTTGATCGCGCCCGCGCCCAATGGCTTTGGCGCATCGAGTCGATGCAGAAACGGCATTTCAGTCGACGCACCGCTTTTGGCAGTTAGCGGCCATCATTTCCACAAAAGGATGCTCGCCATGAACCTGCCCGTCACCCCGAAGCCGCTCGCCGGACGCGTTGCCGTTGTTACCGGATCGACCAGCGGTATTGGACTCGGAATCGCGCATGCACTGGCCGAAGCCGGTGCCGATCTCGTCATCAACGGTCTCGGTGATCGCGAAGCGATTGATGCAACATGCGCGGCCTTGTCTGTCCATGGCGGTAGCGTCGCTTACGATGGCGCAAATCTGCTCGACGCTGCGGGAGCTGCCGGGCTGATCGAGAACAGCATCGCACTGCTTGGCCAAGTCGATATCCTCGTCAACAATGCCGGGATTCAGCATGTCGCGCCGATTGAGGAATTTCCGGTCGACAAATGGAATGCGATCATCGCGCTCAACCTGTCGGCGGCCTTCCACACGATCCGCACCGCGTTCGCGCCGATGAAGGCAGCGGGCTATGGCCGGATCATCAATGTCGCTTCGGCGCATGCGCTGGTCGCGTCGCCCTTCAAGAGCGCCTATGTCGCCGCCAAGCATGGTGTGCTCGGCCTGACCAAGACCGTGGCGCTCGAAGGCGCGCAGCATGGCGTTACCTGTAACGCGATTTGTCCGGGCTACGTATGGACCCCGTTGGTGGAGAATCAGATTGCCGATACCGCAAAAGCCCGGGGCATCGACCGCGACGCCGTGATCCGCGACGTGCTACTTGCTGCGCAGCCAACCAAGCGCTTTGCCACGGTCGAGGAGCTGGGCGCGCTGGCGGTTTTCCTGTGCAGCGCCGGTGCTGCGTCGATCACCGGCACGGCACTGCCCGTCGATGGCGGCTGGACCGCCCAATAACCGCGCGTCGCGACCCCGCTTTACCGATTAGGAGAGACCATCATGAAGAGCCTTCACGAAGAGATTGCAAGCTACGGCCAGACCGTTCTGGTGCTGCAAGGCGGCGGCGCGCTCGGCGCGTATCAGGTCGGCGTCTATCAGGCACTCGCCGAGGCGGGCATCGCGCCCGATTGGGTCGTCGGCACCTCGATCGGCGCGATCAACGCGGCGCTGATCGCGGGCGGCCCCGCCAAGGACGGGCTCAACCGCCTGCGCGAATTTTGGAAGCGCGTTGAAAGCGACCGCTTCATGGGCATGCCGCTCCCGGCCTGGTTCCCGGCGGCCGCGCGCAACATGATGGCGGTGACCACGGGCATCCCGTCGTTCTTTCGCCCGAACACGGCGGCGTTCATGAGTTCGCACGCGCCGCTCGGCGCCGAGCAGGCAGGCTATTATTCGGTCGCGCCGCTGGCTGAAACGCTGGGTGAGCTGGTCGATTTCGACCAGATCAACAACGGCCCGGTCCGGCTGACGGTCGGCGCATCGAACGTGCAGACCAGCGAAATGACCTATTTCGACAGCCGCGATCAGGTGATCGACCTGCGCCATATCATGGCATCGGGCGCGCTGCCGCCGGCCTTCCCGGCGGTGCGGATCGACGACCAGCTTTACTGGGACGGCGGGATATTGTCGAACACGCCCGTCGAAGTCGTGTTCGACGACAATCCGCGCAAGAACGGGATGGTCTTCGCGGTCCATCTGTGGAACCCAGACGGTCGCGAGCCCGAAACCATCTGGGAAGTGATGAACCGCCAGAAGGACGTTCAATATTCGAGCCGTGCCGCCTCGCACATCAAGCGCCAGCGCCAGATCCACAAGATGCGCCATATCATCGCCGAGATGACGGCATTGATCCCGGCAGAAGCGCTAGCGAGCCTCAAGCAGCGCGGTCTGACCGGCTATGGCTGCACCACGCAGATGCACGTCATCCGCCTGCTGGCACCCGCACTCGATTATGAGGATCACGCCAAGGACGTCGATTTCAGCGCCGACGGCATCCGCAAGCGTTGGGAAGCGGGCTATCGGCACACCACCGAAACGCTCGAAAAGGCCCCCTGGCGCGCCGAAGTCGATCCGAGCGAGGGCTTCATCCTGCACGAAGCCTGCGCCGGTGAAATGGTCGAGACGTCCGCCGCCAAATAACATCGCCTGCTACCCCATTCGGGCAGCAGTGTGATACCGAACTTGGTCAGGGGACCAGCCATGCCACATCCGCTCGTCGCAGAACTCGAAAATGCCTTTCAGGAAGTGCGCAATCGCGACCTGACTCTGGGCGAGCGGCTGAGGCATATCGCGGATTGCGTCCGCGCCAACGGCCCCGACTTTGCCGCCGCAGTTGACACCTTTGTCGCCCGGCTTGAGGCGGCACAGGCCGGCAGCACGGCGCCGATGGTCGGCGATGTGATGCCGGACTTCTGCCTGCCTGATCATGAAGGACGGCTGGTCACACTCGACCAATTGCTCGAGCGCGGGCCAGCCGTTCTTGCCTTTCATCGCGGGCATTGGTGTCCCTATTGTCGGCTCAATATGATCGGCCTTGCCGAGATCGAGCAAGAAGCCAAGCCTGCGCAGATCGTCGCGATTTCGTCCGAAGTACAGCAATATACCCGGATGTTGCGCGCCGAAGCCGGAGCCCAATTCCCGTTCCTGACCGATGTCGGTGGCGGTTACACGCTGTCGATCAACCTCGCGATCCTGGTCGACGATACCATGTCGGCGATGATCGGTGTGGCGGGCTGGGACATTCCCGGCTATCAGGCCCACTCGCCTTGGGTCTTGCCGGTACCTGCCGTTTTCGTCGTCGGCCAGGACGGCATCATCGCCGCGCGCCACGTCGATCCCGATTATCGCCGCCGGATGGAACTCGACGCGCTACTGGACGCCGTCAAGCTGGTGCGCGTCTAGCGCCCGCGACCAATCGGCCGACCGCACGAGATTGAGGAGCGCCGAGGCCTCGCGCGAGCGGGCGCGACCGGCCACCGAATAAATCGCCACCGTCCGCCGCAAATCGAGCGCCGAGCAGGCGACATGGCGCACCCGCGACGAGTTCATCGCGCTCGCCGGCATGATTGCCACCCCGAATTCGGCCATCACCAAGGCTTCGAGATCGCGGTCGGAATCGACTTCATGCGCATGGTCGAGATTGATGCCCGCAGCGTCGAGCCGCTCGGTCTCAAACTCGGCCATATCGGCATCGGCGTGGATCAGGAACCGTGTCTCGCGGATCAGCTCGACATCGAGATCAATCTCATTGTGCATCGCCAGCGGATGATCGGCCCCGACGACCAGATCGAACGCTTCGCTGAACATCGGCCAGGTCTCGAGCCGATCCCAGCTTTCGCCCATTGGCCCGCCGATCGCGAGATCGACTTCGCCATTCTTGAGCATCGTGGCAATCTGCGCACCGGTGCCACGCCGCAGCTTGAGCTGGAGCCCCGCGAAACTGCGGTGCATCTCCCCCAAGGGTCGCATCAAGTGCACCAAATCAAGCGTCCGCGAGACCGCCAGCGACAATGACGGCACCTCGCCTTTGCGGATTTTGGTCGCGAGCGACTTCGCCGTCAGTGCGCTGTCATAGCATTGCTGGAGCAGCGGCTGCATGCGGTTGCCAAGGTCGGTCAAATGGGTGTTGCGCCCCTCGCGCCGGATCAGGTCGCCGCCGAGTTCATCCTCCAACTGTTTGATCGCGCGGGTCAAGGCGGGCTGGGTGACATTGCATTCTTCGGCGGCACGCGTGAAATTGAGCACGCGCGCAACAGACAGGAAGTAGCGGACCTGTTGCATTTCCATGTGATGCGACCCCCTCCCCACGAAGGCCGCTGACGTCTAGCAGTAAGCGTGAGAGCTGACTAGCGCATGCCCAGACGCCGCTCGATCAGCATGCCGACCGCGATCGCGATGGTCATGCTCGCCATCGCAACCCACGCATAAGGCTGCAACAACGGCAGACCGATCAGGATCAGGCCGTCATTGCTGCCCGGGATGAGCAGGCTGCCCACGCCCATCATCGCGCCGCCGATCAGGCAACGGGTCATGTCTGCAAGAGTTGGTACCACCAGCCGCAATCGGCCCGCAGTCCAGCCCCCGATCAGCGCGCCGACCAGCAGCGCGGCAAAAAGGAGCATTTTGGCGGCAACATTGTCAGCCATGCCGTGCGCAAGCGATGCCAGTGCGTCGGTATAGGCCCAGCTACCCACCGTCAGCAGCATCACGACGAACGCCAGACCGATCACCATCGTCGCACGGTGCGGCGACCAGATGTGCGCAGCGAACCGCCGGTTTCGCACGGCACCGAACGCCTCGACGCCACGCCATGCAGCGAAAACCAGAAATGGCACGACGAGCACGGGACCGACGCCGAACAAGGGTGACGCAGTCGCCGTCGGCGCGGCGGAAACCATCAGCTTCCCCGCGACGAGACAGCCAAGAAAAAAGCCCACCGGCGTCAGCGCGTAAGCCCACTCGCCGGACCCAAGCCGAGCGATCGCCCCAAACACGCAGACGCGATTGATGAGCGCGCCGATCCCGAGCAGGACACCGCCGCAAACTGTGGCGATACCGAGCGCATAGCCGACCGGGGCCATTTTCAAAATGCCAACCATGTTGGCCAGGATCAGCCCGCCCGCGACCCAGGCAGCGGCCTCCGTCAGCGCGATCAACCGGTGGGCGCGGCGGCGGGTGATCACCTCATCGACCGCCGCGACCATACAGGTCGCGCCGCGCTGGATCGCATAGCCCATGATCGCGGCGCACACCGCCGCGATCAAAAAGGCAAAACTCAGCAGCGCAACCGACATGGGCATTGCTTAGTTGGCTGCGTCGGCAGCGATCGAGCCAGCGACTTCGGCTGCCATCTTGAACTGCGCATTCTGCGTGGTGATGCCATAGCGCTTCGCCATAAAGGTGAAATCGGTCCAGGCAAGCCAGACGCTGCCATCGGCCTCTTCGACCACCAGCATCCGCACCGGCCAATCAAGCCCCGCATAGCGGTTCGCCTGCAGGAACTGCACGCCGAGCGGCGGATTGCCGAAGCGCACGATCACCGATTTGCCGATCGTCAGATTGGCTTCCTTGCCCAACGCCTGCTGGTCGATCGCGTCGAAAAAGCGCACGCCCTTGGCGGCGATGGCGGCTTTCAGCCGCGCAACGGTTTCGTCGAAGCTATGGGTGCTGCGGATCCGCACAATACCTAACGCCTTGGCGACGGGCGCGGGCGCAGTGGGGCCAGTGTCGCGCGCCTCGGCAGCGGTGCCGCTGAGAGCGAGCGCGATGGCAAGCAGGATGGGACGCGCGATCATGGGTCATTCTCCGTTGGGGCGGGGTGTCGCCGGAATGACCGCCTTATCGACGATCACCCGCGCCAACGGGAATAGGAATGTCGCATCGGTTCGATGCCCGCACGCTATTGCTGCTTGCTGAGCACGCCCGGACGTCGCTGCTCAGGCAGCGAGCGCCTCCATCGGCGCGGGCGCGAGCCCCTCGATCATCGCCGTCCAACCGAGGTTGCCGTCGTAGCGCCACGCCATCCGCCCGTCATCGTCGAGCGCGAACAGATGCAGCCAGCGATTGTCGAACAGCGCGCGCACGCCGGGATGGCGCGCCAGAATGTCGGTCATCGCCGCGCGCGGCGCCTCGATGCAGACGCTAAGCCGCAGCGGCTCGTGGACAAGCGCGGTGCCGTCATGCACCGACTGCCAAGGCAGCCCTGGGCGCATCACGCCGCCATTGCCCTCGACCACGCCGACCCCGCCGATGACATTGTGGAGCAGCTTGTTGCCGCCGCCAAACAGCGCAGGCGCCACCGCCGAGCCATAATATTGCAGGCTGATCCAGCTCGCGACCACGACCGGCGCGGTCATGATCAACTCGAGCACACCAAAGCCCGCGTCCTGATGCCAGTCATAATCGTGCAGAAAAGCGCGGCCCTGCAAATCCTTGCCCGAGGTGCGCTCACGCGGCGCGGCGATGAACGCCTTGCACCCCGCCAGCGCCCATTCGGGCCGCGTCTCTGCCCAATCGCGGGCACGCGGCGCAATGCTCGCCGCGCCATGCGCGCGGGGCAAGCGGACCGCGCGTTCGGTGCGCGCAATCACCCCCGCCGCTGCCAGCCAACGCTCGGCACGGGCAAGGTCTGCGGCATGACCCGGCGCGGGATGATCGCTCCCGTAAAGGAAAATGCTGTCGGTTGTCGTATCGTGCAGGCCTGCAACGAACACCGTCGCGTCGGGGATAGTGATGCCTTCGCTCGCCAGCGCGTCGCGCACCGCCCGGTCGTTGAGCAGTCCGGCCAGCAGCCGCGCATTGACCTCGCCCGAATAGCCGCCACAGGCGCCGCAATGCAGGCCGCTGGCGTGCGGGTTATTGACGACATTGGCGCCGTGGCCGACCAGCAGCACCAGCCGCGCGAAATCATCGGTCAGCGACATCGCGCGCAGGATCGACGCCGCCATCGCGATCCGCGTCGGCAGGTCGAGCGCGGGGTCGGGCTGCGGCGCGGGATCATTCGGAACATGGTTCGGATGCAGGCCCAGCGCATCGCGCACCAGCTTGACGATATAGGCTGGCCCGGTCGCTTCGACGAAGGCGAAGGAGGAAACCGCAGCAAGCTTGAAGCGGCCCCAAGCCCGCGTCGCGCGCTCGCGGTAGCGCAGCGAACGGTCGGCGGCTTCATCCGCGTCACTGCCCGAGCGCGAGCTTAGCCCCGCATTGAGCAGCACCGGCAGCCGGTGTTCGGCGACATCCGATCCGAAACGCCGATGCGACGCGGTCAGCCCAAAAAATCCGGCAAAGCCGAGTGTTTGAATCTGCGGATCGACCGACTCAAGCGCGCGCCGATAGACTTCGGAGCGGACGTCGATGCAAAAGGCGGCTTGCAGCAGCGGCATCGGGCGCGCGGCAGTTGCGGGCGCACTGGCGAGCGTCTGCGCCAAATCGCGTTGCGCCGCGCGCTCGCACGCCTCTTGCAAGATCGCATCGACGATCTGCGCGTCGGTCGGTTCGACCGGCGCTGCATGGGTGGCGATTACCTCGGCCCAGGCCGTGCCGATCTGCGGCTGATATTGCGCGAACAGCGCTTCTTCCCACAGCAACCGAATCGCGAGAAAATCGGTGATCGTGGCATCGGCACCCCCGCCAAGCTCGGCCTGCCAGCGCTGAAAACGCGCATATTGCGCCCAGCCGCCCAGCGTGATCAGCAGCCGGTGGAAACAGGTTTGGAGCGCGGGCTCGGACAGCCCGAGCCGGGTGGCCGCTCGCACGATCGCATCAGCGGCGCTTTCGGGCGCATCGGCGACAAAGGCACCGAAGCCTCGCAGACCGACGATTTCAGGCGTCAGATCATGCGTCGCGACCGCTCGCCACGCTTCATAGGCGCCGTGCCCGCGCGGCGCCGCCCATAGCGCCTGCCCTTCGTCGAAAAAGCCGCCGGCCCAGCCCCCGAACCGGTCGGCGATGACCCCATTCCAGTCGATGCCCGACGCCTTTGCCGCAAGATCGGCGACCGTCGGCACGGCCACAGGGTCACCGGACGCCTGATCGGCAGCCGCCTTGAGCGCCTCGAGCGACGCGGGGCGTCGCGCCGAGCCGCATTTCTCCCACGCGGCCGCCAGATCGGCGTCAGTGACCGCCCCCGTGGCGATCTGATCGCGGTACCAGGCGCGCGGCATCGTCACTGGCGCGCCCGCTACCCGCGCGAGCAGCGCCGCCGTATCGGCGAGGCCCCGCTCGGCCTGGCCAAGGTAAGGATTGACCGCAACGCTCGAGGCGAGCGGCCAGACCGGCGGGATCGCCAGCGCAGCGGCATCGGCAGCGCCATGCAGCGCCTCGGTCGTCAGGGTCGGATGATCGTTGTGCGCAGGCATCGAAATTTTCTCCAAAAGAGCAAAGCCAGTCGCGCTCAGCGCGTCGGCCGCAGCGTCCAGCCACCGAGCAGCCGGTCGAGCGCGGCATTGGCGTAAAGGCCATTGGCGAGGTGAACGCGCAGTCCGGCGGCAGCGGGGTGATAGGCCCACAGCGGGAACATCGCCTGCGCGACCGCAACCACGCCAAAGCTCAACACGCCGAGGATGATCAGCGTCCATTCGAGCGGCCCGGGCGCGGGTGTCGCAGGCAATGTGCCCGCCGTCAGCAAGATCGCCAGCGCGTGCAGCGTGAAATAGCCCAGCGACGCCGCAAGCGCATAAGCCGCCATCCGCTGCGTCAGGGCACGCGGCGCCGCATCGGCCAGGCCTTGCGCGAGCAAATAGGCAACACCAAAGATCAGGATTGCGCCGAGTGCGGTGGCCTGCACCGAAGCGCGCGCTTCGAATGCCAGCCCGATCAGCGCATAGGTCGCGAGCGCGGCAATAAAGGCACGGCCAACCGCCTTGGCATTGGGGATCGCAACCGGCCCCGGACGGCGCGCGGCCGCAATCCGATCGACCGCGCCCCCCGACGCCAGGAACGAATGCGCCTTGTACAGCGAGTGCGCGAGGATGTGGAGCAGTGCGAGCGGAAACAGCGCAAGCCCGCATTGCATGATCATGAAGCCCATTTGCGCGACGGTAGACCAGGCCAGCGAGGTCTTGACCGCAGGCTGCGTCAGCATCACCAGCCCGCCGAACAGCGCGGTAAAACCGCCAATCATCACCAGCACCGCCAGCACGCCCGGCGCGAGCAACATGACATCGGCAAAGCGGATCAGCAGGAAGCCACCGGCGTTGATCACCCCAGCGTGCAGCAGCGCGGAAACCGGCGTGGGCGCTTCCATCACTTCGGTCAGCCAGCCGTGCAGCGGGAATTGCGCCGATTTGAGGAGGGCCGCCAGCGCCAGCAGCCCCGCTGCCGCGAGCGCCATCGCGCCGCCCTCGCCGCTGCGCGCAGCGTCGAGAATGGTCGCGATGTCGCTGGTTCCATAGGCGAACGCCAGCAACACAGCAGCGCTCAACAACGCCAGATTGGCGAGCCGCGCCGACACGAGCTTCTTGCGCGCCGCGCGCTGCGCCGCGATCCGATCAGGATAGAAAAGAAGCAACCGGTGGATGCCGAAACTGATCGCCGTCCACGCCACCACCAGTTGCGCCAGCGACCCGGCGATCACCAGCAGCATCACCATGGCGAGCGTCAGGCACAGCCAGCCCATGAAACTGCCCTGCCGCGCCTCGCCGTCGAGATAGGTCGCCGAATAGCGCACCACGATCCAGCCGATGAAGGACACCAGCAGCAACATCGACGCGCTCACGACATCGAGCCGCACCGACAGACCGATGCCGTTTATGCCGAGCAACGGGCTCGTCACCGAACCAATGCCAATCAGCGCCGCCGCCGATCCCAGCGCCGCAATCAGCGCGAGCATCGCCAGCGCTTGCACAATGTTCAGCAGACCGGCACCCGGTCGTTGCGGCTTCAGAAAGCCGATGAGGGCGGCGGTGAGCAGCAGCGCAGGCGCGGCAAAGGGCAGGAAGGAAATCGGCACGGTCGCTCCGGGTTGCAGGGCCAATGGGCGTCGGCGCCGCGCTAGCCCAACCAGTACGCGCTAAAAAATTCATTGTTTAATCGAAATCATTCGCTTTAATGAATGGATATGGCCGATCTCAACTACAACCACCTGCGCTATTTCTGGGCGGTCGCGCAGGACGGCAATCTGACGCGCGCCGCCGAACGGCTAAACGTCTCGCAATCGGCGCTGTCGGTGCAGATCCGCAAGCTTGAGGATCGCCTCGGCCATCCGCTCTTCGAACGGCGCGGGCGCCAGCTTCATCTGACCGAAGCGGGCAAGATCGCGCTCGACCATGCCGATGCGATTTTCGCGACGGGGGAGGAATTGCTCGGCACGCTGCGCGAAACTGGTCGGACACGCCATGTCGTGCGGATCGGCGCGCTCGCCACGCTGTCGCGCAACTTCCAGATCAGCTTCCTGCGGCCGCTGCTCGACCGGAGCGACGTCGAGATTGTGCTGCGCTCGGGCAGTCCGATCGAGCTGCTTGGCGGGCTGCAATCGCTCAAGCTCGACATTGTCCTGACCAACCAGAGCCCCGCGAGCGACGCGCTGACTCCGTTCATGACGCACAAGCTGTCCGAACAGCCGATTAGTCTGGTCGGCGCGCCATCGCTGCTCGGTGAGGAGCGCGCAGTTGTCGCGCTGCTGACGACGCACCCCGTCATTCTGCCGACCCAGGGCAACAGCATCCGCGCCGAATGCGATGCACTGGCCGATCGTTTGGGCGTCCGGCTGCAAATTGCGGCGGAAGTCGACGACATTGCGATGATGCGTCTGCTCGCGCGCGAGGGTTTTGCGCTGGCGATCCTGCCATCGATCGCCGTCCGCGACGAATTGGGATCAGGCACGCTGATCGAAGCCGAGTCACTGCCCGGTCTGGTCGAGACATTTTACGCGGTGACGATCGGCCGTCGCTTTCCCAATCCGATTGTCCGATCATTGCTGGAGGGGGTCGACGTTATTGCCTCTGCCTCCGGCGCGGGTTTCGCCGCCTGAAAGCATCGCGTAATCGAACCAAACGCTGTAGTCATTATTCTCGATGACGCGCGAGATGCTCGACGGCGGGGCGGTGTTCGGTCTTCTAGGCATCGTGGACAAAGCTTGACCTGCGACTCGGAGGTTGATTCAAGGCTGTTTTTTGGAGGCAGCATTGGGCGAGCGGATCGGGGTATCGGATGAGGAGTGGGCGCTGATTGGTCTGTTGCTGCCGCCGGAAAATGGTCGCGGCTGTCGGCCTGCCGGAAACAATCGGCCCTATTTCGAGGGCATGATGTGGATGGCGCGGACGGGCGCGCAGTGGCGGCACCTTCCCGACGAATATGGCAAGTGGAACAGCGTGTTCCGGCGCTACCGGCGCTGGGTCGAGACCGGCGTGTTCGACGCCATGCTGGAGACGCTGGCCGAGATGGTGGAGCGCGATACCAGCGCCGACATGATCGACAGCACGGTGGTCCGGGCGCATCATTGCGCCGTCGGGCTAAAAAAGGGGATCAAGAGACCCAGGGGCTTGGCCGGTCGCGCGGCGGCTTCACCACCAAGCTCCAGCTGCGACGGACAAGGCTGACCGCTCGGCTTCGTCCTGACGCCGGGTCAGGCGCACGATGTCCAGGGTTTTGGTCCGCTGTTTCGAATGCTCAGCGACCGGATCGAGGCGCTGCTCGCCGACAAGGGCTATGACGCCGACGCCACCCGCGCGGAGATCGCGGCTGCCGGGGTAGAGGCGGTCATCCCCGCCAAGAGCAATCGCCGCGTTCCCATACCGCACGATCGCGAGAAATACCGTTGGCGCAATCTCGTCGAGCGCCTGTTCAGCAAACTCAAGAACTGGCGGCGCGTCGCCACACGATACGACAAAACCAAGGAATCCTACCTCGGCTTTGTCGCGCTCGCCTCAATCAAATTGTGGATACCCTTTGTCCACGACGCCTAGGCCGTGAACCCATAAATGGGATTCCCAAAGCGGCAATGATCTGATTCAGCGTTGCGGCATGAGCCGCTATGATCTGACCGACTTCGAATGGCGCGTGATCGCGCCGCTGCTGCCGAACAAGCCTCGAGGCGT
>JAIETY010000198.1 GCA_019744885.1 Sphingomonas sp.
GGCGCGCGGTCGATGATCGGCGATCCGTCCATCGTCATGTCGCAAATGCCGCCCCAGCTGCGCAGCAGCCGCGCCCGCCCGATCATCGGCATGATCGCCATGCCGCCTTCGCAGACATCCTCCAGCACCGGCAGATTTCCGCGACTGGCATAGCTGTTATACCCGTCGATATCCCCGCCGAACACCAGGCCGCCTTTGTCGGACTGGCTGATGTAGAAATGCCCTGCACCAAAGGTGATGACGCCGGGGATGACGGGCTTCAGCGCTTCGCTGACGAACGCCTGCAGGACATGGCTTTCGATCGGTAGCCTGAGGCCGGCCATCGCCGCGACGCGCGAGCTGTTGCCCGCCACTGCCACGCCGACCTTGCCAGCGCCGATATGCCCGCGCGTCGTCTCCACGCCCGTGATCCGGCCATCGGGCGCGCGGCTGAAGCCGGTGACTTCGCAATTCTGGATGATATCGACGCCCCGGTCGGAAGCCCCGCGCGCATAGCCCCACACCACCGCAT
This sequence comes from Sphingomonas sp., assembly GCA_019744885.1. Classification (GTDB taxonomy): domain Bacteria; phylum Pseudomonadota; class Alphaproteobacteria; order Sphingomonadales; family Sphingomonadaceae; genus Sphingomonas. The sequence continues at coordinate 512 of JAIETY010000198.1, forward strand.
CGTGCCGCGCTGTCCCGCCACGCCGCTGGAGCAGACCGCCCATGATCGGGAAACGGGCATGGTCGAAATTGAGGAACGGGGCCATTTGCCTGACCGCCCCCGCATCAAGCAGTTCGGCATCGACGCCGTTCATCCGCATCGCATTGCCGCGCCGGGCATAGCCATCACGCTGGCCGTCGGAATGAAACAGGTTGAGCACGCCGCGCTGGCTGACCATCACATTATAGTTCAGTTCCTGCTCCAGTCCTTCCCACAGCTTCATCGACTGTTCGTAAAAGGCTGTGTTGCCCGCCAGGCCATAGTTCGATCGGATGATGGTCGTATTGCGCCCGGCATTGCCGCCGCCGATCCACCCCTTTTCCAGCACCGCGATATTGGTCAGCCCGTGGACACTGGCAAGGTAATAGGCCGTCGCCAGCCCGTGCCCGCCACCACCGATGATGATGATGTCATAGGCGGGCTTGGGCGTGGCATCGCGCCACGTCGGTGCCCAGTGCCGATGACCGGACAGCGCATTGCGGGCGAGCGCGAAGATCGAAAAGCGCGACATGCTGGTTCCGGCCCGGAGTTGATCCTGGGCTATGCTATCGGCATATGGCGGCCCATGCTTGACACAAAGCGACATAATCGTGCCGGATAGCGACGCCAAGCCGATCACGCTTGGCCTGTTGCTGATCGATGGCTTTGCGTTGATGTCCTATGCGGCGGTCATCGAACCCTATCGCGCGGCCAATGTGCTGGCGGGGCGGGCGCTGTACCGCTGGGTCCATATCTCGATCGATGGTGCGCCGGTGCGGGCGTCGAACGGCGCGACGATATTGGCGGATGGCAAGGTGGGTGCGCCGATCGATTGCGCGACCCTGTTCGTCTTCGCCGCGGGCGACCCGGCGGGCTTTGCCGACGCGGCGACCTTTGCGTGGTTGCGGCGGCTGGCAACGGGGCAAGTAACGCTGGCGGGGGTTTCGGGCGCGCCCTATCTGATGGCGCGCGCCGGGCTGCTCGACGGGTATCGCGCGACGATCCATTGGGATCACCGGCCGGGTTTTATCGAAGCGTTCCCGATGGTGACGGTCGATACCGGGCTCTATGTGATCGACCGGCGGCGGGTGACGTGCGCCGGGGGCAGCGCGGGGCTCGACCTGGCGGTCGACCTGATCGAGCGCGACCAGGGGCACGCGCTCGCCAACCGGGTCAGCGAATGGTTCATCCGCACCGAACAGCGCAGCGCCGATCGCCCGCAACGACTGAGCCTGCGCGATCGGTATGCAATCACCGACGACCGGCTGCTCAAAGTGCTGGCGCAGATGGAGCGCGCGGTCGAGGAGCCACTGGCGCGCAGCGATCTTGCCCTGTGTGTCGGCCTTTCCGTGCGTCAGTTGGAGCGGTTGTTTGTTCAGCGGCTGGGGCGGACCATCGACCAGCTCTATCTTGGCATCCGGCTTGATCAGGCGCGCGTGCTGCTGACCCGGACGGGCCTGTCCGTAACCGCCATCGCGCTGGCGTGCGGTTTTCGCAGCAGCAGCAGCTTTTCGCGATCCTTCGCGGCGCAGATTGGCGTGTCGCCGACCCGCTACCGCGCGGGGTTATGATCGCCTGAGCGTCATCGCGACACCCGCCAGGATCAACAGGCTTGCCCCCGCCAAAGTGGCGGTAAGCGGCTCATGCAGCCAGATCAGGCTACCCAGCGCCGTGATGACCGGTACCAGCAATTGCAGACTTGCCGCCGTCACCGCCGACAGGCTGGGCAGCACGCTGTACCAGATGACATAGCCCAGCGCCGAGGTAATCGCGCCCGATGCCACCGCCAGCAGGATCGCTGTCGGCGTGCCCTCCAGCCCTGCGATGGCAACCAGCACGAGCGCGAGCGGGATGGTGCCGATGAAATTGCGCGCGGTCCGCGCAATCGCGGCGCCACTGCCGCGCCCAATCAGGGTGTAGACGCCCCACGCGATCCCCGCCGCCGTCATCAGCGCCGAGGCACCGAGCGGCGGCGTGGCAAGCCCTGGCGCGAGCAGCCACGCCAACCCGCCAAGCGCGATCACGATGCCAAAAACCTGCTGCATGCTTAGTCTTGCGCCACCGGCAAGACCCCCGGCGATGATGGTCAATTGGACAGAGGTGAACAATATCAGCGCCCCCGTCGCGGCGCCCAGGCTGACATAGGCGCGCGAAAAGGCGGCAGTGTAGATGAACAGGGCGACAATAGCAGGGATATCTGGCGAGCGCGGCCTCAGTGTCAGTCCCTGCCCAAGGCCGATCGCCAGCAACATGGCGGCACCCGCGCCCAGCCTAATCGCGGCAAAGCTGTCCGGCCCGATCTCGCCCCCCGCCAGTGCGGCGCGGGTCAGCAGCGAATTGCCCGCGAACGCCAGCAAAGCGAGCGCGGTAAACAAGGCGAGGTGTAAGCTCTTGCTGGGCATCCCGCCGAGCTTACACCATCGTCCCGGCCAGTCGATCAGCCCACTTTCAATCCTGCGACGGCGGCAGCCTTGGTCACGAGTTTCATTACCTGCTCGCCGTTACCTTCATACAGATGCTGGCCCGTGGGAGCGGAGTTTTCAGCGAAATGGGCGGCGACATTTTCGGGCTGGCACTCTAACCTGCTCTCCATTTTCAGGCCGCTGATACTGATCATCCCCCGATTGCACGGATGTGAATAAGCGCCGAAACGGGACCCCATTAGAATTGAGCTAAGCGCCTCCAATCGCTTTGGAATCTCCACGCGTGCGGGGTCCCAATCGGTGCCGATTGGAACCCCGCCAAAAATGGCTTTCTTGAACAACTTCAAGCGTCTGCGCGACAAAAGCGCGGGGTCCCGCTTCGGCGCCGGTCTACACGCATGCCGGATTGCACTGAGATTAGTCTTCTTCGGCGAGTCGCTCTGCCAAGAGTAAAAGACGCGAACTGTTTTCTTGATTTTAGCCATCGCTGGCCGATAGCATAACTCATCGTTCGATCATCATGCGAAGCGGCAGTCGCCAGTCGCCCATTTCAGAGCGGCGCAATGGCGGGTTTTGGCGTACGCTGACGTGCGGCAGTCCGCTCAGCAACGGCAGATTTCTCCCAAACTTCGCCGTTCATCGGGCCCCGCATCGGTCCGCTGAAAAACGCCAGCGAAGCATATGAACGAGCGACCGTAGTTGGAGTGGAGCTGGAGCGCCTCGAGCGTCCGACTCTGGGTCTTGGTGACGCATAGCTGTCGATCGGCTTTGCGCCCTGATGGAGGTCAGTCACCCTAACGCTTCGCGATCCTGGAACCTGCCACTCACTCACGTGCTCTCTACGACCGCCGGAGCGGCCGACTTTCAGACCTTGCGGCTATTCCAGAAGCAATCAAGAGGGACAACGAGGATCACCGGGACAATCGGGGAGGCGTGCCAGTGTCGCGGCGTCGGCTTCAATCGGTCCGCTGCCGCGCAGCCCGCCATTCAGGCCGGTGCCCGAGATAACGAGCGACCCGTCATTCGCGATGCGCAGGGACGTCGAACACGCTAGGGACATCGGCTTCAGTTCACTGCAGGCGAGCCAGATTTGCGGGCGGCCGGCAGCGCTGACCCGCACCTTCTTGCGCACCAGATCCCATGCAAAAACACGTCCGGCCGTGTTGCCGAGCTTGCTCGCGTCGCCAAAAAGGAAGGTGCGATCGGCCTTGAATACCGGGATGTCGTTCGCATCATACGCAACCACCTTGCCGGTGTTGAACGTGATGAGCTGATCAGGGCCACCGGCAAATTCGACGACGGTGAGCGGAAAGGTTTGAGCAATCGCTGCGACCGGCAGTGCGACGGCGCCAAATAGCAAACCACGACGAAACCAATTAGACATAGGTTGCACCCCTCGACGACGCCCCGCAATTTCCTTACGCCTCACATTCGGATGCGGCAAGTTTGTCCGCGAAGAGGGACGCGCGATGATCGAAGATGTAGCGAACCTGATGATGGATGATGATCCGCCGATGTCGCCTGCGCAGCGCGAACAGGTTCGCGAGGCTTGGCATCGGCGCATCACCATTGGCGCTGCAGGCTTTTTCCTTGCGGTGATGCTGGCGGCGATCAATGCAATTTCCGGGTTGCGTGGATCGGTGATCGTCGTGCAGCCACCCGAACAAATGATCCTGTACCGCGACGGCGACGGCGATCAGGCCGTGCTGACGATGGCGTTGCGGCTGGCCATGATCAATGCTGCGGGGTCAGAGCATGGCGATGTGTTGATGGGTTCGGCAATTACGCCGATCAAGGACGGCCCGACATTCAAATTCGCGGGCACTGTAAAACCCGTCTTCACCAATGCCCCCGACGCCGCCGAAAAGTGCGATATCGGCGCGCGGTGCATCACATTGCCCGGCATGCTGGCGATCGAACAGGGCGACGAAATCATCGACATCCCGGGTGGCACCGTCCGCTCACCCTATCTCGCTTATCCCGTCATCGACAGGAATTGCCAGGGTGCGGCTGCTGCGTGCGCCGGATTTGCCAATTTCGATCAGGCCGTCGCGGCGATGGCCAAGGGCCCGAGCCGCTTCAGCGTTTCCGTCGTTTACTACAGCGATGGCAAGCGGCAGCTTACATGCGAAGGCCGCGCGGTCGATCTGGCCTATCTGCGCAAGAACGGCTGGATGACAGTCAGCTGCAAGCAGAGCAGTGTGTCCGGCGCCCCCTTCCTCTGACGTAGCGTGGCGTTGGGCTACCGTCTGCGGAACAGCGCAAGTGGGTGGAGCGTGGCGCGAAACTGGAAGCCGCGATCCTGCAAGTCGCGGCTGCCGACCTGGCGGACGTCGATCAGCGCATGGGCATAGCTCACGCGCGCGCTGAACGCATCTGATGGCAACCACGCCAGGCTGCCGCCGACGCTGGCAAGTCCGCTCGATTGCGGCTGCGGGTCGCGGCCATTGCGCAAATAGGCGCCATCGACGAACGCTGACACGCCAAAGGCGCCAAGATTGACGCCGCGGGCATTGGCGCCACGCCCCGACAGCGAGAGCGGCTGGTACAGCTCGACCGAGCCGATCACGCCGCGATCGACCAGCGCCAATGTCTCGCGATAGCCGCGCACCGTGAATTCGCCGCCGACCGCCAGCCGCTCCCCCGAATAGAGAATCGCGTCGGACCATTGGCCCGTCACCCGGAGCCGCAGCTCAAGCCCTGGTTTGGTCAGCCGCCGTGCGTGGCTTACTTGCAACAGCACTGCACGGAAATCGGTGTTCGGTACTTGCCCCAGCAAAGCCGCCGCATCGGCAGCATTGGCAGGCACCACGCGCGAACCGGCCAGCCCCTGAGTGAGCGTTAGCGACAGCGCGGTGACTTGCGTAATGCCGCGCTCGACCCAGTCGGCAACCAGCCGCAACGCGGTATAATGTGACCGCCCGTCGACGGCACCGGGAGAGAACGAAAAGGGCTGTCCAAGCAAAAATGTCTGCGTCTCGCGGTGCGCGAGCCGCCAACCCACCGAAATACTGCGCGCCGCGCGCCAGCCGCCGGTCGGGCGCGGAGTCAACGGTTCGGCGACAAGAAGGTGGTTGAGCCCGCCTTCGACATTCCAGTCGCGCGCGCTGATATTGAGCGGCACCAACGGACGATCGACCACCGAGGCGAGATTATACCCGCCGCGCAGCACCAGCGTGGTGCGCGTGCCCAGCACTGGCAGCTGATAGCTTGCCGAAACATCTGGCTGACCAGCGGTGATTCCCGCCTCCGCGCTAATGATATCGCCCGCCGTGATCAGGTTGCGGATCGACCCGCCAAGGGCGCCGCGCTCGCTTCCGACGGCAGGCGACCGACTATTGGCGAAGTTCAGATAAAGGTCGATGCGCGGTGCCGGATCAACCGTCAACGCGAGCGTCGCTTCACCCGGCCGCGTGCCCGGCCGCAGATCAGCCCGCACCGTTGCGATCGCCGGGTTCTCGGCTAGCAGCCGAAAGGCACGTTCGACCGAAAACGCATTGAGCGGGACGTCGCTGGCCGATCGCATCCGATCGGTAACAAAGTCCGACGTCAGCCCACGCGCGCCACCGACACCCCAAACCACAGTTACCGGACCGCGATCCCCTGCACCGGTCAGTCGGCCAAAGATGAGCTCGAGGTGCAACACGCCGCCGTCGATCAGCTCGCCACCGGTGACCCTGACACCCGAATTGATGTAACCGCTTCGGATCAGCGCGATGTTGATGAGCTGAATCAGCGCAGTCGTCCGGTCGAGCGGCGCGCGCTGGCCGACCAGTCCGTTCTGGATGAACTGGCGTTTTACCCAGGCTGCATCAAAACCGCTCGCGGTAGGACGATCGAGCGTGAGGCCGGTGACCGGATCGGTCGCTGGCACCCAGTCAGGCGCCACCGGCGCGGCGCCCGGCATGCTCGCAACGGCCACGTCGGCGATCAGCGGATCGGCATCGCTCGCAGCACTCGCCGCTGGCGGCGGTGTGGCGACCGGCGGCAGCATGGCCGCCGGGGGCTGCGAAAAGGCCGGAAGCGGCGGCGGAACAACACCCGGCCCGGTCCGGCCCTGAAGCGGCTCGGGCCGGTCCTGCGCGTGCGCTGTTGTGGGGGACAGCATGGTGCAGACCAGACACAGCTTGAGCACGGGCAGGGCGGTCACTTTGCGCATCGCGTCCAGCTGGCCGGGATCCGTGCAATGGAGGACGTGGTGCGATCGGTTGGCAGTACCATGCCAGAATAGGGGCCGGTGGCGCGAAGATTGAACTGGTTGGTGCCCCCGCGCCGTGTCGCGGCGCATTGCCCACGCAGCACCGACGACGCATCGAGGAACGACAGGTCGATCTGTTCAGCACCCGTCGACAGATCACCGACCTGGCTATCGACCAGCAAAGCGCCTGCCACCGACAGCAGGTTCAGCCGATCCGACGAGCGGATGTAGAAATCGGATTGCAGCAGCACATCGGCACCGAACGCGTCGCCCAGCGCCAGAATCTGTCCACCGTCCGACAGGATCAGATAGGGGCTGGCGATTGTGATGATGCCGCCCGTGCCGGGCCCCGACGATGTTGTGATGACGCCCGAATCGGCTGCACCGCGCAACACCAGCGTTCCCGTGCGCGGAAACAGCAAGGTGATGTCACCCGCCGCCCCGGAGACCGAATTGGTTGAAATACTGGCCCCGTCGAGCAGATCGACCCGGTTGGCCTCGATCAGGATGCTGCCGGCGGTGCCGCCACCATCGTCGACATTGGCGCTGCGGATTGCAGAGCCGGTCGCCGTCAAGCTCCCCACCGCCAGCCGGATCGCGCCTGCGGCGTCGCGGTTAAACGACGTCGTGTCGATGGTTGCGCCATTGCGCAGCACCAGCGTATCAGCAGTGATGTCGATGGCACCCGAAAAGCCCGGCTGCTGCCCGTTGCTCGAGGTAATCTGCGCACCGTTCAACTCCACCGCTTGCGCCGTGATCGTGATGGCGCCTGCATTGCCGATATTGAATACGTCGGTGCGGATGCCGGGTGTATTCGACGGCCCCATGAACAACCGCCCGGCCGCGATGGAAATCGTGCCAGCATCGCCCGTGGCCGCGCCGCCCCGCTGCGACGAACTGATTTGCCCTCCGGTCGTGATCGATATGTTGGGCGCGACGCCACCGTTGCGTTCGATCACGATGTCGCCTGCACGCCCGCTGCCCAGCGTTTCGGACGCGATACGGCCGTTATTGCTCAAATTGATCGACCGCGCGGCGATCTCGATCAACCCAGCGTCGCCCGACCCCAGTGTCGATGTCGTGATTTCCCCGGTGTTGCGGATGTCGAGCGTGTTGGTCCGCACGATCACCGTGCCCGCCGCCCCCGTGCCGCCCAGCGAGGCGCTGTTGATCAGCCCATCGTCGATCACCAGATTTTCGGCATCGATCAGCACCGCGCCGGCATCGCCCGATCCTTCGGTGACAGACGAGATTTCGCTGCCGGATTCGATCTGCACCAAGCGGCCGGTGACCGAAACCGCGCCCGCACCGCCGCTTGATGGGCCGATCGCATCGGCTTCGATCCGCGATCCGCCGCGCAAGATGATCGTGTCGGCCGTGACGTCGATCAGGCCGCCAAGCCCGCTGCCGCGATTGGACGATGTGATGCGCGCGCCATTGTTCAGCGCCACGTTCGTCGCCACGATGCTGATAGTGCCCGCGTCTCCGCTTGCGCCCGGCTCCGCCTCGGCCGCGATCACGCTGTCGTCCAACGCCAGCGATCCCGTCTGGATCGTCAGATCGCCGCCGCTGCCGGTACCGAAGGTCGTGGATTCGATCAGTGCGCCGGTGCGCATCGTGATGCTGTTCGCCGTTATGTCGATATTGCCGGACTGCGAGCTGCCATAGGCCGACGAGACGATCGATGCTCCTGCCTCTGCCAGCAATGATCCCGTGCGGATGCGAATGGCACCGGCGTTGCCCGTGGCGCCGGGCAGTGCCTGCGAACTGATCTGGCTGGTGCCCGACATCATGATCCGCAGCGCATCGATATCAACCGTGGCGGCATTTCCGGCATCGGGCGCAAAGCTGCCGAGATAGGTCTGGTGTGCGCCGCTGGCGGACGCATTCAACATCACGTCATTCGCCAGCACGCGCAGACCAGCGGCGCTACGTTCGTTCGAATCCGATGCCAGGATCGAACTCGTCAGCGTGAAGCGCCCCGCGTTGACGCGAACCATCCCGGTCTGCGCCGCGCTGGGCTGGACGCTGATGAAACTGTCCGTCAGCGTCAGATTGCCGCCAGCAAACCGGCTTGCCAGCGGTTGATCGAGCGCAACATCGATATTGGCGGCGCCGAGCGCGAGCAAATCGAGCCCGCCAGGCGTGAACGTTGCTCGATCAATGCTGATATTGGCCGCGCTCAGCGACAGGCGCGTACCGGCGCCGACAAAGCCTTGCCTTGCGCCTCGCACGACAATGTCACCGCGCACGCCAACAAAGCCAAAGGCACTGGGGGCCGCCACCGAAAAGGTCGAACCGCCCGGCGTCGTGACGCCGAACACGCCGCCATCGGCAAAACGCAGTGTGTTGGCGGTGGAAAAATACGCCGCATTCGGCACGTCGACCGAGGCATTGGCCCCAAAGACCAGCCCGGCGGGATTGATGAAGAAGAAATTCGCCCGGTCCAGACCTTGCGTCGCGATCCGCCCATCGATGGTCGATACCGTGCCGCCCGTCACTCGGTTGATGACATTGGCAATCGTTGCCCCATCTCCGCCGGATCGTATCCATAGCGCGGTGTCGCCCGTGCCGAGCGAAAATGCCGTGAAGCTGTGGAACAGGTTATCACCGACGCGGCGACCGCCGTCGATCACCGTCGTCGTGCCGGTTGTCGTGGCGGTCGTGCCGGTGGTCACGGCAGGCTGAGTGTCGGGCGCAATCGCGGTCTGTGCGCGAGCCGGGCTTACCGCCAGCAGCGCCAGCGCTGCGCCGCCCATCAACCTTGCAAAAAATATCATCGCCATCCCCCCAGCAATGTGAATGCCGCCCAGATTGACGGGTGCGACAAATCGTTGCCGCGCGCGATCAGCGCCAGTTGCGCCTGCCGCAGCGCCGCTGCCTTGCTGTCGCCACCGCGATAGCGATCGTAAAATCCCTTCATCAGCGCCACGGTGCCGGTATCGTTGACCGACCAGAGCGAAGCGATGGCACTTTCTGCTCCCGATTGGACGGCAGCACCCGCCAGCCCCATGCTCGCAAGATCGTCGCCGACCGCCGTTTCGCACGCGCTGAGCACCAGCAGATCAAGATCGTCGCCGCGCGTGCGGCTTTCCCCGATCAGGCCGCGCAGATCGGCAAGCGGGATCGCTTCACCATTGGCGACGATGAAGCTGCGATCGGATCGCCCGTTGAACGCTGCATGTGTGGCAAGGTGCAGCACGTCGACTCGGCCTCGTCCAAGTGCGCGGCGCAGATCGGCTTCGCGGAAATCGTCGATCACCGTCCCGCCCGGGCCTGCTGCTGCCAGTGCCTCGTCGCGGGTCCCGGCCAGCTTGGCAAAGCGCCCGGCCGGCAGATCGACTTCGCGCTGCAAGGCGACCGCGACGACCTTCAGTGCCTGGCCGCTGCGATCACGGCCTGGTTGCGAATAGGCAAGCGCCGGTGCCAGGGCGAGCTGCGTTCGTTCGATCAGGAACTTGTCATTGCCGTCGATCAGCGCTGCAAACGGCAACGCGCGCAGCGGCCCATCAGGCACGATCACGAGCGTGCCGCCGGGTTGCAGCCGCCCCTCGATCGGCTTGATCAGCAGATCGTACAGGGTGTGCGCCGCTTCTTTCCAACGATCGTCGCCGCCATTCACGATCGAGCTTGTCATGTCGTCGACCAGCTGGGCAACCGCCCGCCGCGTGATCGGCGTCGTTGTCGCCAATCGGCTGTACCGCGCCGCTGCCCCGCCGCCACCGGCGACGAACAGCAGCTCGACCCGATCGTCGACCAGAATGGGATAGAGCAGGACTTCGCCGACGCGCAGCGTTGCCGGATCGACGGGATCACGGCTCGGCACACAATTGGCGCCGAATGCCGATTGCAATTCGGCCTCGCGATATGTCTCCAAAATGCGTTGAACGCTCGCGATGCGGGCTTGGTCGGATCCGGCCTCGGCAAGCTGCGACGCAACCGCTGCCTCGAACACAGGTCGCATCTGCAACGCGAAATTCGATTCTTCGGTAAGCGCATCGTTGAGCGGCAGAATCGGTCGGATCGCCTCCAGCGCACGATATGCTTGCTGGACCAAAGCGGGTCGACGATCCGGGCGCGCTTCGGCGAGCAGCAAGAGCCAGTTGGGCAGGCGCAGTGGCTGGCTGCGCTGCCCTTCAAGAAATACCGCACGCTCGAACGCGGCTTCTGCCGCTTGGCGATCCCCCTGCGCGAGCTTGATCCGCCCCTCAAGGGCTGCTGCGAAGGCCAATATAGCGGCGTCGCCGCTCGCGTCTGCGCGCATCAGCGCGATCGCTTTGAAAATCTCCTCATCGGCGGGGTTGGCCGTCGCCTTGACCTCGGCAAGCCGCCCGGTGAGCAGCGCGCGCCGCAAGGGCGAAGCAATCTGGCGTGCGGCCTGAAGCCCTTGGCGCGCGGCATCCGCGGCTTCGGTGCGCAACGCCGCAGCGCGGAATGGCGCTCTGGCAGTATCGGCCAGCATCAGCCGTGCCAGGCGCAACCGCGCCAGCGCCGCGCGATCGGCGTCACCCGCTTCAAGCGCGCGGACGGCGGCGCAGCCCAGAGCGGCGCGCGCCAGGATTGAGGCGGGTCCGCGCACGACGGGGGCTTCAACGGCGGCGCATGGACCTTCTTCGCCCGGCGGCGCAGGTGGATTGTCGGCCGTTGCTGGCTTGGGCTGCGCCGAGCCGCGGGTATTCGCGCCGACGACGCTGTCGCCACCCAACAGCGTCAAACCCAATCGGTAGGCCGCACGGGCCTCAACGGTGGTATCGCGTGCTTGGCGCGCCAGATTGACGGCTGCCAGCAGGAACTGTCTGGCTTCTAACTGATTGCCACCTGGATCGACCCGCATCAGCTCCCCGGCTGCTGCACAATAGCGGGCGCGCGCCAGCAGAGTAAGCGACGCCGTCGGCTCATCCGCAACATCGAGCAAGGCGATCTCGGCTGGGCCGCCGCCGCCAGCAAGCCGCCTTTCAATAGCTGCTTCTGTCGCGAGCGTAGCCTGGTCCAGTACCGCCGCCGACACGCCCGCGCCGGGCACCGATCCGGCCTGACAAATCAATCTCGGCGTCGCGGCCGCTGCCGGAGATGCAAAGATTATGGCGACCGATGCGATGACCAACCAAGGCATCCGCCGCGCGACAAAATTTTCCCCGAGCCCCATCGTGATGACCTATCATGGCCCACGAATTTAACAAAGCGGGGGTCATGTGGTAACTTTGTCGCCTCTTCAACGAGTTGGTAAACCCGGCATCAAAACTGCTTCGCGATACCGACATAAAGCTCGACACCGGGCGTGCTGTTGTTGATCCCGAAATTGCCGCCAAGATCGAACTGAAGATTATCGCGCGTCAGAATGGCAACCGACGTGCCAACGGCTGCCTTTGTCGAGGCAGTTACAGGGTCATCGTCGCGGAGCACCCGCATATCCGCATTCAGGCTGAAGACATCCGACACTTTGAACGCAAAGCCGCCCGCGCTGCCAAAGGAAATGTGATGCCCGCGGCCGCTGCCATTGACGACGCCGTTAATCTCCGGGGTGAGCGAGAACTCGATGGTATCAGACAAGGGTATCGATATGGGCACGCCCGCTCCGGCGGTCCAATCACCGGCGCCCGCAGGGGCCACGCCGACAGGGGCAGAGACATAGGCCTTGATCGCGAAGGCCGGTGCGTCCGCTTTTGCCGAAACTCCGTTTGACCGAAAACACGATATCGCCAACCCCGGACTGACGATCAACCAGCGCCGCCAACGTGTCGCGCACGCGCTTGGTGGCGAAAGGCGTCAGCCCGATCGCGATTTCGCCATGATCGGCAATGCCGATCCGCAGCGTGCTCTGTGCAATCGTAAATGTATCCTCCCGGTCGGTGGTGCTTTGCTGCAGCGACCAGCCGACGAGGCCAGTTTCCAGGACGACGCGGCCGCGCTCGACAGTGCAAGGTGGTGTGGTCTGCCCGGGACGTTCGGCGCACAGTTCCCGAGCGCTGGCAGGCGTGACCGAATTGGCGATCACCAGGACGAAGCCGAAAGACATAATCGCTGCTCTTGGGGAGCGCATCGCCGAACGCGATTGTGTTTTCGCTTGCGGGGCCAAATTGCGCTCTCCAGCCGTGGCGATGATTGGCGGAGGTCAATCGGCCTTCACGGGTCTTATCAACGTCACAAACGCCACGTTTCAACCGACGCAGGACGCCAGGGTCACCTCGATTGGCGACAGGGGTAGATATCAGGCGACAAAGGTCAAGCTTCATGTTGCCTAAGGTGCGCACGACGAGACCTTCCTCATCACGACTGGCGCAACCGTACGGGAACAGTCGTCGCGGATTCAAAAACTCTCAGGGTTTAACGCCGATATCGTTAGCCAAAATTTCAGTGCTCCAAAGAATTCTACCAAGATGGCAAGTCAGAAGCGCCGACATGGATCCCCAAATCTTTATGGCGGACAGTCCGGCGTAAGGTAAATCAGGCCAGTGGAGCACGCTTCGGATTGGATAGGCTTGGCCTGATTAGATTCGGTAGGGAATATTACGCAGCAATTCCGCAACGTGAATGAACGTCCGAAGTTGGGATGGTCAAAAGCCCGCGAGAGCGTCCTAAACGGGTCACATCAACCGAGAAGCGGTCATTTCGGGGCCAACCAAAACGCAGTGGTGCCCGAGGCGGGTTGGCGATCTCAGACGCGGGTGTTCTGGACCGGAGTTCGGACACTCGTAAGTCTGCATGAAGCCGTATGGCAGCGGTTGCGTTACAACGATCCGGTATTGACCATCCCTACTTGAATTCTGACGGTGGGATGGGTGGTCCGCAAAATCACGGTCACGCGGATGACAGCGAGGGCGCAATTCCATACCGATAAAGCGTCGATCTATGTCAGGCTGCCACACTTAATCACTGCCACCAAATGCCGTCGGGCTGACGCGGAACGCGCAGGCCGGGCCGAGATTGCGGGTCCGATCTACCCACCGCCATGCCTGGAGCGCGATGATCGCCGCCAGCAGCGCAGCGGCAAGCGCGGCCATCGCCAGCAATGTTGGCGCGGGGCCAAGCGCAGCGAGGCTGATGCCGGCCAGCGTCGGCGCGGCCAGCGTGCCGATGGTGTAGCAAATGGCCGCCGCACCAATCATCGACGCGCTGCCGCCGGTGCCGCGTTGCGCTTGCAGGCCGAAGATTACCGCGACGGTGTAGAGGCCGCCACCGACGCCGCCGATCACGAACGACGCATAGGGCAGCGCCGCCGGCACGATTGCCAGGCACGTCAGCGCACCCGTGAGCATCGCCGCGCACGCCATCAGCACTTTGCATCCGCCCCAGCGATCGGCGGCGGCGCCAAGCGCATATTGCGCGACGAAGCTGCCGAACCCGACCGCTGCGGCGGCCGCTAGCGATGCGCTTGCATCACCGCCGCCGGCGACGGCGATAAGGGTAGCGATACCGGCGAACCCGCTTTCGTTGAGCCCGCCGAGCAGAGCGCTGGCGAGCAACAGCAATGCTGCACCGGTGGGGATGCCCGCCAGCCAATGGGGCCGCGCTACCGCGTCGACAAGCGGCGTGATGGCAGTGACTGGCCCGCGCACGCCAATGATGAGCGTGCCGCCCAAGCCAGCGATCAGCGCCGCCGACAGGCCGATGGTCGACGGTGATCCCATATTGGCGAAAGCAGCGGCCATCGCCGGGCCCAGGCCAAAGCCAAGCCCGACAACCATCTCGCCCAGGGACAGCATGCGCCCGACCCGGTCGGGCGGCGTGACGTCGGCGATCCAGGAATCGCAGGCGATCCAGCGCAGGCCGGTGCCAAAGCCGAGAAAAGCAGTCCACACCCATTCAATCGGTCCCCCCGGCGCGATGGCAATCCCAATCGCAGCGACGACGATCAAGCCCGTCGCCAGCGCGGCGACGCTGCGATGCCCGATCCACAGCACCAGTCGTGAGGCGATCGGCATCGCCAGCATCATCGCGAGCCAGGCCGCCGATCCGAACAGTCCGGCCGCTACCGGCCCCCAGTCGAGACCGGCCACGCGCACGATCCCCGCCGGCCACAACAGCCAGAATGCGAGGTTGGTAAGGCCTGTAAGGCCGATCAATCGGGCGGGGACGTTGTGTGGACTCGGCATGTTGCACCTCTCGCTACAACTATATGCGTCAAGCATATATGTTGACAACCCCAATATTAGGTATATGCATGACGCATACATTATCGAAAGGGTGATTCGCATGACCAACAAGATTGATCGGCTCCAGAACCTCGGACAGGGAATCATGCGCTACGCGCTCGTGTTGTTCTTCGTCGGCTTCGGGCTTTATAAATTCACCGCGGAGGAAGCGCAGGCGATCCAGCCGTTGATCGCGAACAGCCCGTTCTTTAGCTGGCTGTTGTCGCTGCTCGGCGTTCAGGGCGCGTCGAACCTGATCGGCGTGGTGGAAATCACCGCCGGCGTCATGATAGCGCTGCGCCGCTGGGCGCCCCAGCTTTCGGCCATCGGCAGTGCGATCACCGTTTTCGCGCTGCTCGGCACGCTGAGCTTCCTGTTCACGACGCCCGGCCTCACGCCTGATCTGCAGGGCTTCCTGCTCAAGGATCTTGGTCTGCTCGGGATCGCGGTGTGGACGGCGGCAGAGGCATGGCGCGCGCATGCCGAGCGCCGCGCCGCCGCTGAACTGCCGACAACCGCCTGAGGCTTAGCAGCCCCGCGACCGTTCTGGTCGCGGCAACATCTTGTTTCCATCAGCACTAGGAGAACGCACATGACCACAATAACCATCGTCCGCACTGCAATCGCCGCTATTGCCGCGCTTTCGGCCACCGCCGTAACCGCCCAGGCTCCGACCGCGCAGTATGTGGCCGTCGCCGCTGAGCCCGGCACGAAGCAAACGCTCATCATCGCCAGCGTGGTCTGGCACGCGCGCGGCAATGTCTGGAGCGCGCCGATTGTCGGCAGCCGCCCCGAAACCGTGTGCGCAAACGTGGCCCGTCGACTGGGCAAGCTCGACTCCTTCTCGGTCGCGGGCGAGACGTTCGACCCGGCGCGCATGGAGGCATGCAACGCATCGGCACCGCGCGGCTCCTGACGCATTTATGACCTGGCATCGTTCAAGCGTCGCTGCGATGCTTTGCCAATCGGCACGACAACACGGCCGTTTGCTGATCGCTGCCGCGGCAGTGATGTTGACGATGTCTCCCGTTCCCGCCGCTGCGCAGGTGATGGCCAATACGCCGGCTGGTGCTTCGACAGTGCCGAAGGGCACCGACACGGATGTGTCGTTTACGATTGCTGTTCAATCGGACTATGTGTCGCGCGGC
>JAIETY010000091.1 GCA_019744885.1 Sphingomonas sp.
TCGATGGCCACGTGCTGACAATGATCTTTGCGGTTGGCGTCGGGCTGATGTCGCTCCTGTTCCTGTTGCCGCGTCTCGCTGATCACAAGCTGAGCGACGACATGCCGGCCATCGGGCCGCGTGTGGCGATTGCGGGCGGGCTGGGGACGTTTTCGTCGCTGCTGGGGATCGGCGGCGGCACCATCGCGATCATGGTGATGACTTTATGCGGCCGGTCGATCCACCGTGCCATTGCAACCGCTTCGGGCATTGGCGTGCTAATCGCTATTCCAAGCGCGATCGGCTTCGTGCTGATCGGGTTCGGCGAGCCGGGGCTGCCGTGGGGGTCGCTTGGCTATGTCAACCTGCCTGCGACGGCGGTGATTACCTCAATGTCGATCCTGACCGCGCCGCTGGGCGTGGCGGTGGCGCACAGCATGCCCGCCGCGCCGCTGCGGCGTGCGTTCGGCCTGTATCTGATTTTCATTTCGATTGTGATGTTCAGAAATTCCCTGAAGATGTGACGGCAAATCGGCACCGGGCGAAACGCCTGAGCCAAAATCATGGAGCAACTGCGATGACCGACCGTGTTTTGGAAGCGACCCCGACGATCTTGCCCGAGGAAGCGAAGGACGATCTGCTGGCGCGGGGCTATCAGCGCCGTGACCTTGCCCGGTTGGCGGCGGTGTTCGGGGTCGGCAGCCTGGCGGCGATGCGCGGCGCGCCGGCCTGGGCCTCAGGCGGGGTGCCCGATCCGGCGCCGAGCGCCAAGACGCGGATCGGTGCCAATGAATGCTGGACCGGGCCGCTGACGCCCGGCCAACTCGCCGCGTCGAAGATGATCGCGCACAGCAACCGCTATTCGCCACATGACGAGCGCAGCGATTTCATCAAGGCGGTGATGGCGGTCGAAGGCGTGCCGTTCGATCATGTCGCGCCCTGGCCAGGATCGAGCGATCCGCTGTCGCGCGCGGTGATCAGCTTTTGCTCGCCGACGCGCGGGCTGGTGACGGCTGACCCGACGTTCGAACTCGCCGGTCGCTCCGCCGAATGGCTCGGCGCGCCGGTCAAGCGCGTGCCGTTGACGCCCGATTTCCGCCATGACGTCAAGGCGATGCTGGCGGCCGATCCCAATGCAGGGCTCTATTACATCTGCACACCGAACAACCCTACGGGCACGATCACACCGCTCGCCGACATCGAATGGCTGATCAAGAACAAGCCCGACGGATCAATGGTGCTGATCGACGAAGCCTATACCCATTTTGCCGGTGCGCCGGTCGCGTCGTCTTTCGCGGCCAAATACAAGGACGTGGTAGTACTGCGTACCTTCTCGAAGATTTTCGGGATGGCGGGCATGCGGATGGGCTTTGTGATGACCGACCCCGCCAACATCGCCAAGATGATGCGCTATGACGGGGGCATGCAGTCGGGCGCGCTGCCGCTGCCGTCGCTGGCGTGTGCGACCGCAAGCCTGACCGCCACATCGCTGATCGCGGCGCGCAAGGCGGAGATGGAAACCGCCCGCGGGCTGACGCTCGATCATCTGAAAGCGCGCGGGCTGAAGGTGGTGCCGACCAACGCGAACATGGTGATGATCGACTGGAAGACGAAGCCCGCCAAGGAAGTGCAGGCCGCGTTCCGCACGCAGAGCGTCGAGATCGGCCGCTCGTGGCCGATCTGGCCGACGGTGTCGCGCGTCACGGTGGGTTCAATGGCTGATATGAAGGCGTTCTGCACCGCGCTTGATAAGGTGTGGACCGCCTGAAAATTCGGCGGGGACGCGGGCGTCGCTTAGCCCGCGTTCTTGTCTGCCCGCCGCACGCCGAACAGCACTTCTCGCTCAAGGTGCGCGCGCAGGCCTTCGTAATAGGCCCACAGGAAGGCGCGGGGGTCGTGCAAATTGCCGGTCCAGCCGATCCGGTTTTCGATCGCGCGGGCGACGATCCAGCACGCGTCGTCATTCGGTTCGCGCAGGACCTGTTCGAGCCGCTGAAGCTCACTGATGCCATAGGCGTCGAACTGCGCGTCGGTGAAGTGGAAGCGCGCCACTTGCGGCGGTGCGACGGCCACCAGATCGTCGAGCAACTGGCGGCGCGGGGCGTGGATGACGGCAGTGCCAGCGAGCAGATCGCCGATTCGCAGCCGGTCGCGGTTGAACAGCGGGAAGAAAGTGAACAGCAGCGCCCAACCCAGCCCGAACAGCGTCATCAGTGTATCGGCGGTGCCATTGGCAGCGCGCGCTGCCAGCAGCGTCAGCGGCAGGAACACCTCAATCTCGCGCATCAGATTGCGCGCGATGATCTGGTCGATCGACAGCCCGCTGCCATCACGGCTGATCACGCGCAGATTGTTGAGCCGCTTGCCCGGAGTCGCCGCACGACGGCCCGCTTCGAACAGAATGAAATAGAAATTGCGTAGCAGGAAAAAGAACAACAGCGACGCAATCGCCATTGGCTCGCCAGCGGTCGCGCCATACCGCACGACGCCGATGATGATCACGATCGCGACGAAGACGATCGTTACCAGCATGATGATCGCGTCAATCACAAAGGCTGCCGCGCGCGGCGATGCTTCGGCGAGCACGATGCCGAGGTCGATACCTTCGGGCGTCACCAGCGATCGGCGCATGTCGCGGAGACGGCGCTCAGCGCGGGCCATGAGTCATCCGGGGCAAGAGGTAGAAATAGCCAAGCCACAGCAGCAGCATCGTCGCCCCAATGCCATAGCGGACTGCATCGCTCGTGATCCGCTGGCGGCCGATGCCTTCGAGCAGGCCCGCCACGAACAGCATCACCACCACCCCGAGCATCGCGGTTGCCGACACGCGGCCCGCACGTGCAGCGGCGGCAAGCCTGGGTTGCCCGCCCGGGAACGCCACGCGCGTGCCGATACGGATACCGGCGGCGCCCGCGATCGTGATCGCAAACAGCTCGGTGGTGCCGTGGATCGACAGCCAGCCGCCGAGTTCGAAGCCCAGCCCCTTGGCCACATAGACCTGGAAAAAGGCGCCGAGCAGGCAGCCGTTCATCAGGATCAGCAAGGCAGTCGGCACGGCAAGCGCGAAGCCGAGCGCAAAAGCCAGCAGCGAAATTTGCGCGTTGTGCGTGAACAGCATCACGGCAAAGCCCGTCAAGAACTGGCCGCCGCCGCCGTCATACAACATCGCACGCAGCGCTTCGGCGCTGGCATTCGGCCCGCGCCCACCGGCAAGCTCACCCGGAATGATCGCGTCGAACCAGGCAGGATTGGCGGCGACGAGGCGATAGCCCGCGACCGCGCCGATCGCCAGCAAGGCAAATGACGCCCAGGTCTCGCGCCACAGATCCTGCACCGCACGCGGCCAATCGGCGAGGAAGAAGCGGGTGATGCGCTTGCCGATGCCCTCTTTCACGCCGTAGATGAACAGATAGCCGCGCAAAGCGAGCGCTTCGAGATAGGCGATCAGCCCGGCATCGAGCGAAATCGCGCGCGCCACCGACAGCGACGACAAGGTCGACCGGTAGAGCGTTGGCAGTAGCAGCAGTTCTTCCTCGGTCAGCGCACGCGGCGACCGGCGCTCGACACGGTCAAGCAGCGCCTGGAATTCGAGCCAGCCGGCTTCGCGTTCGGCGCGGAAGCTCGACACGCTCTGACGATCGGGAGCTGTTGCCATGATCAGAGCCTATCCATCCGCTTGATCGCGAGATAGCGCGCGATGAGGGACGCGCCGATCGTCTTGTGATCCGCCTCGATCACATCGGCGCCGAGCAGCTTGAGCCGCCCGATGACGAGGTCGCGGTCGCGCAGCATTGCGCCCGCGGTGACCGCTCGGGCGACATGGTCGAGCGTTTCGGGCACGGCATCGGCCAGTCCTTCGAGCTCTTCGTCGCGCATCAGCATGAACAGCACGACATGGCGTTCGGTAAGCCGACCGGTCACGCGCAGCATCAGTTCGGCGCTGACCGGATCGACGAAATCGGTGAAGACGACGATCAGCGATCGCCGGGTGAGCTTGCCCGCCAGCGTCGTCAGCGCGAGCGTGAAGTTGGTCTCTTCGGTCGAATAGTCGATTTCGGCCGCGAGCCGCTGGAGCATCTGGAAGCGATCGGCGCCGCGGCTCGCGCCGGTGCTGACGCGCGGGCGCGAATCGAAGCTGAACAGGCTGACGAGATCGCCGCCGCGCAGCGCGACAAAGGCCATCAGCATCGCGGCGGTCACCGCGCGGTCGATGCGCGGCATCCCGTCGAGCGGCTCGCACATCAGCCGCCCGCTATCGATCGCGAGGACGATATTGTTGTTCTGCTCGACCTCGAAATCCTTGGCGAGCAATTGGCCGTGGCGGGCGCTGCGTTTCCAGTCGATGAAGCGGCGCTCCATGCCCGGTTGATAATCCTTGAGCGAATCGAACTCGCGCCCGCGCCCGCCGCGCTTGCGCGCCAAGTCGCCGGTGAGCGCATCGCTCTGGAGCAGCGCGATGGCCTGTTCGCGCACGCGTTCGACATCGGGCATCACCGCGATGCCGTGGCCGACGGGGAGCGTCGTCTGCTGCCACGCAAGGCCGAAGGGGCCGCGCCAGCGCAGCCACAGTCGGTCGACCGCCGCGATGCCGCGCCGCTCGGCGCGAAAGGGCAGCGTCACGCTGGTATCGGGCAGGCTGATCGTCGCGGTATCGGCCGTCAGCGGGATGATGCGATTGTCATGGCCGATCCGCAGTTCGACGCGCCGAGCTGCTGCCCGCTGCTGGTGGATGGTCACGCGCAGGTCGATGACGTTGCCAATTGCGACGCGCCCGGTTGAGCTGATCTCCGCCGTGATCGTGCTGCGCGCCGGCGCCGCGACGACATCGATCAGCGTGAAGCCCAGCACGGCGCACGTCCAGGCGAGGCCGAGGTACCAGAGCGCTGGTAACATCAACGCGATGACAAACGCTGGCAGAATCCCTGCCACCGCCAGCCAGACCGCGCGACCGCTGGGGTAGATCAACGCGGCGCCTCCGTCGCGTCGACCATGTCGGTCACGATTTGCTCGACCTGGCGCCCGTCGATCTGCGCGGCGGGCGATAAGAGCACGCGGTGGCGCAGCGCGGGTATCGCGAGCAGCTTGACGTCATCGGGGATGACATAGTCGCGCCCTTCGAGCGCGGCGCGCGCGCGGGCGGCGCGGGCGAGCATTGCGCCAGCGCGGGGTGACGCGCCGACTTCGAGCTGGGTGTTGGTGCGTGTCGCGCGGATCAGCGTCGCAACATAATCGACCACTTCGTCGACCAGCCGCACCGAATCGACCACCGCCCGGGCTGCAGCCAGCGTCGCCGCGTCGGTTTGCGCCGTGATGGGGTAGCGCGCGAAGGGATCGGCTCCGGCGGCGCCGTGCTGGGCGATGATCGCGCGTTCCTGCGCCAGATCGGGGTAGCCGACGCGGTGCTTGAACAGGAAGCGATCGAGCTGCGCTTCGGGGAGGGGATAGACGCCCTGATGCTCGATCGGGTTTTGCGTCGCGACGACCATGAAATTGGGGCTCAATTGATGCGTCGTCCCGTCGAAGGTGACCGAGCGTTCCTGCATTGCCTCCAGCAGCGCGGCCTGCGTCTTGGGCGGGGTGCGGTTGATTTCGTCGGCGAGCAGCAGATCGCAGAACACCGGGCCTTTGGTGAGGCTGAATTCGCCGGTGCGGAAGTTGAAGATCGTGCCGCCAACCACGTCGCCTGGCATCAGATCAGGGGTGAACTGGATGCGCCCATAATCGACGCCGATCGCGGCGGCGAAAGCGCGCGCGGTGAGCGTCTTGGCGGTGCCCGGTGGCCCTTCGAGCAGGATGTGGCCGCCCGCGAAGAGCGCGGTCAGCATCAGGTCGAGCGTGTCGCTTTGCCCGGTGATCGCCTTGGCGACTTCGCCACGAATGGCCTGGCCCAGGGCCTTGACGTCATCAACTGTCACGCTTCCTCCTTTGAATCCAGTCGTTGAGCGCGCGCGTGCGGGCGTGCACGCCTGCTTCGTCGGTCGTGGCGCCGGTGGCGGCGGCAAGCTCGCTGAAGCGCGCGCCCGCGGTGTTGTCGCGTGCATCGAGCCACGCGTCGAGCGTATCGCCCGCGAGTCCTGGCGGTGCGCCGAGCAGCTTGCCCGCGCGGCTCCGCATCAGCGCGGCATAGCGCCCGCCCAGCGACCCGAGCCGCCCCGCGCGCCGGAACAGCCGCGCGGTGGTATCCGCCAGCGCATATTTGCCAAAGGCGATCGCCCGAGCCTCGGCGCGGGCGGGGCCGAAGCGCACCAGCCCATGCGCGACCGCGAGCGCCGCCGCAGCGATCAGCGCCAGCGTCAGCGCGAGGAAAGGGGGTTCGACCAAGAGCTTCTGCAGGTTCATGCTGTTGCCCGACCGCAGCAAGCTGAGGTCGAACATCACCGCATCGTCATTGCCCTGCAGCCGGTGGATCAGTCGCAAGGCGGCGGCGGCACGCGTGGGGTCGGCGAGGCCCTGATTGTTGAGGAAATCGGGGTCGGTCAGAATCCAATGCGGCGTGGTGTCGATCCGGCTCACGATCGCGTGGCCGGCCGCGTCAGCAATGAAGGGTGCGGGATCGGTGAGCCATTGCATCTCTTCGGGCGCGGTGACTGCCAGGCCCTCGATCGCGACCGGCGCCGCTTTGCGCGACTCCCAGCCGATATTGGCGGCGGCGACCTTGCGCAGCGCGACATTGACCGTGACTGGTTCGAGATGGCCGATCCGCTGGTCCCAGCCTCGATGATCGGGGCGCGGCGCGACTTCCCATTTGGGCAGGATGAACAACGTCGCCTTATACTCGCGCTTCGCGATAAGCGCATCGACGGCCTTTTCGGGCGTTTCGGGCCGGAGCGGGACGATCAGCAGCGCGGGACGCAGCAAATCATCGTCGTCGCGGGCCATCGCCGGGGGCTTGCCGGTCAGGCTGAGCAATTTGGCGAGGCCAGCGAAACCAACGCCACTTTTCGACAGCGGCGTCGCTTCGCCCTCGCCCGCCAAGCGGAAATCGGGGGCATAGGTCGACAGCAGAAAGAACGCCGCCGCTGCCATCATGCTGGCAAAGGCCGCCCACAATATCGTGCGGGGGTTAAAGGCGTCGCTGCCGTTCACGCGGGGACTTGCTGGCGGTTCCACGTGCCCCGCAGCGCGAAATCGGCATAGGCATCGCGCGCGCGCTGCCACCCTTCGACCCCGACCGGCGTGCGCGCGAACAGCGCGGCTTCGACGACAACCGCGATCGTCGCAAAAGCCGCGCGCGCGCGATCGGGCAGGCTGGGCGAGGCAGCAATGTCGCGCGCCGTGAGCGAGGGGCGGACGAAATCGGGCAGGCGGTCGCCGATATCCTCGACACTGCGGCGCAGGATCAGGTGGACCGCGCCGTCATAATCGCCGCTTGCCGCCAGCGCTTCGGCTTCGGCGAGCAGGATGCGCGCTTTCGATTCATCGGGAGCAAGCGCAGCGTCGGGGTCTTCGTCGACGACAGCACGCTGCCACGGCCAGCGCCACGCCATGCCGGTCGCTTCCTTGATGATCAGAAACGCGATGAACAGCGCCCCCAGAATGACGGCGCCCCAGAACAAATAGACCAGATAGGGGCTGATCGCCTTGAGGAGCTCAAGCACTGGCCGCAACCATGCCGGTGGCTTGGGCGGTTGATAGGCCGTCAGGTCGAACTGGATGCTCCGGTCCGCCAGCAGCCTGGCATGCGCCGCCGCGACGTCGGGCGCGATCGCGGCCTGATTTGCCCCGGTATGAACCGCTGATTGCGCCGCCGTCACAAATCCTCCCGCGTGGCGCGACACTGTAGAATGCAATCGCGCTTGGCAAGGAGATAACGGACTGGACTTGCTGACTTTCGATGGGCAGGCTGGTCGCCAAAGAATCACGCAGGTCTTTTCGGGGGCAATGGCCATGGCGACAATAACACCAGCGTTTCAGGAAAATTTCGAGATCGGGCGCGTGATCAGCCTGACTTTCTCGGTGATCGGACGTAACGCACCGTTGTTTTTCGGGCTTGCCTTCATCGTGAGCGGCATTCCGCAGATAATCCTGCAATATTACCAGTTTCAAATTTTGTCGTTGGGGCAACCTGGGGTCGTTCCCGATGCCGGTGCGATCGCGGCCGATCTTACTTTTCTTGGGCTTTATGCGGTGTTCGCGGTGATTCTCGGCGGGCTGTTGAACGCGATGCTGTGCCGTGCCGCAATCGAGGACTTGAATGATCGCCGCCCTCAATTTGGCGAATGCTTCGGCACCGCGATTGCAGTCCTGCTCCCGCTGTTTGCGATCGGGATCGTCTCAAGCATAGCGATTCTCTTCGGGTTGATGTTCCTGGTCGTGCCGGGGATTTACCTCGCGCTCGGCTGGGCTGTGGCCGTGCCGGTATTGGTGCAGGAGCGCGAGGGCGTCTTCGGCAGCTTGTCGCGCAGCCGGGCCTTGACCAGGGGCAGCCGCTGGCGGCTTTTTGCGATGTTTCTGGTGGTTTTTGTCGTGCTGTGGGTGCTGCAGATTCCGCTTGGCCTGTTGTCGCTGCTCGGGGCGTCGATCGGTCCAGCCTATCTCGCGCCCGCGATTTCGGCCGGGATCAGCGGGACGTTGTCGTCAGTGTTCACGACGACCATCGCCGCCGTCAGCTATATCGAGCTGCGCCGCATTCGCGAAGGCACGTCGATCGACGAACTGGCACAGATTTTCGCCTGAGCGCCAGCGTGATCGCTGCGGCGGACGGGTTGTAATGTCGGAAAAGCTCGGTTAAGTTCGCGCTTCGTTCTACTCGATCGGAGCCTTAAACGCTTGGATATGCTTGCTATCGTGCTGATTGTTGCCGCGCTCGTCGGCGGGCTGGCGATCGGCTGGCGCGTCGGGCGTGGCGAAGCGGCTTCGGCGCGGGCCGAGCGCGACAAGGCGGTCGAGGATTTCCGCCGCGCGATTACCGATCTGGCCGCAGCAAGCGAGCGCGCCAAGGCGACCGATGTGCTGGCGACCACGCTCGAGCGCGTGCGCGGCGAGCGCGAGGCGGCGCTGACGCAGATTGCGACGCTGACCGCCGAAAGCGCGGCGTTCGAGGCGCGGCTGACCGAATTGCGCGAAGCCAAGGAAGCGATGGGCGCGCAATTCGCCGAAGTGTCGGGCAAATTGCTCAACGAAGCGCAGGAATTATTCCTGAAACGCGCCGACGAACGTTTCCGCCAGTCCGAGGAAGTGGCGGGTCAGAATCTGCGGTCAATGCTCGCGCCGGTGAGCGAGCGGCTGTCGCTGTACGAAGAGACGGTCAAGAAGGTTGAGACCGAGCGTGCGAGCGCTTTCGACCAGCTGAAGGGCGAACTTCAGGGGCTGCGCGTCGGGCAGGAGCGGGTGAGCAGCGAAGCCGCGCGGCTGGTCAATGCGCTGCGCAATGCGCCCAAGGCGCGCGGGCGCTGGGGCGAGCAGCAGTTGCGCAATGTACTCGAGACCTGCGGCTTGTCCGAACATGCCGATTTCCAGACCGAAGTGAGTGTGAGCGGCGAGGACGGGCGGCTGCGGCCCGATGTCATCATCCGCATTCCCGGCGGGCGACTGCTGGTGGTCGATGCCAAAGTGTCGCTCAATGCCTATCAGGATGCCTTCGAGGCCGAGGATGAGGGCGAGCGGATCAAGGGACTCGCCGCGCACGCCGGGTCCATGCGCGCGCATGCGATGGCGCTGGGTAACAAATCCTATGAAGCGCAGTTCAAGGAAGCGGTCGATTTTGTGGTGATGTTCGTGCCGGGCGAGCATTTCGTCTCGGCAGCACTCGAACAGGATCCGAAACTGTGGGACGATGCCTTTGCCAAGAAAGTGCTGATCGCGACGCCGACCAATTTGGTCGCGATTGCGCGCACGATCGCGGCGGTGTGGCGGCAGGAGAATCTCGCGCGGCAGGCCGCTGAAATCGGGCGGCTGGGCAAGGAGCTTTACGAACGCCTCGCCAAGGTGGCCGAAGATATGAACAAGGTCGGTCGCGGGCTGAACAGCGCGGTCGGCAATTTCAATGCCTTTGCCAATTCGTTCAACGGGCGGCTGGTGGTGACCGGCAAGAAATTCCGCGATCTCGATATCGAAACCGGCACGCGCGAGATCGAAGAAGTCGCGCATGTCGAAGCACTGGCGCGGGTGGGCGATACGCCGTTGCTGTTTGATCCGCAGGGCGCGGACGACTGACATCGTCGCCGTCGCCATGCAGCGCTGCGTCGCGGGGCAAGGCGCATCTTAGGATCAAATCAACCCCTGCGCGATAGGCTTGGTCAGCTAACCGGGAAACTGCCACATGACTTTGCCGATGATCGACCTTGCCGATGCGCTGAAGGCGCGCGCGGTGATGACTGCCGATGATGTGCTCGCGATCCGCCGCGTTGCCTGGCCCGATGGCAAGATCGATGCGGTCGAAGCCGATGCGATTTTCGCGCTCAACGATGCGATTGCTGCGCCGCCCGCCGAGTGGGTCGCGTTCTTCGTCGAGGCCATCACCGCCTATGTCGTGCAGCAACAGGCGCCGACGGGCTATGTCGACGAGGCGAAGGCCGCATGGCTGATGGCGCGGATCGACGCCGATGGGCGGGTTGAATCGCGCGCCGAACTCGAAACGCTCGTCAAAACCCTCGAAGTTGCGGTCAACGTCCCCGAGACGCTGAAGGATTACGCCCTGCGCCAGATCGAAGCCGTGGTGACCAGCGGGGCCGGGCCGACGCGCTCGGGTGCGCTCGATCCGGGATCAATCAACGCAACCGAAGTCACGCTGCTGCGCCGGATGCTGTTTGCGGCCGCCGGCGACGGTCCCGGCTGCATCAGCCAAGGCGAGGCCGAGCTGCTGTTCCGGTTGAAGGCGGCAACAATGGGCGCGGCCAATGCGCCCGAATGGAAGACATTGTTCGTCCAGGCGGTGGGCAACCATCTGATGGCGCACAGCGATTATCGCCCGCTGAGCCGCGAACGCGCGGGCCAGCTCGACGCGTTCATGAACGATACGCAGACGAGCGTCGGTGGCTTTTTGGGTCGCATGGGCCAGTCCCTGGCGAGCGGGGCCTTCCTCGACCTGTTCGGGTCCAAGCCCGCCAAGCCAGACCATGACGCTGCCGTCGCCGCCGATCGCGCGATTGCGCCCGGTGAAGCCGCGTGGCTCAAGGCGCAGGTCGATGCCGATGGCACGCTCGACGACTTCGAAAAGGCATTGCTGGCGTTTGTCGCTGAGGAAAGCGGTCGCCCCGCGTTCTAAGTGGGGGCGTCCGCTCAGCCGAGCTGGGCGAGTGCCTCATAGGCCATCACGGCAGTCGCGACAGCGGCATTGAGGCTGTCGGCCTTGCCGCGCATCGGGATTTTGACCAGCAGATCGCAGGCCGCCGCATAATCATCGGGCATCCCCTGCGCTTCATTGCCGGTGAGCAGGAAGCAGGGCGTCGCGTAACGGGCGGCGCGATAATCGGTGTCGGTATCGAGGCTGAGGCCCACCAGCTGGCCCGGGTCAGCGCGCAGCCATGGCAGGAAATCGTCCCACTCGGCTTGCACCACCGGCACGGTGAACAGCGCGCCCATGCTCGCGCGTACCGCCTCGACCGAAAAGGGATCGACGCACTCGCCGATCAGGATCAGCCCGCCGGCGCCAACGGCGTCGCCGGTGCGCAGGATCGTGCCGAGATTACCCGGATCGCGCAGGCGCTCGGCGACGAGCCAGATCGGTGCCGTGGTGCGATCGATAGTGTCGAGCGTGGCGGCGAACTCCGCGAACACGCCGACCACCGCCTGCGGATTATCCTTGCCCGACAGTTTGGAGAGAATGTCGGGCGTGGTCTCGATCGCTTCGCCGCCTGCGGTCTCGACATCGGCGATCAGCGCGCGGACGAGCGGGTGATCGACACTGTCGCGGGCGAAGAACAGATGGTGCGGCAAGCGCCCGGTCTCACGCGCTTCGGTCAGGATGCGCAGCCCCTCGGCGAGGAACAGCCCCTCGGCGCGGCGGTGGCGCTTTTCGCGCAACGACCGGACGCGCTTGATCAGCGGGTTGGAGTAAGCGGTTATCTCGCGGGGCATCTCAACGCTGCCTTCCCGCGCTATTCCTCGTCAAACTTGGCCTCGACCAGTGCGGCGAGGGTGCGCACCGCGTCCTCGGCCCCGTCACCCTTGGCGCTGATCGTGATCGAATCGCCCTTGGCCGCGCCGAGCATCATCAGCCCCATGATCGAGGTGCCGGTGACGGCGGCGCCTTCCTTTTCGACCATCACTTCGCACGGCAGGCTCGACGCGAGTGTCACGAACTTGGCGCTCGCGCGGGCGTGGAGGCCGCGGACATTGGTGATCGGGACGGTGCGGCGAATTTCGGTCACGCGGCAGCTTCACCCAAGACTTGCGAGGCGACCGAGATGTATTTGCGGCCCGCGTCGCGCGCGGCGGCGACGGCTTCGGTGACCTTCATTGCCTTGCGCGCGCCCTCCAGCCGGATCAGCATCGGCAGGTTGATGCCCGCAATCACTTCGACGCGGCCCGGTTCCATCAGCGAAATGGCGAGGTTGGACGGGGTGCCGCCGAACAGATCGGTGAGCACGATCACGCCACTGCCGTCGTCGACATTGGCAATCGCGCCCGCAATATCGGCGCGTCGGCCCTCCATATCATCATCGGGACCGATCGCGATCGCCGCGATTCGCTCTTGCGCGCCGACGACATGCTCCATCGCCGTCACGAATTCGGCGGCGAGGCGACTGTGCGTTACAAGTACCAGACCGATCATCTTACCCGAATCACTTCAATTTCGTCCCCGGCTCGCGCGCCACTTCGCGGTCGGCAGCGGTCGGCGCGCCCTCAAGCGAGTCCTGCGGCGCCGCGCCCAGATCGCGGTGCGCGACCGTGGGCGAAAAACCGGCGGCGCGCAACCGTGCAGCGGTACGCTCGGCGACATGCACCGACCGGTGCCGCCCGCCGGTACAGCCAAACGCGATCGTGACATAGCTTTTACCCTCCGCCTGATAGCGCGGGAGGAGGAGCAGCAGCAATTGGTCGATCGCCGCCATGGCTTCGTCATAGGCCGGATCGCGCGCGACATAGGCCGCGACCGCCGGGTCGAGCCCGGTGCCGGGGCGCAAGGCGTCATCCCAATGCGGATTGCGCAGGAAACGCATGTCGAGCACCAGATCCGCATCGCGCGGCAATCCGCGGGCGAAACCGAACGACATCACCGATAGCGTCGGCTCGCCATGCCCCTCGCGCGCGAATGTCGTGCGGATTTGGGTGGCGAGCGCGTTGGCACTGAGATTGGTGGTGTCGATCAGCCGGTTGGCCCAGCTTCGAAGCGGCGCGAGTAGCCCGCGCTCCTGCGCAATGCCGTCAGCGGCGGGGCGATCGAGCGCGAGCGGGTGGCGGCGGCGGGTTTCGGAATAGCGGCGCTCGAGCTCGGACCCGGCGCAATCGAGGAACAGCGTGCCAATGTCATGGCCGTCTTCGCTGCGCAGCCGGTTGATCAGCTTGACGATGCGGTCGGGATCGAAATCACGCGTCTGCGCGCCAATGCCGATCGCCAGCGGTCGGTCGACCTCATCCCCGCGCGCGCCGGGCATAGGCGCCAGCAACCGGTCGATCAGCCGCACGGGCAGATTGTCGAGCACTTCCCAGCCCATGTCCTCCAGCGCGTTGAGCACGGTCGATTTGCCCGCGCCCGACATGCCCGTGACGAGCAAGATGTCGCGCGGATGCTCGCGGGTCATTGCCCGGCCCGCGCCTTGAGCGCGAGTTCGACCTTGATTGGCGCTGAGGCATAATGGCCCTCGACCGCCACCACGGGTACCTTGATCCCGGCAATGGTGCGCACGGCGATGTCGGGCGGCATCCGCTCGACATCGTCGGTCAGTTCGACGAGCAGCGCGACCGGCACGCGCTCGACAGCGGGCATCGCGAGGATGCCGATCCCGCGCACTTCGATCTTGCCCGCAATCGTGGCCGGCGCGGTGGCGAGCAGCCGGTCGCGGTCGCGGATCACCAGCGTGTAATCGTCGCTGACCAGCCGCGCGCCGCGATCAATCAGCCGCAGCGCCAGGTCGGATTTGCCCGCGCCCGATCGCCCCTCGATCAGGACCGCACGGTCGCCGATCGCGACGCAGGAGACGTGCAGGGTCTCGGAGGAAACGACGGTCAAGCGGTTCTCCAGCGTCACAAAGGGTCGGCCAAGGGCAATGTTACCACGAACCGCGCGCCGCTGAGACGATCATCGCGCGATTCGACGGCAATTGCTCCTTGATGCCCATCGACGATCGTGCGCGCAATGGCCAGCCCCAGCCCTGAATGCTTGCCAAAGGCTTCATTTTCGGGGCGGATCGAATGGAAGCGGCGGAACACTGCCTCGCGCGCTTCGGGCGGCACGCCGGGGCCTTCATCCTCGACCCGGATCACCGCATCCTCGACGGTCCGGGTGAGCGCGATCGAGATCAGCCCGTCGTCGGGCGAGAAGGACACCGCATTGTCGATCAGATTTTCGAACACGCGCTCAAGCCGCGCGCCTTCGCCCGTCACCCGCAAGGGCTCGTCGTCGCGGCGATCGATCTTCAGCCGGATGCCGCGTTCGATGCCGCGTGCCGCGCGCGAGGCGGCCAAAGCGTCGATCATCGCGGCGATATCGACGGGTTCGAATTTGGCGCGGCTGAGCTGCGCGTCGAGCCGTGAGGCTTCGGAAATATCGCTGATCAGCCGGTCGAGCCGGTGAATGTCGTCGCGAATCACCGCGAGAAGCTGGTCCTGCAGCGCAGGCTGGCGGACGCTCCCGAGGCTGTCGACCGCCGAGCGCAGCGACGCGAGCGGGTTCTTGAGCTCGTGCGTCACGTCAGCGGCAAAGGCCTCAGTCGCATCGATGCGCGCGCGCAGCGCCTGGCTCATGTCCGAAACCGCTCGGGCAAGACTGCCGATTTCGTCGCGGCGATCCGGCAGGCGCGGCACCACGACTTCGCGCGCGCGCCCCAGCCGGACCCGGACCGCCGCGCGGGCGAGGCGCCGCAACGGGCCGACAATCGTGCGCGCGAGAAACAGCGAGAGGTAGATCGAGACGATGGTGACGACGAGCAGCACCAGCGACAGGCGAAAGCGCTCGATCCGCACCGTCGCGGTGATGTCGCGCGCATTATTGGCAGTCATGACGACCCCGCCCCCGGCAATCGGCGCCGCTGCGGTGATGACGGGCGTGCGATCGGGCGCACGCCACACGCTGGCCCCGGCGCTAGCCTGCGTCCGCGCTTCGCTGACGTCGGGCCAGGGCGACCCTGGCTTGAGTTCGCGGTAGAGCGGCGCGCGCTGGGCGCCCGCGACGGTGTCGATCACCGCATCGAGAAAGCGACCGGCGGCGGGGCCGGGGCCGTCGCGATCAGGATCGACCAGCACGAAATTGCGCAGGCCCATCGCCTGCGTATCGGCAATCTGGCTGCCGCCCGCGTCGAACAGCCGCAGCCGGACGCCGGTGTCGCGCGCAAGCTGGAGCGCGAGCGGCAAGCGTTCGTCCTGGGGCACCGCGCCGAGTGCTGCGGCGATCAGCCGTGCCTCGCGGGTGGCCTGCGCCACGCGGCTGTCGACGATGCGGCTGCGATAGGAATCGAGGTAGAAGAAGCCGCCCGCGAGCATCGCCAGCGCGAAGATGTTGACCGCGAGAATCCGCCGCGTGAGCGAGACGCGGCCCGACCAGCGCAGCGTCAGGTCGCCGTCGGCATCACTCCTCGGAATAGCGATATCCCGCGCCATAAAGCGTCTCGATCGCGTCAAATTCGGGGTCGACCTGACGGAACTTGCGGCGGACGCGCTTGATGTGGCTGTCGATCGTGCGATCATCGACGTAAATGTCGTCCTGATAGGCGGCATCCATCAACTGGTTGCGGTTCTTGACGATGCCGGGGCGCTGCGCGAGCGTCTCCAGAATGAGGAATTCGGTGACGGTGAGCGTGACCGGCTTGCCGTCCCACATCACCCGGTGGCGCGCGGGGTCCATCGCGAGCCGCCCGCGTTCGAGAATTTCGGTCGGCGGTGCCGCCTCGACGCCCGGCGCGGGCGGCTGCGACAGCTCGGCCCGGCGCAGGATCGCGCGGATGCGGGCGATGAGCAGGCGCTGCGAAAAGGGCTTTGCAATATAATCATCGGCGCCCATCGCGAGGCCGAGCGCTTCGTCGAGCTCATCGTCCTTGCTGGTCAGGAAAATCACCGGCAGCGCCGATTTTTCGCGCAGGCGCCGCAACAGTTCGAGCCCGTCCATGCGCGGCATCTTGATGTCGAAAATCGCCAGATCGGGCGGATTGTCGATCAGCGCCTTGAGCGCAGTTTCACCTTCGGAATAGACCCGCGTCACAAAGCCTTCGGCCTGGAGCGCGATCGATACCGACGTCAGGATATTGCG
>JAIETY010000022.1 GCA_019744885.1 Sphingomonas sp.
TCGCGCGTTCCGGCAAGGAACGATCTGGGGCGCCTCTAACCCAATCGCCACTCTTTCGCAACCATGCGGCTTAACATCGTCTTGAGGCGCCTTGGGGCATGAATGTCCCATGACACTCAGACAGCGTGGGCGAGCAATGGCGGATCCAAGACTTCAGGCGACCCCGGCCCCAGCGCAGCCAAGCGACCGGCTGGGCGGTGCCATTACGGTCGCGGCGATCGTGATCTTCGTGGCGACCGGCAGCGCGGTGCTGTCGACCAGCCTGGCACGCATTGGCGGCGGCGGTTCGCCGATCGACCGCGTGCTGTTGATCGCACTGCTGCTCAATGTCGCGCTGATCCTGTTCGGTTGGCGCCGCCATGCCGAGTTGCGCGACGCCGCGCTGCGCCAGGCCAATGCCAATATGCGGGCGGCCCAACTCGCTTCCACCGACCCGCTGACCGGTTTCCTCAATCGCCGTGCCCTGATCGAAGAAGGCGGCGCGATGATCGCGCAGGCCAACCGTCGGCATAAGGTCGTGGCGCTGATGCTGCTCGACCTCGACCATTTCAAGCGCGTTAACGACATGTACGGCCACGGCGTCGGTGACGGGTTGTTGCGGCTGATCGCCGACGAAATTGCCGCGGCCATGCCCTCCGTCGCGCTCGCCGCACGGCTCGATGGTGATGAGTTCGGTTGCGCTTTCCTGTTCGATCCTTCGGTGCCACAGACGGTTGATCGTGTGGCCGAAAGCCTGATGTCGCGTATGGCCCGGCCGTTCATCGTCGACGGACTCGAACTCCACGCGACGGCCTCGATCGGGATCGCGCGCACCGATGTCGACAGCCCGAGCATCGATGCGCTGATGCGCAGCGCCGATATCGCGATGCACGCGGCCAAGCAGGGCGGACGGCGCCAATATCTGTGGTTCGACGCATCAATGGAACGCGAGTTGCGCGACCGCAATCAGGTCGAAGTCGGGCTGCGCACCGCGATCCCGCAGCATCAGATCATTCCCTATTTCGATCAGCAGGTCGAACTGGCGACCGGCAAGCTGGTCGGCTTCGAAGTGCTCGCGCGCTGGGATCATCCAACCCGCGGCCTGCTCGCGCCCGACGCTTTCCTGGCAATCGCGACCGAAGCCGGGCTGGTCAATGATTTGTCATTCTCGGTGATGCGTCAGGCCTTTGCTCAGGCGCTCGACTGGGATCCGTCGCTATCGCTATCGGTCAATCTCGCGCCCGCCCAGATGAAGGACGCGTGGCTGGCGCAAAAGTTGATCAAGCTGCTCGCCGAAACGGGTTTCCCGGCGGCGCGGCTTGAGATCGAGATTACCGAAGCCGCGCTGTTCGATGACATGCCGCTTGCCCAATCGATCGTCACCAGCCTGAAGAATCAGGGCATCCGCGTCTCGCTCGACGATTTCGGGACCGGCTATTCGTCGCTGGCACATCTGCGCGCCCTGCCTTTCGACCAGCTCAAGATCGACCGCAGCTTCATTGCTTCGATCAACGACAATGCCGAAAGCGCCGCGATCGTGACGGCAATCACGCGGCTCGGCGAAAGCCTGAGTCTGGCGATTACGGCCGAGGGCATTGAGGATGCCGCGACCGAGGCGCGCATGCGGATGCTCGGCTGCGCGCGGGGTCAGGGGCACCTCTACGGTCGTCCGATGACGGCGGCCAAGGCTCGCTCGCAGCTCGCCGAGCGTCGCCTGCTCCGCCCGGCGGTCCAAAGCGCTGTGCCCATACCGGAAGAAGCCGCGCGCCGCGCGGGCTAAGGTGGACTTGGGCCTGGCCCGCGCCTAGATCGTCGCCAATGTTGTCTGAGACACTTGCCCCCGAGCCGATCGTGATCAGTCTCGGCTGCCGCCTAAACCTGGCCGAAAGCGAGACGATCCGCGCGATCAATGCCGGGCGCGCGCTAGTCGTGGTCAATAGCTGCGCCGTGACCAATACGGCGGTTGCCGAAACCCGCGCGGCGATCCGCAAAGCGCGGCGGGCGCATCCGGGTGCCGAGATTGCGGTCACCGGCTGCGCGGCACAAATCGACCCGACCGGCTTTGCCGCGATGCCCGAGGTCGACCGCGTGATCGGCAACGCCGAAAAACTGCTGCCCGAGGCGTGGGTGTCAACGGCGGCGGTGCAGGTGCAGGACATCATGGCCGTGCGCGCGACCGCGCCGCACCTCGCCGCGAGTTTCGCCGATCATGTCCGCGCGTTCGTCGAGGTGCAGAATGGCTGCGACCATCGCTGCACTTTCTGCGCGATTCCTTTCGGGCGGGGGAACAGCCGTTCGGTGCCAGCAGGCGCCGTGATCGACCGGATCGCAGCGCTGATCGATGCCGGGCATCGCGAAGTGGTGCTGACCGGTGTCGATCTGACGAGCTACGGCCCCGACCTGCCGGGGGCCCCCACCCTCGCCATGCTGATCGAACGCATCCTTCGGAACGTGCCAAAACTCCAGCGCCTGCGGCTGTCGTCGCTTGATTCGATCGAGATCGACGATCGGTTGTTCGACCTGGTGACCGGCGAGGCGCGGATCATGCCGCACTTGCATCTCTCGCTCCAGGCCGGAGACGACATGATCCTGAAGCGTATGAAGCGTCGCCACACGCGCGGCGAAGCCGTTCGGATTATCGAACGGTTGAAGGCCCGCCGTCCCGAGATCGCGATCGGTGCTGATCTGATTGCGGGCTTCCCGACCGAAACCGAAGCGATGTTCGCCAATACCCGTGCGTTGATCGACGATTGCGATATCGTCCACGCGCATATCTTCCCCTATTCGCCGCGCGCGGGCACGCCAGCGGCGCGGATGCCGCAGGTGGCGCCTGAAATGCGAAAGTCACGGGCCGCCGAGTTGCGAAGCGCCGCCGCCGATCGTCGCGCAGGCTGGCTCGGTACCCTCGTTGGAACGTCGCAGCAGGTGCTCGTCGAGCGCCCCGGCACGCGTGGCCATGCCGGGAACTTCGCCGAAGTGACCCTGCCCCCGCCCCCCGTTCGTGCTGAGCTTGTCGAAGCGCCGTTGTTCTTTTCCAGCGGCGGGCAGCAGAAGGACGGCGCTTCGACAAGCTCAGCGCAAACGGGCTTGGTTGGCAGCATTGTGGACGTGACGATCACTGGCGTCGCCGATGGCCGCCTCCTCGCTGCCCCTGTGCTGGAGCGCGGCGCATGAGCAGCTGGCACGAAAAGCTCCTCGGCGGGTTCAAGCGCACCTCGGACCGGCTGATCGGCAGCCTCACCGGACTCGGCACCGGACCACTCGACACTGCGACGCTCGACGATATCGAGGAAGCGCTGATCGCGTCAGACCTCGGCCCCGGCACGGCGGCGCGCATCCGCAACCGGCTCGCGACGGGCAGCTTTGAGCGCAATCTCGAAGAACTCGGCATTCGCCTGATCGTCGCCGAGGAAATCGAAAAGGTCCTCGAACCCGTCGCGCGGCCGATCGAAATCATTGCGTTCCCGCGCCCCCACGTCATCCTTGTCATCGGCGTCAACGGCTCGGGCAAGACGACGACGATCGCCAAGCTCGCGCATCTGTTCACCGAGCAGGATTATGGCGTGATGCTCGCCGCCGGTGACACTTTCCGGGCGGCCGCGATCGGCCAGCTCGCGACCTGGGCCGAGCGCGTTGGCGTCCCGATCGTGCGCGGGCCCGAAGGCGGCGACGCGGCCGGAATCGTCTTCGACGCGGTCAAACAGGCGACCGCGCAAGGGATCGACGCGCTGATCGTCGACACAGCAGGGCGCCTCCAGAACAAGCGCGAGCTGATGGACGAGCTGGCGAAGATCAAGCGCATGCTCGGCAAGATCGACCCTGCCTCGCCGCACGACGTCATCCTCGTGCTCGATGCGACCACGGGGCAAAACGCCCTTACCCAGATCGAGGTCTTCAAGGAAGTCGCGGGTGTGACCGGCCTCGTCATGACCAAGCTCGACGGCACCGCGCGCGGCGGCGTGCTGGTGGCGGCGGCGGAGAAGTTTGGCCTCCCCATCCACGCGATCGGCATCGGCGAAGGGGTAGGCGATCTGCGCCCCTTCGACGCGCGCGAAGTCGCCCGCATCATCGCCGGCATCGACAGGCCCAGCAAATGACCGACCCCAAGCCAGCGGCCCAGCCGGGCCTGACGATCGCGCTCGATTACGGGCCGCTGCTCGTTTTCTTCCTCGTTTACAAATTCGCCAATGTGTTCATCGGCACGCTCGCCTTCATGGCGGCGGTGACGGCTGCGGTGATCATCTCGAAATGGCGGCTTGGCCGCGTGTCGCCGATGCTGTGGCTGTCGGCGATCTTGGTGGTCGGCTTTGGCGGATTGACCATCTATCTGCACGACGAGCGCTTCATCCAGATCAAGCCGACAGTGATCTACGGCCTGCTCTCGGCGCTGCTATTCGCCGGATTTCTCACCGGGCGACCGCTGCTCAAATATCTGCTCGAAGCGGCCTATGAAGGCCTGAGCGAGCGCGGCTGGATGCTGCTGAGCCGCAACTGGGCGTTCTGGTTTGCGGCGATGGCGATTGCGAATGAAGTGCTGCGCGCAACGCTCAGCTTCGATGCCTGGCTGACGGCCAAGGTCTGGGGCGTGACGATCGCGACCCTGGTGTTCGGCGCGGCCAATGTCCCGATGCTGATGAAGCACGGGCTGGGCGACGACCCGGCACCGGTCCCGCCCGAAGGGTAAGGGGCCCCGCCAGTCCGACAAGGCCCCCCATAATTCAACCCTGATCGGCGCGCGCGATACCTTCGCCGTCGAGGTTTTGCGCGGCAAATTCCCAGTTCAGGATCTTGCCGGTCACCGCT
This sequence comes from Sphingomonas sp., assembly GCA_019744885.1. Lineage (GTDB taxonomy): Bacteria > Pseudomonadota > Alphaproteobacteria > Sphingomonadales > Sphingomonadaceae > Sphingomonas. The sequence continues at coordinate 4,783 of JAIETY010000022.1, forward strand.
TCAAGATAGCCGGGCCGAGCATTGCGGTAATCGATGTAATAGGCGTGCTCCCACACATCGATCGTCAGCAGTGGCTTGAAGCCGTCATAGACCACCGGCGTATCGGCGTCGTGCAGCGACGTGACCTTCAGCTTGCCGCCGTCGAGCACCAGCCAGCCCCAGCCGCTCGCGAAATGGTTGGTCGATTCGGCGACGAGTGCCTTCACCAGGTCCTCGGTTGAGCCGAATTCTGCGGTGATCATCTCCGCGAGCTTGCCGCTGGGGGCGGCATAATTGGGCGTCAGCGAGTGCCAGAAAAAGGTGTGGTTCCAGATCTGGGCCGAATTGTTGAACAGGCCCTTTTCGCCCTTGTCCTTGGCGTGGCGGATCACGTCGGTCAGCTTGGCGCCTTCAAGCCCGTGCGCGGCGAGCATGCCGTTGGTCTTGTCGACATAGGCCTTGTGATGTTTGCCGTGATGGAAATCGAACGTCTCGGCCGACATCGTCGGCGCAAGCGCGTCCTTGGCATAGGGCAGCGGGGGCAGTTCGAAAGCCATGCGGAGTCTCCTGTGGTGGATGCGAGGTGAATTGCCAGAACGAGCGACGGCACTCAATTGGTCCCGCAGCCCAGCTTGCGCAAGCCGTCAACTACCGCCCGGCAGCAGATCATGGCGGCGCAGTGCATGCCGGAGCTGGTCATAGGACAGGCCGAGCGCCTCAGCGGTCGACCGCTGGTTGAAACGATGCTCGGCAAGCGCGCTCGATAAAAGCCGTCGCTCATAGCGGGCGACTGACGTCTTGAAGTCGGCTGGGCCTTCCTCGTGGGTAACAGCGGGTGGCGATGGCGCCGCTTCTGGCGAGGCTGGGGCCGCCGCTTCCGACGCCTGCGGGCGATAGGGCGAATCGAACGGATCGAACTGGATCGCGTCGATCGGTCCGACCTGCTCCCAGCGATACACCGCGCGTTCGACGACATTGCGCAGCTCGCGGACATTGCCCGGCCAACGATAGTCGATCAGCGTGTCGACCGCGGCGGGTGTGAAGCCGGGCCAGTCCTCCCAACCCATCTCCGACGCCATCCGGCGGCCGAAATGTTCGGCGAGCACCATGATGTCGGCGGTTCGGGCGCGCAGCGGCGGCAAGGTCACGACTTCGAACGACAGCCGATCGAGCAGATCGGCGCGAAATTCGTTGCGCTCGACCTTGGCGGGCAGATGTTCGTTGGTGGCGGCGACGATACGCACATTCACTCGCACTGGCCGCGAGGCGCCGATCCGCGTGACTTCGCCATATTCGACCGCGCGCAGCAGCCGCTCCTGCGCCGCCATCGATAGCGTACCGAGCTCGTCGAGGAACAGCGTGCCTTGATGCGCTTCCTCGAAACGCCCCTGCCGCGCTTTGGTCGCGCCGGTGAAGGCGCCGGCTTCATGCCCGAACAGCTCGGCTTCGATCAGCGTTTCAGGGAGTGCCGCGCAGTTCATGATGATGAGCGGCTGGTCCCAGCGCGGCGACAGCCGGTGGAGGCGCTCGGCGACCAGTTCCTTGCCGGTCCCCCGCTCGCCGATCACCAGCACCGGACGATCGAGTGCAGCGGCACGGCTGGCACGTTCGAGTGCGTCGAGAAACACGCTCGATTGACCGATGACCTGTGTCTGGCGTTCCATGCCGACTGATTGGTGCAAAATGCCAAGTGTTGGCAAGCGCAATTTGGGTCAGCCGCCTGCTCGCGGCTCGCGAGCCCCGGAAATCAGCCATTTTTGAAACTGGCACGGTAGCTGCAATGCTTGGGACAACTGCCCAACGGCAGATCGACCAATCTCAGGGAGACCACCAATGACCACCTACCAGAACGCCAGCCCAGCCCGCACGCTGACCGCCCTCGCTTTCACGCTGATCGCCGGTTCGGTCCTGATGTTCGGGGCGCTCAGCCCCGCGCATGTGCAGGCAGCACAGAGCGCCACCACCGTTTCCGTCGCCTGACCCCCAGGGCGACAGATCGCCGGGGCAGCCCGCCCCTAGCTGCCCCGGCCCCCCTGTTCTTTAGTTCACCAAGGAGTATCGAGATGGGCATCTTCTCACGAACCCGCGACATCATCGCCGCCAATGTTACCGATCTGCTCGACAAGGCCGAAGACCCCGCGAAGATGATCCGCATGATCATCCTTGAGATGGAGGAAACGCTCGTCGAAGTCCGCGCCTCTGCGGCGCGCACGATCGCCGACCAGAAGGAAATGCGCCGCCACATCACGAAGCTCGATTCGCTCCAGGAAAGCTGGACCGAAAAGGCCGAGCTGGCGCTGTCGAAGGACCGCGAGGATCTGGCCAAGGCCGCCCTGGTCGAACGCCAGAAGGCTTCGGACATGTCTGAGCAGCTGAAGGCCGAGATCGCCGTTCTCGACGATGCACTGCGCGCGTCGGAAGAGGACATCACCAAGCTGCAGAACAAGCTGCGCGAAGCGCGCACCCGGCAGAACTCGATCTTCACCCGGCTCGAAACCGCGAACAATCGCGTCAAGATGCGCGAAGTCTATGCCGGGTCGAAGATGCAGGATGCGTTCTCGCGCTTCGATGTGATGGAGCGCCGCGCTGATCTCGCCGAGGGCCGCGCCGATGCGATGGGTCTGGGCGGCGTGCCCAAGACGCTTGAGGAGGAAATTGCCGAGCTGAAGGCGAGCGAGAAGGTCGATGCCGAACTCGCCGCGCTGAAGGCCCGCATCGGCAAGGAAAGCTGAAATGCACGACAGTGAAATCCTCGTCCCGATCCTCGTCGTCGGCATACTCTTCATCGGGCTGCCCTGGATCGTCCTGCACTATGTCACCAAATGGCGGCAGGCGCCCAAGATCACCGACGAAGACGAAAAGCTGCTCGACGAACTCTATCTGCTCGCCCGGCGTCTCGACGACCGGTTGGGCACGATCGAACGGATCGTCGCTGCCGACCACCCCGACTGGCGCCCGAGCCCCCCGCTCGCTGACACGCCGGCCTATGATGTCACACGGAGGAACTGAGCCATGAGCGCCAGCCGCACCAAATTCTATCTCGACAAACAGAATGGCAAGGTCTTCGGCGTCTGCGCCGGGATCGCCGATTATACTGGCATCGATGTGCTGCTGGTCCGGATCGGCACCGTCATCCTGACCTTCGCCACCGGATGGGCTTTGCTCGTCTATCTCGTCATCGCCTGGGCAGCCAACAACAAGCCTTATGGCCTGTACGAAGACGCTGCCGACGCCAAATTCTGGCAAGGCGTGCGGAGCAATCCGAAGCGTTCAACCGCCGAAGTGCGCTCGAAGTTCCGCGATATCGATCGTCGCCTTGCCGACATCGAGATGGTTTACACCAGCCGCAACCAGCGCCTGGCCGACGAAATCGACCGGCTGCGCTAAGCGCAGCCGAGAGGGAGGGTAACATGAGCAACGGACAATTCTTCGTCCTGGCGATCATCGGTATGTCGACGCTGGGCTGGATGTTCACGAGCTGGGTGCGTGCCAAGCACGGCTACCCGATCGAGAATGAATGGGGCGGCAGCACCGCCAAGGGCTATGATGGCCTCGACGAGGACTATCCAAACGCCGTCCGCAAAATCCAGCTGCTGACGACCGAAAACGAGACGCTGATCGGCCGAATCAGCCGGCTGGAAGAGCGGATCGCCGTTCTCGAACGGATCGCCACCGATCCCGCCGAGCGCACCGCCCGCGAAATCGAAGCGCTGCGCTGACCAGAACCAGAATAGGAAAATTGCGATGATCAGCCCCATTCTCATTCCGATCCTCGGCATTTGCTGCGGTCTGCTGGCGATTTTCGGCGGTGTGGTGGTTCGACCCTGGCTGCGCTTTCAGGAGCGCAAAATGGAGCTCGACGCCGATCTCTTCCGAAGCCGTGCAGCGATCGACGCGGCCCGCCACGAACGGCTTGAACAGCGGGTGGCCGTCCTCGAACGGATCATCACCGATCGTGGCATGGGCGTCGCCGAAGAAATCGAACGGCTGCGCGACAAGCCGCTCAACTAAACCCTGCGGGCCGAGCGTCCGCATTTAAGGAGCCTGTGACATGCAATGGGCAGAAATGGTCGTGGCGATCGTGCTGATCGTCACCATCGGGAAGGTGTTGCGCTCACGCTATCGGCAAATGCCCGACCGCGTCGAGCCGACCGAAACGCTGGAGGCCGCCCGCCTCCGCGACGAAGTACGGACCTTGAAAGAACGTATCGCCGTCCTCGAACGTCTCGCCACCGACGACAACAGCAACAGTGTCCGTCTCGACCGTGAGATCGAGCGGCTACGCGACCGGAGTTGATCGCCATGACCGATCCAACGATGTACGTAACGCTTTCCGCCGCCGCGCTCGCCGGGCTCGGCATGGTCACCTTCGCGGGACTGGCCGGCTGGCGCGGCTGGCTCGCACTCAAGCAGCAGGAACTGGTGCAGATCGGCGATGCCGATCGTGCCCCTACCCTGCCCAATGCCAGCGCCCGGATCGAGATCGCGGACCTGAAGGAACGCATCCGCAAGCTCGAAGCAATCGCCGCCGGGGTGGACCTTTGAGGGCCACCCGGCTAGCGGGCCAGCCATGGCCAAGCTTGACGATCTGTTTGACGAATACTCCTTTCTCGACCCCGACGACCGTTATCGGTTGCTGATCGATCTCGGTCGCGGGCTTGAGGAGATGCCCGACGCTCTCAAGACCGATGCGACATTGGTGCGCGGATGTTCGGCATCGGTGTGGGTCTATCCGATGCGGCGCGATGACGGGACGCTGCATTTCCTCGCCGACAGCAATGCCGCGATCACCAAGGGCATCATCGCGCTGGTATTGATGACGGTGCAGGACGATAGCCCGGATGCGATCACGGCGACCGATATCGAGGCAGCGCTCGCACCCTTCGATCTGAAGGCCCAGCTCAGCTCGAACCGGACGCAGGGTATTCCGAACATGATCGCGCTGATCCGCGAAACCGCCGCGCGTTACTCGACCGCCTGAGGCCCGACGCCGAGGTCCGCCGTCACAGTTGCGAGATCAGCGCCCTTGGCCACAAGCCGCCAGCGCGACGGATGGGCAGCATTGACCACCGTCACGGCACCGCGCGGGCAGACGCCGAGGCATTTGACTTCGACCACGCCGATGCGCGCCTTGCGAAACCGCTTGACACCGAGATAGGCCTTCAGTGCCTTGGCCAGCCGCTGCTTGCCCTTTTTGCCGAAGCCGCCTTCAAGCCGCTTCGAACATTTCGCGCAAACCAGGATCGCCGTTTCCCAGTCGGCTTTGACCAATTTGGTCAATCGGGCTTCCACTGCCGATTTTCTTCGGCCACGCGCAGCACGTCATAGGCGGCCTGAATCGCCTGAAAGCGCGTTGCGGCGTCGGCATCGCCGGGGCGGACATCGGGGTGATTGGCCTTGGCGAGCCGCCGCCACGCCGCGCGTACCGCCTCAAAATCGCTGTCGGGCTCGAGTTCGAGCACATCGAGCGCACGCATCTCGTCGCGTGACCGGCTGCCGTCGCCGGGGCCTGCCCAGCCATAATGCTTGGCCTCGGCAAAGCCATCGGCAGCACGCGTTTCTTCGGCTTCGCGCGCGGCGGCTTCCTCGGCGCTCAACCCTTCGAAATAATTCCACCCCGAGTTATATTCGGCGGCGTGTGGCTCGCAAAAATACCAGCGTTCGGGGCTGTTGGGCGATTTGGGCGCCGGGCAGCGACCGGGCTCCTTGCAGCCATGCCGGTCGCACAGCCGCACCTCGACGGCCTCGCGCGACGATCCATAGCCGCGCCAGCGAGGAAATCCCCAGTCAACCGATCGTCCGCTTCTTGCCATGCCGACGACATAGACCCCGCAACGCCCAGCGCAACCCGTCGCCTATTCGCCGAGGGAAAACTTTACCGACATTGGTCGCGCCCGACAGCCGATCCCGCCCGAAGGGCGATAGCTTTTGGTGTAGCGCGCGCCCTTGACCGTTTCGACACCCGCTTTGGTGAAAACAAAAGGCGGATAGCTGATGATCGGTCGGGCCACCGGCACCGATCCATCGGCACCGACATCGACTTCGCTGGTGGTCCAGCCCTCGAAACCCCAGCGCTCCGCTTCTTGCGGGAAGACCCCCCCGATCGATACCAATTTGGGCGCGGCGTCAGCAAGTGCACATTGTTCGCCGTCGAGTCCGCTGCGCTCAAAGGCCTTGCGGGCCTCCTCGGCCTTCCCTTCCCGGGCATTGAGCGACGCCAGGCGGATCAGCGCGCCGATTTTAAAGGCATCGGTCGCTGGCAGTTGTGCGTCCTGCGCGACCGGATCGAGCAGCGTCTTGGCTTCGGTGATCTGCCTTCGTCCGAGTCCATCGGCCAGCAAGAGCCGGATGACTGCCCGCGCCTGAGGATCGTCCCGATACACTGGTTTTGCGAGCAATGCCCGGACGCCTGCCTGGTAAACACCCGCGCGGCGGCGCTCGGTGCCGGAGGTCGCGAGCACGCGCAGGTCGATGCTCAACCGCGCCAGCGGTGGCGCGCGATCATCGAGCAATGCCTGCGCGCGCGTTGCATAAAGATTGGCATCCTCGCGCGGTGCCAAAGGGTTGGCCGCAAGCGAAGCGAGCACAGCGATGAGCGGGGCACCGCTCGCAACGCCTTGTTGTTCGAGCTGGGCAAGGCGCGCAAGGTCGCGGCGCCATGCAACCGCCGTCGCGACCTTGTCCACCGCTGGGCTGCCCCGCTCGTCGAGCCATCGGACCAGGGCCGAATCGATCAGCCCGTTTAGCGATGGTCGCGGAAAGGCGGTCGAACATCGCACCTCGACACGCGCTTTGTTGCGGAAAAAGGCCGGGAGCGTTTTTAACGATTTACTGTCGAACGACCAGTCACGGGCCGCGCGGGCAAAGGCCAGGCCGGCTGCGCCGCCCCCGACCGCATAAACCGGGCGCGTGGAGGAGATCGTGCCATCCTCGTTGATGTTGAACTCGACGACCGCGACATCGTCGGGCTTCAGCCCGTCCTCGGCGCCACACAGTGGCACGGGCATCTCCAGCCCGCGTGCAAATTCCTTCGTCGAATGTCCGGCGCCACTATAGGCGAGGAATTTGCGCGCATCCTCATCCTCCCCCGCAAGCAACATCGCGATTGCGGCATCCGATCGCGCAACCGCATCATCAAGCTGGATCTTGCTCGCCGACAAGCCACCATAGGCGTTGACCGCAGCGCGTCCCGTTTTCGCCGCGTCGCGAAAGCGCCCCTGATTCAGAAGCAACTCGGTTTCAGTCACGAGGATATTGCCCTGGTCGCTGGGCGTCAGCGTCATCGTCGCGGCGAGTGCCTTCAGCTTGGCAAGCGACACTTCGGCCGCCGCAGGGTCGAGAAAAGTTTGTACCGTCGTCAATGACGTGAGCGCGGTCAGACGATCACCGTTGTCGGTGGCGCTTTCTCCGGCCTTGGTCAGGGCATCAGCGGCGGTCGCATAATCCAGCGCGCGATAGGCGATCAGCCCTCGCTCACGCTCGCCGAGGAAGCGGTCATCCGCAAGCGTCGCATCACTGGCGGGCAAGGCCGCTAGGCCAAGCCTAAGGACCTCGGCCGCCGCGTCATCTTGACCGAGACGACTAAGGACATAGCCCTTTCGAACGCGAATGATGGCAACGGCCCGCGCTGTCATGCGCGGACGGCGCTCGAGCGCTTCCCAAGCCGCCAAAGCTTCCGCCCATTCGCCTTTGGTCGTGAGTTCAGTCGCCGCCTCGAACGTCTGTTGGGTGGTCATCGCCGTTTTGGCGACAACCGGCGGTGGAACAACTTGCGCCATCGCCATTGATCCGCCCGTCGCCAGCGCGACGCCCGCCCACACTGTTCGCATCTCGCGATTCTCCTGCGTTGATTGGTGTTTTATGGTTCATTTACAGGAAATAAACAGCAAAAAAGGCGCCAGAGGATCTGTAAGCCGGGTTCTGTCCACCCCTTGCGGGGATAGGCGACCATTCCTCTAGGCCGATCCTTGCGGAACGGCTCAAGCAACCAACCCGGGCGACGGGCCGAAACGCGCCCTGAGCGCCGAAGCACTCGTGCCACCCCTATTCGGTCTTGCTCCCGGTGGGGTTTGCCATGCCGCGCCTGTTACCAGCCGCGCGGTGCGCTCTTACCGCACCCTTTCACCCTTACCCGCGGCTTGCGCCGGGGCGGTCTGCTCTCTGTGGCACTTTCCCTGGGGTCACCCCCGCCGGGCATTATCCGGCACCGTTGTCTCGTGGAGCCCGGACTTTCCTCGCGTGCGAAAACGCACCCGCGGCCGCCCGATCCTCTGGCCCGCCTGCCTTAGTCGTCCCCTTGAGGCTTTGGCAACAGCAGCGCGAGCAGGATCATCCGGCACTCGGCATCGATTTCGCCATCGATCAGCTCGGGGCGGAAGCGGCGCTGGAACGCCATGATCGCGGCCATCGGCTCAGTGACATCGTAGCCGAAGCGTTCAAGCGCGAGCAGAAAGCCGGCTTCGCTCCACATCGGGTCCATCAAATTCTTGGTCGGGCGCGGCAGCGCCAGCCGCAGCCGGGCAAGCGAATGCCAGGGAAACAATTCGCCCGGATCACGCTTGCGCGCCGGGGCGACGTCGGAATGGCCGACGATATTGCCGCGCGTGATTGTGTAGCGCTCCTTGATCGATGCCACCAACGCGATCACCGATGCAATCTGTTCGTCGGGGAAGGGCCGATAGCCGAACTCATGGCCCGGGTTGACGATCTCGATCCCGATCGAGACGTCGTTGACCAGGTCCCAGTCGCGCCAGTGCGATTTGCCCGCGTGCCATGCACGCTTGTCCTCATCGACCAGCCGCAGCGTCACGCCGTCTTCGGCTACCACATAATGCGCCGACACCCTGGCCTCGGGATCGCGCAGCCGGGCGATCGCCGATGGCGCGTCCTGCATGCCGGTATAGTGCAGCACGATCATCGATATCGGTTGGAAACGATCGTCGAAATTGGGTGATGGTGCTGCGATGATGTCGAGCCCGGGGATAAGGATGGTCATGCCACCGCGTCGGCCTTTGCCGCCCAAATTGTTACGATCGCCCCCGCTTGCATCGCCATCGCTTTCCCGACGGGCAATAGTGCCAGCGCTGGGGTGCCCAAATTAAGGACGCGGGTAAAGGCCGAAATGTTTCACGCGGCGTGCGGGATGGCGTTAGCCCAGAGCGCGGGCGCGCTTTGAGGCGGTCGGGGCCGGTTCGTAAAACCCCTTGGCGCGCGTCGACGGAACGAAGAGCTCGCTCTGGCCGATGACGGTCTCACCGGCACCCAAAACCAGCAGCCCGTCCGGCCGGATCGCGCGCAAGAGCTGCTCGAACACCTGCTGGCGCACCGTTGGCGACAGATAGAGCAATATGTTGCGGCACAGGATAAGATCGAATGGGCCAGGCGGCGGCGATTCGCCGACCAGATTATGCCGCCGATAGGTTACGCGCCGCACGAGGTCGGGCTTGGCGACCCATTCGGCTCCAACCGCGTCGAACCAGGTAATCATGCGCCGCACGGGCAGGCCGCGCTGGATTTCGAATTGCGAATAACGCCCTGCGCGCGCGCAGAATCGCGGCCTCCGAAACATCGGTTGCGAGAATTTCGGGCTCAAGCCCCCCGTGATTCAGCGTGCGCTCGGCGAACAGCATCGCGAGCGACAGGGGCTCCTGCCCCACCGAGCACGCTGCCGACCAGATGCGCGGACGGCGCCCGGGTGCCGCCTCGCCAATCGCATCAACGGCAGCGGCCACCGCTTCAAGCGCTCCGGCATCGCGAAAGAAGGACGTTTCCTGATTGAGCAAAGCGTCGATCACGGCATCGCTGATCGATCCGGTTTGGTCCTTCAGCAATTCCGCCACCAAATCATCAAGTGTTCCCAGACCCCGCGCGCGCAACACCGGCTTGAGCGCGGTTTCGATCCGCCAGGTGCGGTTGGCGGCGATGCGCTGGCCGGTGCGCGCTTCGAGCAGACCCGCGAGCACCGCCATCGCGGCGGTCTGCTTGGGTTGAAGGCGATCGGCGCCGATCATGAAGGCCGCCGCTGGAGCGCGATCATCCGCCCGATCTCATAAGGCGGCAGTACCGCGTTGACCACGCCCGCGTTGATCACTGCACCGGGCATGCCCCACACGACCGAGCTTGCCTTGTCTTGCGCGACAAGCGCTGCCCCACACAGCGCCAACCGGTGGGCTCCGACCGCGCCATCGCGACCCATGCCGCTCAGGATCACGCCGAGCGCGCGCGCGCCATAGGTTGTCGCGACGCTTTCGAACATCGGATCGACCGATGGCATGCAGCCGCTAGCGACCTTTGCAGTCGACAAACGGATCGTCACTTGATCTGCGACTCGTGCGCAACAGAGATGCGCTTCCCCTGGCGCAACGATGATCCGCCCCGGCTGCACCTTCATATGCTCGACCGCAACATCGCACGGCCTCCCCGCCAGCACTGCAATCTGCGCGGCGAAATAGGGCATGAATGTTGGCGGCAGATGCTGGGTGATCAGGATCGGCAGCTGAAAGCTCGCCGGAATCGCCCGCAGCAATTGGCTGAGTGCGTGGATCCCGCCCGTCGAGGCACCAATTGCCACGACGTCGAAATCATTGGCGACGCTGGAGGGGGCGACCGGCTTGGCAGCGGGCGCGCCGAAGCGATCGTCGCCATCGATCAGCCGGATGAGTTTTTCTTCGAGCAGATCGCCGAACTTGCCGACCAGATTGCCAATGCTGGGCTTAACCAAAGTGTCGGCAGCGCCAAGCGTCAGTGCCTGGATCGTCGCGGCAGCCCCCTCGGCGCACGATGAGGAGACGATGATGACGCGGGCACCCTGCCCCGCCAGCAACAGATCAGGCAGCGCCGTCAGCCCGTCAATGCCCGGCATTTCGATATCGAGCAATATGATGTCGACGCGATTGGCGTGTAAAAAGGCCAGTGCGGCCTGCGCATCGGATACGGCGCCTGCCACGGCAAAGGCGCGATTGGCTTCGATCATCTTGCCGATCACGGCACGCGCGACCACCGAATCATCGACGATCAGGATGCGCGCTGGCGGTCGCGGCAACTGGGCGACGCTATGGGGTTGGGGCTTGGGGGCCATGATGCGGCTCCTGCTGCGCGCGATCAGGCCATACCGACGATTTGGAGCTTGCTCGCAAGGGTCTCGCGGTCGAACGGCTTCATGACATATTCGTC
>JAIETY010000053.1 GCA_019744885.1 Sphingomonas sp.
CGATCACCGTGCTCAAGAGCGTGTGGAAGGCGCCGGGCGAGGCGGGGCGGTGAGTTCGGCGCGGGCACCGAGATCATCGTGCGCGCGCGTCGCGACATCCTCGATCGCGGACACGCTCCCGAACGCTTTGACCAGATCGCGCGCGGTGGTTTGGCCGATATGGCGGATGCCGAGCCCAAACAACAGCCGCGCCGGATCGGGCGACCGCTTGGTCTCGATCGCGGCGAGCAGCGCGTCGACCGACTTTTGCTTCCACCCCTCGCGCGTCAGCAACTCGTCGCGGTGCGCGGCAAGGCGGAAGATGTCGGCGGGGCTGTGCAGCCAGCCGAGATCGAAGAATTCGCGGATCGTCTTTTCGCCGAGGCCGTCGATGTCGAGCGCCGCGCGGCTGACGAAATGCTTGAGCCGCTCGACGCGCTGCGCGGGGCAGATCAGCCCGCCGGTGCAGCGGACATCGACTTCGCCGTCCTCACGGACCGCATCGGACTGGCATTCGGGGCAGAGCGTCGGGAACGCCCACGCCCCGCGTGTCTCGTCGCGCGACAGATTGTCGACGATCTGCGGAATCACGTCGCCTGCGCGCTGGAGCACGACGCGGTCGCCGGGCCAGACGTTCAGCCGCGCAATCTCATCGGCATTGTGGAGCGTTGCATTGGTCACGACGACGCCGCCGACCGTCACGGGTTCGAGCCGCGCGACGGGGGTGAGCTTGCCGGTGCGGCCGACCTGGATGCCGATCGCCCGCAAGGTCGTCTGCGCCTGTTGCGCGGGGAATTTATGCGCAAGGCCCCAGCGCGGCGCGCGCCCGACAAAGCCCAGCCGCGCCTGCCAGTCGAGCCGGTCGACCTTGTACACCACCCCGTCGATGTCGAACGGCAGGTCGGCGCGCTCGGCCTCGATCGCCTTGTAGGTCGCGAGCGCGGCGTCGAGGGTGCTGCCGGGGGTGAATTGCGCCGTGACCGGGAAGCCCCAGCGGCGAATCGCGGCGATGACTTCGGATTGCGTGGTGCTGGGCAGATCGCTCGTCTCGCCCCAGCCCCAGGCGAAGAAGCGCAGCGGCCTAGATGCCGTGACGCTGGAGTCCTTCTGCCGCAGCGACCCGGCGGCGGCATTGCGCGGGTTGGCGAACTGGCGCGCCTTGTCCGGGTCGTCGGCCTCGGCGAGCATCCGCCCGTTGAGATCGGCGAACGCGCCCTTGTCCATATAGACCTCGCCGCGCACTTCGAAAACGTCGGGCGCGCCGTCGGGGAGCGTCGCGGGAATGTCGGCGATCGTGCGGACATTGGCAGTGACGTCCTCGCCAACCTGCCCGTCGCCGCGCGTGAGCGCCTGGACGAGGCGGCGGCCTTCGTAGCGGATCGAGCAGGACAGGCCGTCGATCTTCGGCTCGGCCGTCAGCGCGACCTCGGCATCGTCGGCAAGCGACAGGAAGCGACGGACGCGGCCGAGGAAGTCGGCGACATCCTCCTCGCTGAAGCCATTGTCGAGGCTGAACATCGGCCGCGCATGCGCGACTTTCGCCAGATGCGTGGCGGGCGCCGCGCCGACGATCTTGCTCGGCGAGTCGGGGCGGATCAGGTGCGGGAAAGCGGCTTCGATCGCGGTATTGCGGCGGACGAGCGCGTCATAATCGGCGTCGGAAATCTCGGGCGCGTCGTCAGTGTGGTAGAGCCGATTGTGATGCGCGATCTCGGTCGCGAGCTGCGCGAGTTCGGCGGCGGCTTCGGCGTCGGTGGTGGGGAGCGGCGGCATGGGGAATGGCTACCGAGCGCAGGGGCGGGGATCAAGCGATGTGTCGGGGTGGGGGAGGCGGGTTGCGCGCGGAACGTCAGCGACTAGAGCGCGATCACTTTGGATCGACTTACCACCCATCCGCTTGTTTCGAGCGAAGTCGAGAAACGCTTGCGCGCCGCCTTTGGCCTGTTTCTCGACTTCGCTCGAAACGAACGGGTCAAGGTAACGTCATCATGCTCCAGACAGCGGAACATCCAGAGCAGACGCAATTGCGGTAGCAATTGCCTTGGGCGTCCTGTCCGCTGTGTCTATTTCGAAGTCATAGGCGATTCCCTTGTGAACCCGCGCGAACTGCCAGCGGGAAAGGCCGATCAGCCGATCGCCACGATCGCGCTCGCGTTGCTCCAGAATGGCCAATGGCGCGTGCACCGCAACGAAGTGCAGCGATAGCCCGCGACAAGCCTCGAAATAGGATTGCTGGTCGGACGATGAGAGCATGATGTCATCGACCATGCAGTTGTTGCCTGCCCGTGCCAACGCCGCCACCGACCCGCGCATGCCTTGCATCACACGATCAAGCGCAATGCCCATCTCAAGCTCGACTGCCGCACGCCCATCCGCTTCGAATTGCCGACAGACGATGCCGCTTGGGTCGCCCCACAAGCGCGGCGGGATCATGTCGACAAACACGTCGCCCGACACATGGAGAAAGGGATCAGCGGCGATCTTCTGGAAGGCCTTCGCTGCCGAAGTCTTTCCCGCGCTGCCAACCCCGTTCAGAACAATGATGCGCCCAGCCATGCCGCAATTTATGGCCGAGCGTCAGGATTGTCGCGCCAAATTCTGCTGGGCCAACTTCAGAAGTTTGTCGGAATATTCGTCACCCCGGCCTTGTGCCGGGGTCCACTTGGCCGCGCGCGGGTCGATCGAGCCTTGAGGGACTCCCGGGGTTGCGCGGTGGGCCCCGGCACAGGGCCGGGGTGACGGTTGGGAGGAGGGTGCGTTCGGGTCCGCATCCGCGCTTCCGTCGCACTCCCTTAGGCCACCTCCAGCAACCGCACCGCTTGCGCCCTTGCCTCGTCCGTAATCTCTGCCCCCGAGAGCATCCGCGCGATTTCCTCGCGGCGTTCGCCTTCGCTTAGCGTGCGGACGTCGGTGCGGGTGACAGTGCCGTCGTGGCTCTTGGCGATCAGCAGGTGATGGCTTCCGCGCGCCGCGACTTGCGGACTGTGGGTCACCACCAGCAGCTGCGTGGTCTGCGCGAGCCGCGCCAGCCGCTCGCCGATCGCGCTTGCCACCGCGCCGCCGACGCCGCGGTCGATTTCGTCGAAGATCATCGTGGCGGCGCTCCCCGCTTCGGCGAGGCTGACTTTGAGCGCGAGGATGAAGCGTGACAATTCGCCGCCGCTCGCGATCTTGATCAGCGGCGCAAACGGCGCGCCGGGGTTGGTCGAGATTTCGAATTCGACCCGGTCCTTGCCTGCGCCCGACCAGCCCTCTGCCCCCAGCGGCGCGACGACGGTGCGGAAGCGCGCGGCGTCGAGTTTCAGCGGCGCGAGTTCGCGCTTCACTGCTGCATCAAGCCGTTCGGCAGCGGCGGTGCGCGCCGTGGTCAGCGCGGCAGCGGCTTCGTCATAGCCAGCGGCGGCGGCCTTGGCGGCTGCGGTCAGCTTGGCGATGCTGCCCGCGCCGCCCTCGATCCGCTCGAGCCTGGCGGCAAGCTCCTCGGCGAGTGCGGCGAGGTCGTCGGGCTGGACGCGGTGCTTGCGCGCGACTGCCCGCAGTTCGAACAGCCGCGTCTCATCGGCTTCGAGTTGCGCGGGGTCGAAGGCGAGCGCATCAGCGGCGGCGTCGATCTTGTCCTGCGTCAGCGCGGCATCGTTGATCGCGCGGTCGATCGCCGCGAGCGCTTCGCCCAGCGCGTCATGCTCGTCGGCAACGCGCTCCAAAATGCGCGCCGCCTGCCGCAGCTTCGCGAGGCCCGCGTCGGAACCGTCGAGCAGATCGGCAATCGCTTGCAGATCGACCGCGATTTTTTCGCCGCGCTGCATGTCGGCACGCCGATCGGCAAGCGTCGCTTCTTCGCCGGGTTCGGGCGCGAGCCGGGTGAGTTCGGCGACTGCATGCTCCAGCCATTCGCGGTCGCGCGCGGCGCTGTCCTGCTCGGCACGCGCGGTGGCGAGCGCGGCTTCGGCGGCGCGCCACGCGGTCCAGGCATCAGTGGCGGGGCGGGTGTCGATCCGCCCGAAGCTGTCGAGCAGCGCGCGGTGGCCAGCGGGGCTCAGCAGCCCGCGATCATCATGCTGGCCGTGGATTTCGACGAGCAACCCGCCAAGTGCGCGCAGCAGTCCGGCGGAGGCAGGCTGATCGTTGACGAACGCGCGGCTGCCGCCGTCGGCTTTGACGATGCGGCGGATCAGCAGCGGCTCGCCGCGATCGAGATCGATGCCGTTTTCATCGAACAGCGCCGCAATCGGCCCGTCGTCGGCGGGCGGATCGAAACTCGCGATCACCACCGCTTGCGCCGCCCCCTGCCGCACCAAGGCGCTGTCGCCGCGTGCGCCGAGCGCCAGACCGAGTGCATCAAGCAGGATCGATTTGCCCGCGCCCGTCTCGCCCGTGAGCACACCAAGCCCGGCGCCGAAATCGAGGTCGAGCGCTTCGATCAGCACGACGTCGCGAATGGCAAGCGCGGTCAACATCGCGCTTGTCTCTGCCCTAAGCCGCCTTCGCGCGAAAGAGGGTCAGGCGCTCTTCTTGACCTTGGGCGGCTTCACACGCTTTTCGCGCTTTTCGCGCACATCGCCGTTGCGCTCGATCAGCTTGTACGCGTGATCATACCATTTGGTGCCGGGGTAGTTGGCGCCGAGCACGGCGGCGGCCTTTTTGGCTTCGACCGGCACGCCGAGCGCGAGATAGGTTTCGGTCAACCGCATCAGTGCTTCGGGGACATGCGTCGTCGTCTGGTAATCATCGACCACGCGGCGGAAGCGCAGCGTCGCGCCGAGCCATTCGCCGCGCGTTTCGTAAAAGCGCCCGATCTCCATCTCCTTGCCGGCGAGGTGATCGCGGACCAGATCGATCTTCAGCCGCGCGTCGGCGGCATATTTCGACGCCGGATAACGGCGCGAAAGCTCGCCCAGCGCATCGAGCGCTTGCTGGGTGATCTTCTGGTCGCGCGTGACGTCGGAGATTTGTTCGTAATAGCACAGCGCGATCAGATAATAGGCATAGGCCGCGTCGCGATTGCCCGGATGGACCGCGAGGAAGCGCTGCGCCGATTCGATCGACTTGGTGTAATTGGCGTCGAGATAATAGCTGAACGCGCTCATCAACTGCGCGCGGCGGGCCCAGATCGAATAGGGGTGCTGACGCTCGACTTCGTCGAACAGCGACGCCGCTTCGGGATAGCGCCCGCCATCGAGAAATTTCTTCGCGCTGGCATAGAGCGTCGACACATCGCGCGCGACATAGGGCACGTCGCCCTTCGACCGATTGCCACCGCAAGCAGTGAGCGGAAGGGCGCAGGCGACGATCAGCGCGAGCGAGACGGAGCGGGACGGGGTGATACGCATTGCCGCTTCATTAGCCGAGCCGTCTGCCCACGAACAATGGTTTTTCGTGCGGGGCTTTTCGTATGGCGCGCGGCGAGCGGATCGCTTGGCGCGGCGCAAGCGTTCGCGCTACACGCGTCCCCGACCGGAGATTCTTGCCATGCCCGCCACCCTGCTCGCCACTCGCCGCGTCGAAAAGCCGTGGGGCAGCCACAAATTGTGGCCGGGCTTTGCCGATCCCCAAGCCGATGCGCGGCCGGTGGGCGAAGTGTGGTTCGAAGCGGCGGGCGAGCCCGATCTGCTGATCAAATATCTGTTCACCAGCGAAAAACTGTCGGTGCAGAATCATCCTTCGGACGATGAAGCGCATAAGCGCGGGCTGCCGCGCGGCAAGGACGAATGCTGGCTGATCCTCGCCGCCGAACCTGACTCGACGATCGCGATTGGCCCCAAGGCGCCGGTGACGGCGGACGCATTGCGCACAGCGGCGCTCGACGGGTCGATTGTCGATCTGCTCGATTGGAAGCCGGTGAAGGCGGGCGATTTCTTCTATTCGCATTCGGGGGTGATCCACGCGATCGGCGCGGGGCTGACCTTGATCGAAGTCCAGCAGAACAGCGACACGACTTACCGCCTCTATGACTATGGCCGCCCGCGCGAGCTGCATCTCGATGATGGCGTCGCGGTGGCCGAGCTTGTCCCCTATGTCGCGCCGTCGGCGCCGGGGGAGATCGCGCCCGGTCGGTCGATTCTCGTCGAAGGGCCGAAATTTGTGCTCGAACGCTGGGATGGCGGTACGCGCGACATCGCGCTTGGCGCGGAGCAGCAGGGGTGGCTGATCCCGATGGTAGGCGCAGGGTCGGTCGGCGGTGTCGCGTTCGAAGCCGGGCAATGCGTGCTGGTCGAAGGCTCCGAGATGATCGAAGCCGAAGCCGGGAGCGACTTGCTGTTCGCCTATTCGGGAGCTGCGCGACTCTGACGCAAGTTTAACGGTCGGTCCGCTATGGCGCCCGCGATGCTGCGGGTTCTCACGCTCTCGACTTTGTTTCCCGATGCGACGCGCCCCAATTTCGGGGTGTTCGTCGAACGGCAGACTTTGGGGCTGTCGCGACTGAACGGGATCGATCTGCGCGTGGTCGCGCCGCTCGGCGTGCCGCCGTGGCCGCTGTCGACGCTTGGCCGCTATCGCGCCTTCGCTGAGGTGCCGCCGCACGAGACATGGCGCGGGCTCGACGTGTGGCGGCCGCGTTTCGTCAATCTGCCGGGGGCCGGGGGGCGGTTTCACGCGGGTGCGCTGGTGCGGCGGTTGCAGCCTTTGCTGACCGAGTTGCGCCGCGATTTCGCCTTCGACGTGATCGATGCCGAGTTTTTCTTCCCCGACGGCCCCGCCGCCGTTGCGCTGGGGAAGCATTTCGGCGTGCCAGTATCAATCAAAGCACGCGGGGCGGATATCCACCTGTGGGGGCAGGGCGCCACCGCCGGGCAGGTTCGTGCGGCGGGCCGCGCGGCGGACGGGATGCTCGCGGTATCGGCAGCGATGAAGGCCGATATGGTCGCGCTGGGGATGCCTGAGGATCGCATCGCGGTGCATCACACCGGCGTCGATGCGGCGCGCTTCGGCGGCTTTCCCCGGGCCGAGGCCAAGGCGGCGCTGGGGATCACCGGGCCGATCGTGATGTCGCTCGGCGCGCTGGTGGCGCGCAAGGGGCACGACATTGTCGTCGATGCGGTCGCGGCGCTGCCGGGTGTGACGCTGCTGATCATCGGCGAGGGACCGGAGCGCGCCAAGCTTGAGGCGCAGATTGCCGCGCTTGGCCTTGGTGATCGGGTGCGGCTGCTCGGCGCGGTGCCGCATGCGGAAATGGGACGCTTGCTGCCTGCCGCCGATGTGATGGCGCTGGCCTCCGCTTCCGAAGGGCTCGCCAATGCCTGGGTCGAGGCGCTGGCCTGTGGCGTGCCGATCGTCATCCCCGACATTGGCGGCGCGCGCGAAGTGCTGACCGATCCCGCCTTCGGGCTGATCGCCGCGCGCACTCCGGTGGCGTTCGCGGAAGCAATTGGGATGCTGATCGCGGTGCCTCCGCTGCCGGAGCGGGTGAAGCAAGGCGCGGCGCGGTTCAGCTGGGATACCAACGCGGCGGCGTTGAAGGCGCATCTGGAGCGGTTGGTGGCGGGGTTCTGACGATGCCTTGCGTGGGCTCCCCCCTCTCAACCGTTCGTGTCGAGCATCGTCGAGACACGGGCGCCGCGCCCTGTTGCCCGCCCCTCGATGTCTCGACATCGCTCGACAGAGCCTTCGCTCGGGACGAACGGTAACTTATTGGCAGAACAGTTGAGAGCCGCTCAATGCACTGCCGCCTTCCCCTTCGGCACCAGCTTCAACACCGCTACAATGACCGCGCCGATCGCCACCCCGACCACCGCCGAGCCGATCGCGCCAACCAGCCACTCTACCACCGCGCCACCCGCGGGCATCGAATGCCCCGCGCCCGCACCGAGTTCGTGGATCAAATGTTCGGGCGCATGCCAGCCGAACACCGCCAGCGCATGCACGACAATACCGCCACCGACCCACAGCATCGCCGCGGTGCCGATCACCGATAGTGCTTCGAGCAGTACCGGCATCGTCTTGACCATCCCGCGCCCGATCGCGCGCGTGGCGGCGGCTTTGCGTTTCGCCAGATTGAGGCCGATGTCGTCCATCTTCACGATCACCGCGACCACGCCATAGACGCCGGCAGTGATGCCGATCGCGACCGCAATCAGCGCAAAGGCCTGAGTCATCATCGTCTGCTTCTCGATCGTGCCGAGCGCGATCGCCATGATTTCGCCCGACAGGATGAAGTCGGTGCGGATCGCGCCTGCGACCTGGCGCTTTTCGAGTTCCTTCGGGTCGGTGATGGTCGCGGCAGCGGCTTCATGATGGTCGCCCATCAGCGCGTGGAGGATTTTTTCGCTGCCCTCAAAACACAAATAGGAACCGCCGACCAGCAGCAGCGGCGTGATCAGCCACGGCGCGAACGCACTCATCAACAGCGCAGCGGGCAGCAGGAAGACGAGCTTGTTCCTGAGCGAGCCCAGCGCGATCTTGCCGATGATCGGCAATTCGCGATCAGGCGTCAGCCCAACGACATAGGTCGGCGTGACGGCCGCATCGTCGATCACCACGCCCGCCGCCTTGGTCGCCGCCTTCGCCGACGCGCCCGCGACATCGTCGAGCGACGCCGCCGCCATCTTGGCGATCGCGGCAATATCGTCGAGCAGCGCTACCAGTCCGCCGGGCATGTGATTCCCCCTGTTCGTTATGCCGCATTGCCCGTTGGGGCTGAGCTTGTCGAAGCCCTGTTCTGCCTTGTGAGCAATTGCAGCAGAAGTCCGGCGCTTCGACAAGCGCTGAGCATGCCGAAGATTTCTAGAAATGCGGCCCTAAGCCGCCACGCCTTCCAGCGCCTCGCTCGCCTCCAGCCATGCCGCTTCGGCGGCCTCCAACTGATCCGCCACATCGGCGCGGCGCTTCATCAGATCGCTCATCGTCAGCTTCGCCAGACCCGGCGCGGCCTTTGACGGATCGAACATTGCGAGGTCGATCGCGCTTTGCTCCGCCGTCAGCTTGACGACCCGAGCCTCGGCCTCGCTCGCGGCTTTCTTCACTGCTGCCATCCGGTCGCGCTCGGCCGCAGCCGCTTTCTTGTCCTTCTTCTTGAAGCCCTCGGCCCCGCCCTTGGGCTGGTTCTTGCCGAGGATCAGGTCGGTATAATCGTCGAGGCTGCCCGAATATTCCTTCGCGGTGCCGCCATCGACCAGCACCAGCCGGTCGGCGGTCAGCTCGATCATGTGGCGGTCGTGGCTCACCACCACCACCGCGCCCGAATAATCGTTGAGCGCCTGCACCAGTGCCTCGCGCGCGTCGACATCGAGGTGGTTGGTCGGCTCGTCGAGGATCAGCATGTGCGGCGCGTCGCGCGTGATCAGCGCGAGCGCCAGCCGCGCCTTTTCGCCGCCTGACAGCGACCCGACCTTGGTCGTCGCCTTCATTCCCGAAAAGCCGAACCGGCCGAGCTGGCCGCGCACGGCGGCCGGCGACTTGCCGTCCATCGCGCGCGTCATATGTTCGAGCGGGGTGTCGCTGCCGTCGAGTTCCTCGACCTGATATTGGGTGAAATAGCCGACGCGCATCTTGCCCGACTTCGACATATCGCCTTCCATCGCGGGCAATTGCGCCGCGAGCAGGCGGGCGAGCGTGGTCTTGCCATTGCCGTTGCGGCCCAAGAGCGCGATCCGGTCGTCGGGGTCGAGCCGCAGGTTGAGCCGCTGGAGAATCGGCTTCTCGCTATAGCCCACCGCCGCCATGTCGAGCGTCACCAGCGGCGGGCGCAGCGGCTCAGGGCTCGGGAAGTCGAAGCTCAGGGTCGGATCCTCGGCCATCGCTGCGATCGGTTGCATCTTCGCGAGCATCTTCATCCGCGACTGCGCCTGTTTGGCGGTCGAGGCGCGCGCCGAATTGCGCGCGACATAATCCTGCAGCTTGGCGCGCTGCGCATCCTGATTGGCGCGCGCGGCGGCGAGCTGGGCAATGCGTTCGGCGCGCTGGCGCTCAAAATCGTCATAGCCGCCGGGGTAGAGGAACACCTTGCCGCCCTCCAGATGGAGGATGTTGTCGACGACATTGTTGAGCAGATCGCGCTCGTGGCTGATCACGACCATCATCGCCGGATAGCTCTTCAGGAAATTTTCGAGCCACAGCGACGCTTCGAGATCGAGGTGGTTCGACGGCTCGTCGAGCAACAGCAGATCGGGTTCGGAGAACAGCAGCGCGGCCAGCGCGACGCGCATCTTCCACCCGCCCGAAAAGCTGTCGAGCGGACGCGCCTGCATCTCGTCGTCGAAGCCCAGGCCCACGAGAATTTTCGCCGCGCGCGCCTCCGCCGTATAGGCGTCGATCGCCTCCAGCCGCTCGTAAAGTTCAGCGATGCGATCGGGGTCATGGCAATGCTCGGCCTCGGCGAGGAGGGCGGCGCGTTCGGTATCGGCGGCAAGCACGGTTTCGAGCGGGGTCGCGGTGCCGTGCGGGGCTTCCTGTTGCAGATAGCCGATCCGCGTCTTGCGCGGCATCTCGATCTCGCCCTCATCGGGGTCGATCGCGCCGATCATGACTTTCATCAGCGTCGACTTGCCCGCGCCATTGCGCCCGATCAGCCCGACCCGGCTGCGCGGGGGGAGCGCCGCGGTCGCGCGGTCAAGGATCGTCCGCCCGCCAAGGCGCACCGTGATGCCGTTGAGGTTGAGCATGGCGGGCGGGTAGCATGGGTTGGGGGTGGGGGGTAGGGGGTAGGGGGGAGGACATCCGCCACATTCATCAGCGCGCTGCACTTGACAATGGCAATGGACAGTAGAAGGAAGAATCTACCGCATATGTTCTTTATTTGTTCGTAATCGGAGGCCTAATGGCTCAGCTATCGCCAATCGAGTGGACTGATGTCACATGGAATCCAGTCGCTGGCTGTACCGTCGCTACCGCAGGATGCACCAACTGCTATGCCATGCGAATGGCGGCGCGACTTGAGGCGATGGGTCTCAAGAAATATGCTGGGCTTACCCGCAAGAGCGGCGATCGTCATGTTTGGACTGGCAAAGTCGTTCAGGATGAACGCGCGCTCTCAGCACCCCGGTCTTGGCGAAAGCCTCGAACAGTCTTCGTGAACTCCATGTCCGACTTGTTTCATGATGCTGTCGATACCGATTTCATCCGGCGAGTGTGGGATGTAATGGGCGATACGCCGCAGCACACTTACCAGGTGCTCACCAAACGACCTGACCGAATGCAGTCGGTACTGTCCTCGGCAGAGTTTCAAATATTACCAAATGTTTGGCTCGGGACAAGTGTGGAAGATGCAGCGGTCATTTCGAGAATTGACTACCTGCGGGCAACACCAGCAGCAGTTCGGTTTGTTTCGTTCGAGCCTCTGATCGGCTCCGTCGGCTCGGCCGACATCACCGGAATCGATTGGGCGATCGTTGGTGGCGAGAGCGGACCCCGCGCGCGTGCAATGCCAGCAGAGTGGGTCCATGAGATCGAAGCAATGTGCCTCACGTCGAACACGGCCTTTTTCTTTAAGCAATGGGGCGGCCGCAACAAAAAGGCCTCGGGGCGCCTGCTCAACGGCCGGACATACGATGAGATGCCGCGCCGCCATATTTCTTCAGAGTTGCCCGCACACCTTTCTTTATGAGTGAGATGGCGGCGTCGCTCGCGCTGTTAGATAGGCAGAAGAGAGAAAATTGCTGACCACGTCCCTCTGCGATCAGCGGCAGCGGCTCTGAGACATAACGAAACAGTGCGCCGAGCCTCTGCTGTGAATAGGCCTCGATCTGTGGCAACGTTACCTTTCGTATCGACGTCGTGATGGTTTGCTCAAAAAGATCACTGTTGACCTTCGTCTCGTAAAGCTCCTCCCGCCAGCTAGCTGTACCGAAAATTGTATCAAGCTTTGCAGATTTGTTCTCATCAATATGAGAAATGTTTTTTGCAAGCTGCCGTGTAACGGCAAGCATTGGGAACAGATACCAAACATCCACCGCGCGAGTGGATGCCAACAATTTAAGTGTCTCCCATTCCACATTCATACCATATGGGTCTAGAAATACTACTGCTCGCAATTTCCCACGTCCCGCAGGCTGATTTATCCAAGGCTCTGATCGAAATATGTCATTCAATTGATCGTTAGCGTCGCCATGCCTACATTGGATCCGCTTTTCAGGTCTGGCGAGACGTATTGCATCAAGTTCCCGAAATCGGGTGGCATTTCCTTCTATAAAAACGTGGCGCGTGAATGGAGGATCAACTTCGAGCGCCCGAAGTACCGACCCAGCGATCTCTTCGGTTGTTTGACCGATCGGTTCGGCTTCAAGGAGCCCGCCCGTCTCGCGTTCTACCGTTCGTGTGCCAGAGCCTGCAAACGCATCTATGTACCACAAATCGAACGGCTGAGTTTTTAGGACACGCGTGAAGAAACCTAGATAGTAATGGACCGCATCAAGCTTGAGTTCGGTCCAAGCACCGCCGAACCGATGTCCCTGCTCGCCAACGTTCGCCACCATGAAGTATCTCCGCTTGCGTTTCGGACTATTCTATGGAACGAATGACGAACAAACAATAGGTATTCGATCTCAAAACTTCAAATACTCGGCCCATCGCTGGTGCTTGCGCAAAGCCAGGTGAGCATCACGATCCACCCCCCAACCCCATTGCATCCCCCGCCGCCCCGGCGCACCTTCGCCCGCAAAACAAAGACGAGGCGAGGATGATCCGGGGGGTTAGCCAGATCGGGGTGCGGGTGCGGCGTGCGGGCGAGATCGCGCCGATCGCGCGGTGGCTTGCGGCGGCGCCGGACGCGGGCGGCGCGGGCTGGCGGGCGGCGAATGTGCGGCTCGCGGTTACCGAGGGCGCGGACGATAGCGGCGCGGCGCTGAAGCCGCATGAGCAGGGCATCACCCATTTCTGCCTGCAAGCGCGCGATCCCTGGCCGATGTTCGATGATCTTGCGGCGTCGGACATCCGCTTCACCGCGCCGCTGACGACGCTCGGCAATGGCACGCACTATGCCTATGGCGCGATGCCCTCTGGCCCCTTCATCGAGATCGAAAGCGCGACGTTCGTGCCCGAGGCGATCACCGGCGCGTGGGTGGCGCATGTCGCCTTTGCCACGCCCGATCTGCGGCGGCTGAGTGCCTTTTACACCGGGCTGACGGGCCGCGCCTTCACCGGCGGGTTCAGCGTCCCGCCGCGTCCCGAGAACGGCATCATCACCGGCTATGACAATCCGGCGATGCGCGTCGGCTGGGTGCCGTGTGGCAATATCATGCTCGAATTCTGGCAGTACGCTTCGCCGCCGACCGTGCCGCGCGAGGCCCCCGCGCCCGACGCGCCCGGCTATACCGCGCTGGTGTTCGAGACGGTCGGGCTGGGGCAGGGGACCGAGGCGCTCGCCGCCGCCGGGGTTGCCGATCTGTCGCCGGTGCAGCGCGAGGAGGACGGCGCGCTCTATACGCAAGGACGCGATCCCGATGGCAATGCGATCGGCTTTGTGTGTTTCGACGATGTGCCCGAGTCGCCGCGCGCGCTCGCCGCGCTCGATGATCCCTGGCTGATGCCGCGCCTCGGCGCGCTGCGCTCGACTTTGCCCCCGCCCCATTTTCGACCGGAGATGATATGGTGACACTCGAAGGACAAGTCGCGCTGGTTTCGGGCGCGGCCAAGGGCATTGGGCTCGCGACCGCGACGCGGCTCGCGCGCGACGGCGCCGATATCGTCGCGCTCGATCTGGCGGGCAGCGACACCAGCGCGCTGGCAGCGGCGGTGGCCGCGGCGGGGCGCGGCCTCGAAGTCGTCGAAGGCGATGTCAGCACGCCCGAGGGCTGGGATGCGGCGGTCGCGGCAGCAGTCGCGCGCTTTGGCGGCATCGATATCCTGGTCAACAACGCCGGTATCTCGGGGCCGTTCGCGCCGATCGAGCGCTATCCGATCGAGGATTTCGACCGGGTGATGGCGGTGAACGCGCGCGGCAGTTGGCTCGGCATTCGCGCCTGCATTCCCGAACTGCGCAAGCGCAAAGGCCGCGTGGTCAACATCTCGTCGACCGCCGGGCTCGGCGGCCCGCCGACGATCAGCGGCTATACGATGAGCAAGCACGCAGTCATCGGCCTCACCAAGATGGCGGCGATGGGGCTGGCCGGTGATGGCATCCGGGTGAACGCCGTGTGCCCCTCGCCGACCGACACCGACATGATGCGCGGGCTTGAAGTCGGGCGCAGCGATGCCGAAGCCCGGATGATCCGCGCGCGCTTCGCAGCCGATTGCCCGCTCGGTCGCTATGCCGAACCCGAGGAGATCGCCGCATCGATCGCCTTTCTGGTCGGGCCGGAGTCGTCGTTCGTGACGGGGGCGATATTGTCGGTCGATGGCGGGGTGAAGGCGCGTTAGGTTTTTGCCCGGACCACAACTGAGCCCCGTTTGCCCTGGTGAGCAGGTCGTCAAGCCCCCCCGGGCTTGACTGAAACGTCCGGGGGACGTTTCACCTGCTCACTGTCGAAGGGCCGTCCTTCTTCTGGGATGACGTCGCAAAAGAAGGACGGTGCTTCGACAAGCTCAGCACGAACGGATCAAGGGAAGTCCCAATAGCGCAGCCGTGCGTTAGGCCGCGAGCAAGCTCGTCGCGCCGCCCAGATCCACCGACACCAGCCGGCTCACCCCCTGTTCGATCATCGTCACGCCGAACAGGCGATGCATGCGGCTCATCGTCACGGCATTGTGGGTGACGATCAGGTAGCGCGTCGCGGTCTCGCGGGTCATCGCATCGAGCAGGTCGCAGAAGCGCTCGATATTGGCATCATCGAGCGGCGCGTCGACTTCGTCGAGCACGCAGATCGGCGCGGGGTTGGTGAGGAACAGGCCAAAGATCAGCGCGACCGCGGTCAGCGCCTGCTCGCCGCCCGACAATAACGTGAGCGATTGCAGCTTTTTGCCCGGCGGCTGCGCCATGATCTCCAGCCCCGCTTCGAGCGGATCGTCCGAATCGACCAGCGCCAGATGCGCCTGCCCGCCGTTGAACAAGGTCGTGAACAGCCGCCGGAAATGCGCGTCGACCGCCTCGAACGCGGCGAGCAGGCGCTGGCGTCCCTCGCGATTGAGCGTACCGATCGAGCCGCGCAGCCGGTTGACCGCTTGCCCCAGCTCCTCGCGCTCGTCAGCGTTCTTGATCCGCGCCGCGTCGATTTCGGCGAGTTCGGTGTCGGCGACGAGGTTCACCCCGCCGAGTCGCTCACGCTCGAGCGACAGCCGTTCGTGGCGGGCGGATTCGTCCGACGGGCCGCGCACTTCGTCGGGGCTGAAGCCGACGCGCTCGGGGAGCAGAACGGGCGGGCATTCGAAGCGCTCGCCTGAGACGCGGCCCATTTCGATCCGGCGCGCTTCCTGCGCTTCGGCGCGGGCGGCGGCACCAGCGCGATGTTCGCGTGCCTCGGCGAGGCGTTCGGCGGTTTGGGCGGCGACCTGCTCGGCGGTGCGCAGCGTCGCTTCGCCCGTGCGTTCTGCGGCTTGCGCCGTATCGGCATCGGCGCGCGCTGTGGCGTGGTCGGCCTCGACTTCGGCGATGCGGCGATCGAGGATGTCGGGACGGACCGCGAGGATCCCAGCTTCTTCGCTCAGCGCGTCGGCGCGCTTGGCCATGTCGGCGATGCGGCGGACGGCGTCGCCCGACCTTGCGCGCCAGCTCTTGGCTTCGGCCTGCCCCTGCGCGAGCCGGTCGCGGTCGGTGGCGAGTTCGCGGTCGAGCGCCGCGCGGCGCGCGCGAGCGTCGGCGGTGGCGGCGCGGGCGGCGTCGGCTTCGCGGCTCAAGGTGGCGACGCGGGTGCGAGTGGCGCTG
>JAIETY010000205.1 GCA_019744885.1 Sphingomonas sp.
CAAGAGGCTGATTGGGTTTTGACCCTAACCTTGATCGGCTAATCGTAGCACCATGAGCCCGAAGACGTGCCAAATATGCTCGCGCGATATCAGCAAGCCCTCCCTGGTGCGCTGTCAGGCGTCCGCGTGCCCGCTCAACAAGTCCGCGCCGCCCGCCTCGCGCCAGACACTGATGGGCATCGTCGGCCTTGGTCTGGGCATTGTCGGCGCCATCGGTGCGGCGTCGTGGCTGTTCGCGACCCCCGGCGCCAGCCGGACGAGCGTTGCGTCGCAATTCAGCCGCAGCAATGTGAACAACTGGATCGATGGACTGTGGCGGCCCAAAGCGCCCGAATTCAGTCCCAGCGCGCCGCAAGTGGCTGGCGCCGATTGGGGCGCCGCGACCCGGGTTGAAACCTTTTCGTGCGAGGGTCGACTTTCGGCCGCGCGGTCGGTGATCTGCACCCACTGGGACCTCGCCACGGTCGATTATAATCTGGCGCTGGTCTATCGCCACGCGCTCAGTAGCGCCCGCGATCCCGGCGCCTTGCGCGCGCAGCAGGACCGCTGGCTCGCGCGGCTCGACTCGATCGACGCCACGCCCGAATCGGTGATGGAACATTACCGCGCTCGGCTCGATCAGCTGCAAGCCGCCAACCCCAAGCTCGCCGCACAATAATCGCTTGCTTGAGTTGTCGGGGCCTGTTCTGGCAAGGACAGGCTGCGCGCGTTTGTTGCAGCGCAGCGGGGAATGCCGGTGCCGAATCAGAAAACCCAGATCGTGGTGGTGGGCGGCGGCGCCGGGGGCCTTGAGCTCGTCCGCAAGCTCGGCAGCCGTTATGGCCGCAAATACCACGACATCATCCTGATCGACCGCAACCTGACGCATATCTGGAAGCCGCTGCTGCATGAAGTCGCGGCGGGATCGCTCGACGCCAATCTCGACGAAGTCGGTTACGGCGGCCATGCCGTGCGCTGGGGGTATCGTTTTTTCAACGGCAGCATCGAAAGCATCGATCGCGCCGCCCGCACGATCACCACCGCGCCGATGCTCGACGATAGTGGTGAAGAGATCATCGGGCGGCACCAAATCCGCTATGATTATCTGGTGCTGGCGATTGGCGGCATTTCGAATGACTTCGGCGTCCCCGGCGTGCGCGAGCATGCGATGTTTCTGGAGGATCGCCCGCAGGCTGACCGTTTCCGCCAGAAATTGCTCAATGCGTGCCTGCGCACCAACCACGCTCACCAGACCGGCAATCCTGACGCGCGCGTGCGGGTGAGCATCGTGGGCGGCGGCGCGACCGGCGTCGAACTCGCGGCCGAGCTGTACAATGCGGCGAAAGCGCTGCGGCACTATGGGCTCGAAGTGTTCGACGAAACGAAGCTTGAAGTCTCGCTGATCGAAGCGGGCCCGCGTATCCTGCCCGCGCTCGACGAAACGCTCGCGGCGACCGCCAAGCACGAACTCGAAGTGCTCGGCGTGCGCGTGCTCGACAACACGCAGGTCGTCCGGCTCGAAGCGGGCGCAGTCCACACCGGCAGCGGCGAAGTGATCGCCGCCGATCTGATCGTCTGGGCCGCTGGCGTGAAGGGCGCCGATGCGATCGCGACGATGAGCGATCTCGAGCTTAACCGCGGCAATCAGGTGATTGTGCGCCCGACGCTTCAGTCGGTCACCGACGACCGCATCTATGCGCTCGGCGATTGCGCGTCATGCCTGCTGCCGGGCCGCGACAAGCCGATCCCGCCGCGCGCGCAATCGGCGCACCAGATGGCGAGCCTCGTCTTCACCAACCTCGTCCGCGCGCAAGCCGGTCAGCCGCTCAAGGATTTCGTCTATCAGGATCACGGCTCGCTGGTGTCGCTCAGCCGTTTTTCGACGGTCGGCAGCCTGATGGGCAATCTGGTCGGCGGGCGCATGTTCGTCGAGGGGTGGATCGCGCGGATGGTCTATACCTCGCTCTACCGCATGCACCTGATCGCGATCCACGGCTGGTGGCGCGGGACGGCGCTGATCGTGATCGGGCATGTAAACCAGATCGTCAGGCCGAAGCTGAAGCTGCATTAGGTGGTGAACGCGTAAAGCCGAATAGCGGCTTTCGACAATTTTTCGGTCGTTCGTTCAGCTGAATGCGATGCCTGAAAGCTATCATTCGCTAATGCTGGTGCTGGATGAAATCAGAAATTTCTGTTCATTTAAGCGAATGCGAAACGCGCCTAAATAATTTAACTTATTGGTTCTATTGCATCAAAATCCGCTACAGCCTTATGAAGCGCAGCTCGTCATGCAACCCTATGCTCACGCCTTGACATCCGCCAGGATTGGCAAACGCAGTTGGATGGAAGATTTACCCATCCATGAATTCATGGACATTGCTAAACATGCATGTCCTGATTTGCGGCATAGGATGATTCTGCACAATATTGATCTCGGTCCGACGTTGGCCGCGCAAGCCTTTCCGGATCACCCGGCAGCGAAAGAGGTTGCCTTGCTCCATGTCCGTCAGGACTTAAGAGCACTGCCGACACTCTCCGACTGGTTGAGCCGGTCAAGCAAAGATAGGCTTCCTCGCATAAGGGGCGACCAGGCAACCGGTGATGCCATTGTGCGGGAGGCATCGGACTATCTGAAATTGGCAGATTATGCACCAGCTAAAGCGATTTGGCGCTTTCTCACCTTACCGTCGCGGCTTGCGCCCGAATTCGGCTCATCAGCCAATGCCGTGCTGATGAATGGGGTCGGTCCTATACTTGCACGAGCAATTTTCGGCCCGGCGCATTGGCTGCCGAAGCGGGGTGGTGGTGAAACGATGTTTGATCCTAGCTGGGTCTGCGAAGGGATGATTGTGGCAGCGGTTGGGCACATCCCGACTTTGAGTCGGATAATGGATTGTTTTGACGGGAGGCAGCCGTGATCGTCCTGGACTTTTCAGGTTTCCGGAAGGTGTCGCTTCAATTCGAAGAAAAGCCTAGCAAAGCAGAGCTGATGGCTGCCATCCAGGCGGGATTTTCATTCGATACGCAGCATGAAAGCTATCGTTCTTTTCTGGGCTTGGTCGACGACGCACTGCAAAAATTGAGACATATTAATGCTGAATATGTCGTGATAATTTCATCCTATCACCGGTTTAATGATGCCATGGGGGATGATGACTGGCGGGCTGTTCAGATTGATGAATACCGTATCAATAATGGATTATATTTTCACTCTGATCCTGACTCAAAAAACGACCGCTATAAAGACGGAATTCTGGCCTCCTCTGTTCTTGAGGACTTAGAGATCAATGACTGGCGAGGATTTTTTCAAGATATTAATGGCTTGGATCGCTCAAACAGTTACTCCCCGCGCGAATTCGGCTTATTGCGGAACAACAACGGAGATTATCTTGTTCTTGGCGACAGCGTGAATGGAGATGGATACGGCGCAGTGTATAAGATCAATGGATTGGATGGGTTTCAATTCGAAGGCTTTCCACCCGACCCATGGAACGACCCTGACGACGTTGACGAAAAGGTGGATCTAGGTGAGCATCTGAATTGGGCAAATTTGGAATCTGTTGCCGATGGAAAGCTAGCTGGTTGGGAAAAGGCTATTCCCAGGCAAGAGAATCAACGTCTCACCTCAGCCACCACAGATATTCCTGATGTAGTTCGGGATGCAGCACTTCGGTATCTGGTCGAGGGCAATCCGCTAATGGCCGAAAAAATTGTCTCAGATGGACTCGGCTTCTGGCGTCATCAGGACGCTTGGGCATGGGTACATGCCGTCGTCGAAGGGCCAGGAGTCAGCGAATCTTCACCAAGCTATCTCCAGGAAGCTTGCGAATACGTGCGGAACGGCAATATCTCTGAAGCCGTGCCATTGCTGATGAATAATGCAGAGCTAACGGAGCGGGAGGCGCGGAATTGGATCGAAACCTATATTGATCACTTGGCGCTTAGCGGCCTGCCAAAGCAAAACATGGATATAGGTAGCGTTGTTTCTCGCTTCTTCTCCGGATGGCGAAAATAGTGCGCAAATCCAGGTGAATCACCGTCGGCTAACGTAAAAGAATCCAAGAACCGGACAGTCAGCTCTCCCCTGATTCATGCCGTTCGCCTGATGGACCTACAAAACCGTCTCCGCCGACGCCGCCGCCCCCCTCATTGCGCGCGCATCGGGCCGAAGCCTACAGTCTGATCGCGATCATCGCGGAGGGTTCGATTTCCTACCGCATCGCGTTAAGACGCCGCGATGACCAACACGCCCCCCATTGCCCCGCGCCGCCCGCACAGCTTCACCGCCCACGGCCAGACGATCGACGATCCCTATGCCTGGCTGAAAGACCCCGGTTATCCCGAGGTCACCGACAAGGACGTGCTCGGCTATCTCGAAGCCGAAAATGGCTATTTCGAAGGCGTGATGGCGCCGCTCAAGCCGCTCACCGACCGGCTCTATGAAGAGATGAAGGCGCGGATCAAGGAAGACGACAGCTCGGTCCCGCAAAAGGACGGCGACTGGCTTTACTGGACCGCGTTCGAGACTGGCGGGCAATATCGCAAATGGTGGCGCAAGCCCGTCGCGGGCGGCGACGATGAGCTCATCCTCGACGAACCGGCGCTGGCCGAGGGCAAGGAATATTTCCGGCTCGGCGCGCTGTCGGTCAGCAATGACGGGCGGCTGCTCGCCTATGCGATCGACGACAATGGCTCGGAGCGCTTCACGGTGCGGGTCAAGGATCTGACCACCGGCGAGCACCTCCCCGATGTCATCCCCGGCATGCTCTCCGAAATCGTCTGGGTCGCCGACGACAGCGGCTTTCTCTACGGCCTCGCCAATGAGCAGTGGCGCACCGACAATGCGCGCTTCCACCGGCTCGGCACCGGTCCCGAGCGCGACATCGAGCTGTTCAAGGAAGCCGATGAAGGCTTTCGCGTCGGCGTGTCGGAAACCAGCGACCGCGCGTGGCTGGTGATCGCGACCGGCGATCACGTGACGAGCGAAGTCTATCTCCTCCCCGCCAATGATCCGCTCGCGCCGCTAAAGCTGGTCAGCGCGCGGGTGCCGGGGCGCGAGTACGACGTCGATGCGGGCGAAGGCACGCTGTTCATCCACACCAACGACACGCATCCGAATTTCCGGCTCTGCACCGCGCGCATCGACGCGCCCGAGGTGTGGGATGAACGCATCGCCGCCTCGCCGCATTTCTACATGACCGGCGTCAGCTGCTTCAAAAATTTCCTGATCGTCGACGGGCGTGAGGACGGGCTCGATCAGATCGAGATTCACAGCTACGACCCCGGCGTCGCGCCGCACCGGATCGTCTTCCCCGAGGCGAGCTATGACGCGGGCCTTGGCGACAATCCCGAATACGACATGAGCGTGCTGCGGCTCGGCTATGAATCGATGGTCACGCCGGGCACGGTGTATGACTACGACGTCGCATCGGGTGCCATGACCGTGCTCAAGGTGCAGGAAATCCCGAGCGGCTATGACGCCTCGAAATACGGCACCGAGCGGCTGAAGATCACCGCGCGCGATGGCACGCAAGTGCCGGTGTCGATCGTCTACCCCAAGGACTTCCCCAGGGACGGCAGCCGCCCGCTCTACCTCTATGCTTACGGCGCGTACGGCTATGCGATCCCGCCGGGCTTTTCGACCGGGCGGCTGAGCCTGCTCGACCGCGGCTTCGCTTATGCCATCGCGCATATCCGCGGCGGCGACGATCTCGGCCAGCAATGGTATCTCGACGGCAAGCTCGACAAGCGCACCAATACCTTCAACGATTTCGTCGATGTCGCCAAGGCGCTGGTCGAGGCGGGCTGGACCAGCCCCGGCAAGATCGCGATCGCGGGCCGCTCGGCGGGCGGCGAGCTGATGGGGGCGGTGGTCAATAGCGATCCGGAGCTCTGGGGCGCGGTGATCGCCGATGTGCCGTTCGTCGATGTGCTCAACACGATGATGGATGCCGATCTGCCGCTGACGCCGGGCGAATGGCCCGAATGGGGCAATCCGATCGAGGACCCCAAGGCGTTCGACCTGATCCGCAGCTACAGCCCTTACGACAATGTGACCGCACAGGCCTATCCGCCGATGTTCATTAGCGGAGGCCTCAACGATCCGCGCGTGACCTATTGGGAGCCCGCCAAATGGGCCGCCAAGCTCCGCGCCACCAAGACCGACGACAATGTGCTGCTGCTCAAGACCAACATGGGCGCAGGCCACGGCGGCAAGTCGGGCCGGTTCGAGTCGCTGCGCGAGTCCGCTGAGGAGCACGCCTTCGTGCTCTGGCAATTGGGCGTTGAGGGATAGGCTTGGCCCGCTTCTCCCGCCAGATCACCGCGACCGACGCCGACATCGATGAGCTCGGCCATGTCAACAATGTGGTGTGGGTGCGCTGGATTCAGGACATTGCCGTCGCGCATTGGGAATCGGTCGCGCCGCCCGAGCATCAGGCCAATCATGTCTGGGTGATCACCCGTCACGAAGTCGATTATCGCGGCAATGTCCGGCTCGGCGAGACAGTAACCGGCGAGACCTGGGTCCCGACCCCACCCAAGGGCGCACGCTTCGACCGGCATGTGCGGTTTTTCGACGCGGGCGGGACGGTGAAGGTCGAGGCGATCACCACCTGGGCGCTGCTCGACCGTAGCAGCGGGCGGCTGATGCGCGTGACGCCCGAGATTGCGGCGCCGTTTTTTCGGTAGGGTGGGACGACTATATCCCTTCCCGTTCGTGTCGAGCGAAGTCGAGACACCTTGCGCGCCGCTTGAGGCCTGTTTCTCGACTTCGCTCGAAACAAACGGGTCAAGGTAAAATCAAAAGACTTCAACCAGCCCGATCCAGCCGCCGCCCCAACCCCACCAGCAGATAAATCACCGGCGGCACGATCAGCGCCGACAGCACGACCTTGACGATCATCTGCCCGACCAGCAGCTCGAAAATCGGGAACACGCCCCAAAAGGCGATCGTCACGAACAGCAAGGTGTCGACGATCTGGCTGAGGATGCTCGCTACCCCCGCGCGAAGCCACAGCATCGCGCCGTCACCGCGCTGGAGCCAGGAGAAGATCGTGACATTGAGCGTCTGCGAAATGCCGTAAGAAATGATCCCGCCGAGCCAGATGCGCGGCGTCGCGCCCATCATCAGCGCGAACGCATCGCGCCGCGCGGGCTCCATGTCGGGCGACGCAGGCGCGGCAAGCACCACCAGCGACAGCAGGATCGAAAAGATCAACGGCACGAAGCCGAACTGCACCAGCCGGTTGGCAATCGTCCGCCCGTGCAGCTCGGCGACCGCGCTCGACACAATCACCAGCAGCAGAAAGGCGAAGATGCCGGCCTCGATCGCCAGCGGCCGCAAGCCGAACACCGGCCCCAATGCCGACAGCGGCCCGAGCGACACCTGCTTGTTGCCGAGCACCCCGGCGATGCACACCATGCCGCCGTAGAAAATCGAATAAGCGAAAAGCGAGCGCGGGATCGCGGGTTGGGTCTGGTCCATGGCCGTTGCTAGCGCGAAAATGCGCGGTGGCAAATCCTCTAGCCGATCGCCCGCGCGCGTGTATGTTGCCGTGCAACAGGGGACCGACCACCATATGAACCGTTTCGCGATCGGCATTGCCGGGATCATCGTCATTCTCGCGCTCGCCGTGCTCTTGTCGAGCAACCGCCGCGCGATCCGGCTGCGCGTCGTGGGCGCGGCCTTTGCGCTCCAGGCAGCGGTCGCGGTGCTGGTGCTCTATGTGCCGGCCGGGCGTGCGGGCGTGCAGGCGATGTCGAACGGCGTGGTCAAGCTGCTCGACTATTCGAAAGAAGGCTCAAAGATCATCTTCGGGGCCGATCTTGTCGCCTCGCCCTATGGCGCGGGCTTTGCCATTTCGGCGCTGCCCGCCGTGGTGTTTTTCGCCGCGCTGATCGCGATTCTATATTATTATGGGGTGATGCAGTTCATCGTGAAGTGGATCGGCGGCGCGATCCAACTAGTGACGGGCGTGAGCCGGGTCGAATCGCTGGGCGCAGCGGCCAATATCTTTGTCGGGCAAAGCGAGTCCCCGCTCGTTATCCGCCCTTATTTGTCGGCGATGACCGCGTCGCAGATTTTTGCGGTGATGACGGTCGGGCTCGCTGGCGTGGCAGGCACGATTCTGGTGCTCTATTATCAAGTGCTCGGGCCACTGGGGCCTCAATTGTTACCCTATCTGGTCGCCGCCAGTTTCATGTCGGCACCGGGCGGCATTTTGATGGCCAAGATCATCATGCCCGACGATCCCGATCATGCAGCGGAAGAGCCCGTGATCGAAGGGCCCATCACCTTTGGCGAGGAGCGGCCGGTCAACATCTTCATGGCCGCCGCCGATGGCGCGCAGACGGGGGTCAAGCTGGCGGTGGCGGTGGCCGCGATGGTGCTGGCGTTTACCGCGCTGGTCGCGCTGGCCAATGGCCTGTTGGGCGGGGCCGGCGCGTGGGTGGGCTTCCCTGACATCACGTTCCAACGCCTGCTCGGCTATGTCTTTGCCCCGCTGATGTTTCTGCTCGGCGTCCCTTGGAAGGAAGCGTTGCAGGCAGGCGGACTGTTCGGGACCAAGATCGTGCTGAACGAGGTGGTCGCCTTTATTCAGCTGGGGCAGGAGTTCAAGTCGCTCTCGGCGCACACGATCGCGATTGTCACTTTCTCGCTGTGCGGCTTTGCCAATTTCCTGTCGATTGCCATTCAGATTGCGGTGACGGGCGGGCTTGCGCCCAATCAACGACCGGTGATCGCAAGGCTTGGCCTGCGTGCGTTGGCGGCGGCCAGCCTGTCTAACCTAATGTCCGCCGCCCTCGCCGGATTGCTCATTAGCTGAGGTCGCGATGTCCGATCACCCGCATGATCCCGACCAGCCGCTCGCCACCCGCCACGGCCCTGAACATGCGCTGGAGCGGCTGATCTTCTTTTCGGATGCGGTGTTCGCGATTGCGATCACGCTGCTGGTGATCGAAATTCAGGTGCCGCATCTGCCGCCCGGATCAGGCGACGCGGCATTCCTCAATGCGCTGCTTGAGCTCATTCCCAATTTCATCGGCTTCATCATCAGCTTCTTCGTGATCGGCGCTTTCTGGGGCGGCCACCACCGCGCCTTCGGCTGCGCCGCGCATTGGCACGACCGGTTGATGGCGCCCAACATCCAGATGCTGCTCGCGATTGCGGCGATGCCGTTCTTCACCGCCTTCATGAGCGAATACAGCAACCAGCGCGTGCCCGTGGTCGCCTATTGCCTGTGGCTGCTGGTCACCGCGCTGCTCAATGTCCGCCTGCAACGCGCCGCAACCAACGCGCCGGTCGTTGATGAGAGCGTGTCGGCGGAGGCGATCCACCGCATCCGGCTACGGGGTTGGGCGACCGTTGGCGGCGCGGTGACGGCGGTGGTCGTCGCGCTGGTGTCGCCGATCCCCTTTGCCGCGCAGGCATCGCTGCTGACGATCCCGCTGTGGCGCTTGGTGCTCACCCGCGCGATACGCCAAAAAACCGCTTGAAGCTGACGCAGCGTCAACCGCTATCACCGCAGTATGACGCAGATCATCGACATTGCCGAGGTTTCCCGCACCACCGGCCTTTCCGCCCGGGCGTTGCGTTTTTACGAAGCGCGCGGGCTGGTAAAGCCGCTGCGCACCGGCTCAGGCCGACGTTGCTATGGCGCTGGCGAACTCGAGCGGCTGCATCAGCTCATCGCGCTCAAACGCGCAGGACTGAGCCTGCAACAGATCAAGGAACTGTTCGACAAAAAGCCGATCGACCTGCGCCAGCTGGTCGCCCTCCAACTCGACACGCTGAATGATCAGGCGCGCGCGCTCGGTGAAGCGCGCGCGATCCTGCGCACGACCTTGTCCCGAATCGATCGCGGCGAGCCGATCGATGCCGCGACCTTCTGCTCGCTGATCAGGACAGGAGACGTAATGATGACCGACGAACAGCAAAAATGGCAGGCCGTGACCGACCGTTACATGAGCGACGAAGCCAAGGCCGATTTCGCCCGCACCTTGCCCGAAATGGGCGATGCGTTCGATGCCGAGGCGGCGGCCGCGAAATGGAAGGACCTTGGCGGCCGGATCAAGGCCGCACTGCCGATGGATGAAGCCAGCCCGACGGCACTTGCCTTTGTCCGCGAATGGTTCGCGCTGCTCGCTCCCTTCACGGCCGTCGCCACCCCGGCAATGTGGGAAGGGGGCCGCGACATGTATGCTAGGATGGATGAATGGGAGGGCGAGGCTGACCCTGGCTTCGATCTGCAGGTCTGGCAATTCATCCAGTCGGCTACCAGCGCCGCCAAGGCTGCTGGCCATGATGTCGGCCCGATGCCGAGCTTTGCCAAGCCCTGAACGGTCGGCCCTGCCGGTGCATGGTGCGCCGGCAGGGTCGCATCGTTCGTTACCGCGTCGGCACCGGCTCGCTGCCCGAATAATCATAGAAACCGCGCTTGACCTTGCGGCCATACCAGCCGGCTTCGACATATTTGACCAGCAGCGGCGCGGGGCGGAACTTGGGATCGCCAGTGCCTTCGAACAGCACGCGGATGATCTCAAGGCAGGTGTCGAGCCCGATGAAATCGGCGAGTGTCAGCGGCCCCATCGGATGGTTGAGCCCGAGTATGCACGCGCTGTCGATGTCCTGCATCGTCGCCACGCCCTCGCCGAGCGCGAAACAGGCTTCGTTGATCATCGGCATCAGCACGCGGTTGACGATGAAGCCGGGGGCGTCGTTGGCGTGGACGATTTTCTTGCCGAGCGACTGGCCGAATGCCTCGACTGCCGCCACCGTCGCGTCGCTTGTCGCAAGCCCGCGGATCAGTTCGATTAGCCCCATCACGGGCACCGGATTGAAAAAGTGCACGCCCATGAAGCGCGCCGGATCGGGGGCGGCCTGCGCGAGGCGGGTGATCGGGATCGAGGAGGTGTTCGATGCGAGGATCGCCTCGGGCCCCAGCACCTTGCCGACCGTGCCGAAAATCGCGCGCTTGATTTCCTCGCGCTCGGTCGCAGCTTCGATGACGAGGCCACAGTCGCCCATTGCCTCGACACTGGCAACCGGCTCGATCAGCGCGAGCACGGCGTCGCGCGCACCGGGGGCGATCTTTTCCTTGGTCACCAGCCGATCGAGCGCCTTGGCGATCCCCGCCTTGCCCGCCTCGGCCCGCGCAAGATCGACGTCGGAGAGCAGCACATGATACCCCGCCTGCGCCGACACCTGGGCGATGCCTGCCCCCATTTGCCCCGCGCCGATAACCCCGATTATTTTCATGGCCGCTCCTCCTTGATGTCGCGCGACTTATCGCCGGTCGCGCCAAATGCGAAGCAAAACGAAGATGCGCTGCGCCGCCGCGCCCGAAAATCTATTAAGGCGCCGTCCGCGCTGCCTGCGCTTCGGCGAGGATCACGGCAAAATTTTCGGCCGGGTCGCTCCATTCGGCAATCGGCGTCCAGCCGCCCGCGCGCAGCAGGATGCGCGCGTCGCGGGGGCCGTATTTGTGGCTGTTTTCCGTATGGATCGTCTCGCCCGCCGCCATCGCGAAGCTGCGTCCCTCGATCGTGAAGGCGACGTCGCGGGTCGCTTCCAGATGCATTTCAATCCGCGCGCGCATGTCGTTCCAGAGCGCGTGGTGGCGAAACGCACCGACCGGAATCGTCCCGCCAAGCTCGCGGTTGATCCGTTCGAGCAGGTTGAGGTTGAACGCCGCCGTCACGCCCTGCGGGTCATCATAGGCGGGGACGAGCACCTCGGCCGGCTTGATCCGGTCCATCCCGATCAACAGCATCGCGCCGGTGCCGAGCCACATGCGCATCGCGCGCAGCAGATCGACTGACGACGACGGGATCATGTTACCAATCGTCGAGCCAGGGAAGAACCCCAGCTTGGGCAGCGCGGCGACCGCATCGGGCAGCGCGATCGGGTGCATGAAATCGGCTTCGAGCGGCAGCACCGGCAGGCCGGGAAAGGCTTGGGCGAGCTGCGCCGACGACTGGCGCAGAAAATCGCCCGAAATATCGATCGGCACATAGGCAGCGGGCGCAATTGCGCGCAGCAGCAGCGGTGTCTTGGCTGACGATCCCGAGCCGAATTCGACAACGGCACGCCCCGGCCCCACGGCTTGCGCAATCGCTGGTCCAGCGCTTTCGAGAATCCCCGCTTCGGTGCGGGTCGGATAATATTCGGGCAGGTCGGTAATCGCCTCGAACAGCTCCGACCCGCGCCGGTCATAGAACCAGCGCGCCGGAATCGCGCGCGGGCGCGAGGCGAACCCCGCCAGCACATCGGCGCGGAAGGCCGGATCGGCGAGCGTCGCTTCGCCATCCCCGATTTCGGGCTTGAGCATGTCAGATGTCTTTCGCAAGCCGCACGCCAGTGAATTGCCAGCGCTGATGGGGATAGAAGAAATTGCGATAGGAGGCGCGGACATGGCCGCGCGGGGTGGCGCAGGATCCGCCGCGCAACACGCACTGACCGCTCATGAATTTGCCATTATATTCGCCGACCGCCCCCTCGACTGCGCGAAACCCCGGATAGGGGCGGAACGCGCTGCCGGTCCATTCCCAGACATCGCCGAACCAGCCGCCCCCGGCAGTCGCGGGGCGTGGCTCGACCGGTCCTGCCGCATCGAGCAGATTACCGCTTTCGTGATCTTGCGCTTGTGCGGCGGCTTCCCATTCGAATTCGGTCGGCAGCCGTGCGCCCGCCCAGCTAGCATAGGCATCGGCTTCGAAGAAACTGATGTGGGTGACGGGGGCGGCGGGGTCGATCGCGCGCCGACCGTCGAGCCCGAAGCGCGTCCAGCCGCCGTCGCGCTGTTCCCAGTAGAGTGGCGCCTCGATGCCTTCCGCCTTCACCCACGCCCAACCATCGGAGAGCCAGAAACGCGGGTCGCGATAGCCGCCATCGGCGATGAACGCGGCCCATTCGTCGTTGGTGACCGTGCGATCGGCAATGGCATGGGGCGCGAGCAGCGTCGGGTGGCGCGGCCCTTCGGCATCGAACGCGAAGCCTTCACCATCATGCCCCACGTCCACAATGCCGCCCGAATGCGCGATCCAGCTGATCGGTCGCGGCATTGCGACCGGCACCTTCGCAGGCGCGGGCCAGATCGCCGGCTCGACCGGGTTCTGCGAGAAGAGGTGGAGGATGTCAGTGATCAGCAGTTCCTGATGCTGCTCTTCGTGATGGCAACCTAGCTCGATCAACTCGTGCGCAGCTTCAGGCAGACGGGGCAGCGCATCCTGCATCGCGGCGGTGACCGCGCGGCGATAGTCGAGGATTTCGTTCAGGCTCGGCCTGGTTACCATTCCCCGCCGTCCGCGCGCGTGCCGCTGGCCTTCGGCTTCGTAATAGCTGTTGAACAGGAAGGGGAAGCGATCGTCGAACAGCCGGTATCCCGGCAAATGATCGCGCAGGACGAAGGTTTCGAAAAACCAGGTCGTGTGCGCCAGATGCCATTTGGCGGGGGACGCATCCTCCATCGACTGGACGGTGGCATCGGCATCGGACAGCGGCGCGACCAACGCTTCGGTCAAGGCGCGTACCGCGCCGAGCCGGTGCGCGAGCGCCTGCGTGTCGGACCGGAGCGCAGGAGTTGCCGCCATTGTCGTCGTTCCATCTGTGCGAGGGCGACAAGGTCGACCGCCGGCTTCAATCAAACCTGCGCCAACGCGACGCGCGGGTTAGCGCGACGCCCCCGGCACCCACAAAACATCGCCACCTGCCTTTTGGTTCACCTGGCGCGCGGCGACGAAGAGATAATCCGACAAGCGATTGAGATAAGCAAGCGCGGCGGGATTGATCGCCGCATCATGCGCCGCCGTCACGGTCGCGCGTTCGGCGCGGCGGACGATCGCGCGGGCCAGATGCAGCGCGGCGGCCCCCGGTGTGCCGCCCGGCAGGATGAAGCTGGTCAGCGGCGGCATCGCGTCGTTCATCGCGTCGATCTCGGCCTCGAGCCGCTCGACTTGGCTGTCGACGACGCGCAGCACCATCTCGGACGGTGCGAAATCCTCGCCCGGGGTCGCGAGATCGGCGCCGAGATCGAACAGGTCATTCTGGATGCGCGTCAGGTCAGCCGCCAGCGGATCATCGCCGAGCGCGACGATCGCAACCCCGATCGCCGAATTGGCCTCGTCGACTTCGCCGATCGCGACCAGCCGCGACGAATCCTTGCCCACCCGCGATCCATCGACGAGCCCGGTCATACCCTCGTCGCCGGTGCGGGTGTAAATGCGGTTCAGCTTGACCATGTGGCCGCGCTCCCAATCAGCCGGTGCGGCCCGTCGCGAGCAGAATCACCACAACGATCAGGATCGCCATCGCCTGAAAGAAAATGCGCGCCTGCATCATCTTGTTCGATTTCATGCCCGCGACGCTCGGGCCGGTGCCTTTCAGATCGGCCTCGGTCGCCTGCAGAAACGTGATGATGCCACGCACCAGCGCAACGAGCGTCGCGATCATCGCGGCAATGAGCAGAATCCAGAGGAAGACGGTCATGGGGCTTATCTAGGCGCTGTACGGGGCAAAGCCAATGGTGGACCAAGGCCTATATCGGTGCGC
Organism: Sphingomonas sp.; assembly: GCA_019744885.1. Taxonomy (GTDB): domain Bacteria; phylum Pseudomonadota; class Alphaproteobacteria; order Sphingomonadales; family Sphingomonadaceae; genus Sphingomonas. The sequence goes on from JAIETY010000205.1 coordinate 14,531, forward strand.
AATCGCGCCGCCAGCGCATGGCCGTCCTCGCCCGCCAGTCGGCGCGCGCTCAAGGTCGGCGCGCCGTCGCGCTTGGCGAGCCGCTTGCCCTCGGCGTCGGTGAGCAGCGCATGGTGATGATAGATGGGCGTCGGCAGGCCAAGCAGCGCTTGCAACAGCCGGTGAACATGCGTCGCGGCGAACAGGTCGGCGCCGCGGATGACATGGGTTACGCCCTGCGCCGCATCGTCCACTGTGACCGCGAGGTGATAGCTCGCGGGGGCATCTTTTCGCGCGAGTACGACATCGCCCGCGCTCGCCGGGTCGGCGGTGACCTGACCGGCAATCTCGTCGTGCCAGTCGAGCGGTCCGACGCGCGCGACCGCCGCTGCCATGTCGAGCCGCCACGCATGTGGCTCGCCCATCCGCGCAGCGCGGGTTGCCGGATCGAGCGCGCGGCAAGTCCCCGGATAGACCGCCCCGCCGGGGCCATGCGGCGCGCTGACGCTGGCAGCGATGTCGGCGCGGGTGCAGAAACAGGGGTAGAGCAGCCCCATCGCCCGCAACCGATCAAGCGCGGCGCGATACTCGTCGAGCCGCGCCGACTGGAAGCTCAGTCCGTCCCAACTGAGGCCCAGCCATTCGAGGTCGGCTAGGATGCCCGCGACATGCTCGGGCCGACTGCGGCTGCCGTCGATATCCTCGATCCGCAGCAGAAACCGGCCATCCACCGCCCGCGCGCGATCATGCGCGAGGATCGCCGACCAGCCATGGCCAAGGTGGAGTCCGCCGGTCGGGCTGGGGGCAAAGCGCGTGATCATCGCCAATCCGTCGCGCGCCCGATTCCGGTCGTCGCATTGCAAGCTGGCCATTGACCACGAGTCGCGCGATCTGTCATCATGCCGTCATCCTAGTCGGCGAAAGGCGACTGCGAGAAGTCTGGGAGGGAAAATGTATCATCCCGATCTGATCCGGCATCCGGACATGGTTCGGCACCCCGATGGTTGC
>JAIETY010000164.1 GCA_019744885.1 Sphingomonas sp.
TCCTCAAGCGTCTTCAGCCGCTTGATCGAGCCCGAGATCGTCTTCCAGTTGGTGAGCATGCCGCCCAGCCAGCGGTGATTGACGAAATGCTGGCCCGAACGGCGCGCCGCATCAGCGACGGGCTCCTGCGCCTGGCGCTTGGTGCCGACGAACAGCACCTTGCCGCCCGAGGCGGTCGAGGCGGCGACGAATTCGAGCGCGCGCGCGAACAGCGGCACGGTCTGCGACAGATCGAGGATGTGAACACCGTTGCGATCGCCGAAAATATACGGCTTCATCTTCGGGTTCCAGCGGTGGGTCTGGTGACCGAAATGCGCGCCGGTCTCAAGCAATTGCTGCATCGTGACGACAGGTGCCGCCATAAGTAGTTCCTTTCCGGTTGGTCCTCTGGGAAGCAGTAATCGACGTGGCCAAAGCCCCGACGACACCGGGATGTGCGCTTCCCATGCGGGATTGAGCGGCGGCGCTTAGCCTAGCCGTCCACACGAATCAAGGCTTGACATTGGTACAAAGATGGAACATTAAGGGTTCATCGTTGAAACACGGAACTGATTCGTGGGCGGCCGGTTACCGGCTGTCCGGGTGTGCGTTCCGCTGCGTGGAGTTTGGGCTATGATGGCATTGATCGGACTGATCCTTTTCACGGCGGCGCTGGGTGCGGTTGCCGGTGTGCTTGCACGCACGCTTTGGCCCGCGCTGCCGCGCATGGCCGCCCTGCTCTCGGGCACAGCGGATGCGACGGCGGCAGTGATTGCCCCGGTCGAGCGCCGCACAGTCCGGCGAGCTGTGTTGCCGCCGCGCGGTCAGGGCCAAAGCGCATGGCCGATCGCCGCCTGACCCAATAGCGCCGAGCACATCGTCGATAGAGAGGTCGATGGCGAGCGACGTTACTGCGCGATGCCGAGCGGGGTAACCCCGCCAACCCGGCCGATCACCGTCTCGCCCGCGACCGTGCGCTGACCAATCACCACTTGGCACGCGACATCGTCGGGCAAATAGACATCGACCCGACTGCCGAAGCGAATCAGCCCCACGCGCTGGCCGCTGGCGACGATATCGCCGGCCTTGACGAAAGCGACGATCCGGCGCGACACCAGCCCGGCAATCTGGGTGAAGCCGATCCTGCGGCCATCACGCCCTTCGACCAGGATATGCTGGCGTTCATTCTCGTCGCTGGCCTTGTCGAATTCGGCGTTGAGGAATTTGCCCGAAATATAGACGACCTGACGGATTGTGCCCGCGATCGGCGTGCGATTGATGTGAACGTCGAACACACTCATGTAAATCGAGACTCGGACGAACGCGCCCGTCCCGAGCCCCGTTTCACCCGCGAGCTCACGCGGCACCGGCATGCGTTCGATCATCGTCACCAGCCCATCGGCAGGCGCGACGATCAGGCCCGGGCCTTGTGGCGTCACGCGCACCGGATCACGGAAGAAGGCCGCGACCCAGATCGTCAGCCCGATCAGTGGCCAGGTGAGGAAACCCCAAAGGAAGAACGACAGGAACGCCGCTGTACCGGCGATCAGCACATATTTGCGCCCCTCGGGATGGATGTCCGGAAGACGCCAACTCGCGCTTGTCGCCCCTGTCGGCGGCTGGTCGTGTGGTGCCATAGGGGGAGCCTAACCACGCCATCACCGATATTCAACGCCCTTGCGGACCCGGCCGGACGCTTCGGGCGATGATAGGCGCTCATTCGGACACGGCGAGCGGTTGATCCCTGCCCGCCTTCATCCTAGACGCAGGGTCGTAATCCCCTCCCCACTGGACAAAGCGAGCAGTTGATGGCGAAGATCAAGGTGAAGACGCCGGTCGTGGAAATCGACGGCGATGAGATGACGCGGATCATCTGGCTCTGGATTCGCGAGCGCCTGATCCTGCCCTATCTCGACATCGACCTCGATTATTACGACCTCGGCATCGAGCACCGCGATGCGACCGACGACCGCGTGACGGTCGAATCGGCGCGCGCGATCCAGAAATATGGCGTCGGCGTGAAATGCGCGACGATCACCCCCGACGAGGCGCGGGTCGAGGAATTCGGCCTGAAGAAAATGTGGAAGTCGCCCAACGGGACGATCCGCAACATCCTGGGCGGCGTCGTCTTCCGCGAGCCGATCGTGATTTCGAACGTGCCGCGCCTCATCCCCGGCTGGACCAAGCCGATCGTCGTCGGGCGCCATGCCTTTGGCGACCAGTATCGTGCGACCGACTTCCGAGTCCCTGGCCCCGGCAAGCTGCGCCTCGTCTTCGAAGGCGACGACGGCACCGTGATCGACGAGGAAGTGTTCCAATATCCGTCGGCCGGTGTCGCGCTGGCGATGTACAATCTCGACGATTCGATCCGCGATTTTGCGCGCGCATCGATGCATTATGGCCTCAACCTCGGCTGGCCGGTGTATCTGTCGACCAAGAACACGATCCTCAAAGCCTATGACGGCCGCTTCAAGGACATTTTCGCCGAAGTTTTCGAGGCCGAATTCAAAGACAAGTTCAAGGAAGCGGGCATCGTCTATGAGCATCGCCTGATCGACGACATGGTCGCCAGCGCGCTGAAATGGCACGGCGAATTCGTCTGGGCGTGCAAAAATTACGACGGCGACGTCCAGTCGGATCAGGTCGCGCAAGGGTTCGGCTCGCTGGGCCTGATGACCTCGGTGTTGCTCACCCCAGACGGCAAGACCGTCGAGGCCGAAGCCGCGCATGGCACCGTGACGCGCCACTTCCGCCAGCACGAGCAAGGCAAGGCGACCTCGACCAACCCCATCGCGTCGATTTTCGCCTGGACCGGTGGCCTCAAATATCGCGGCAAGTTCGACGACACGCCCGAGGTGACCAAATTCGCCGAAACGCTCGAACGGGTGTGCGTCGAGACGGTCGAAAATGGCCATATGACCAAGGATCTCGCGCTGCTGATCGGCCCCGATCAGGCGTGGATGACGACCGAGCAATTCTTCGAGCAAGTACGGGTCAATCTCGAAAACGCGATGGCCACGGGCGGCTGAACCACCGCGATTGAGGTTGCTCAGCCCGCCGCGTCGTTGCTTTGCGGCGCTGGCTCGGGCTGAGACAGGCCGAACCATGCGCTGATGACCCGTTCAGCCGTCGCGTCGAGGACGATCCCGGCGGCATTCGCGCGCTCGATCAAACCGTCACGAAAGGCTTCGCCAATCTGTCTTGCGGTCGGCGGGGTCGCGCCGTCGAGCGGGGCGCCGCCGAATTGGGCACCGCGCACCACGAAACTGACAGCCATGCGCGGGACCGATATCCCGTCTTCGGCGAGCATGTCGCTCGACCAGCGCGTCGATTCGGTCAGGTTGAAGCTGAATTCGGCGGCGTAGCGCGCGAGAATCGCAAACAGTGGCTGCCAGTCCTCCTGCCGCAAGCGCGGCAGATCGAGCAGCCGGACCAGAGTCATGACAGGCTCGGGGATGCTGCCGTCGCCGACCGTCGTTTCGCTGGTCGGCGGCGCGGCGTGGCGGACTTCGTCCCACAGCAAATGCTGAGACAGGCGCACATTGGGCAGGTTCAACAGCCTGACCGCGCGGGTAAAGCTGCCCGCGCCAAACCAGTCACTGTCGCGCGCGCCGCTCACCACCCGAAGCGCTTCCTGCGACAATGTCGAAAGATTGAGCGGCTCGGTGCTTTCGTCATAGCGCTTGCGGATGAAGGCGGCGAAGGCATCATGCGTCGCGTCGGGCGGCGTAACGGACTCGGTCGGCTGTTCGGGCTCCGGCCACAAGATCGACTCAATGCCTTCAAAGCCGATGATGCGATCGGCGAGCGACGTATAGGCGGGCGACGCATACCCCGGCGAGATGATCGTGATGCGCCGGTCCTGCGCGCGAAGCCGGTGCAACAAGGGCGCGAAATCGGAATCGCCCGAGCCGATCACGAATTCCTCATAATCACAAGAACTCGCGAGCAGATCGAGCGCATCGATGACGATGCGGATGTCGGCCGCGTTTTTGCCGGTGTAGGTCATCGGCGGGCAATCGATGACTTCGAACCCCGCGCGCACCAGATCGGGGCGAAATCGCGAGAAGTACAGGCGCTCGCCGGCCTCGGGCAATTGCACCCACCCCGATGGATTGAGGTAACAGCGCGCCACCAGCCACCGCCGTCGATCGAGCGCGAGGTGCGATTCCGCCAAGTGCGCCATCCATCGAAACGGGTCCGATGCAAAGCGGCGCGCGGTTTCGCGATCGAGTTGCCATAAAGTCAGGAACAGATTGTCAAAGTCGATCAGGATCACGCTTTTGGTGGTCACGCGGGGTCTGATCCCTGATAAATGTTGACGGTCATGACCTTACCGGAGCGGCGCGGCCACGACAACGTCACCGGAATGCCGGATCGACCGAATGAAGCCAGCGGTTGGCTGACAATTGCTATCTCGTGCGTTAGGCAGCCTTATGGCGCTGGGACTGGATAACACGGGATTTTCCGACGCGCTGGTCATCTTGGGCGCGGCCGGGATCGTTATTCCCGCTTTTGCGCGGCTGAAGGTAAGCCCGGTGATCGGCTTCATCCTGGTCGGCGCGCTGGTCGGGCCGTTCGGGCTTGGGCGGCTGGAGAGCGACTATCCGTGGCTCCATAATGTCACGATATCCGACCGCGCAGGCATTGAGCCGTTCGCTGAGTTCGGCATCGTGCTGCTGCTGTTCTCGATTGGGCTTGAGCTGTCGTTCAAGCGGCTGTGGTCGATGCGCGCCGATGTGTTCGGGGTGGGCGCAGCAGAAATGCTGGGGTCGGGGCTCGTGATCGGGCTCGCGCTGCATCTGATCGGCCAGCCCTGGCCGGGTGCGATCGCGCTCGGGCTCGCGCTTGCGCTGTCGTCGACCGCGCTGGTGGTGCCGATTGTCGGCGCGCAGAGCGCGGTCGGGCGCGCCGCCTTTGCGATGCTGTTGTTCGAAGATCTGGCACTGGTCCCGCTGCTGTTCGCGCTCGCCGCGCTTGCCCCTGGCCAGGCAAGCAATGGCTGGGCGTTGATGGGCTTGCTCGGGGGCGGGTTGCTGACGGTCCTCGCCATGTTCGTCGGTGGGCGAGTGCTGCTGCCGCGCCTGTTCGCCCAAGCCGCACGCACCAAGAGTCCGGAGCTGTTTCTGGCCGCCGCCCTGCTGGTCGTCATCGTCGCCAGCCTTGCGACGAGCGCTGTCGGGCTGTCGCCGATTGTCGGCGCGTTGCTGGCGGGGTTGCTGATCGCCGAGACCGATTATCGCAGCGAAGTCGAGGTCATCACTGCACCTTTCAGGGGGCTCGCGCTCGGCGTGTTCCTGATTACCGTCGGCATGGGGCTCGATCTGCCGCAAATTCTCGAGAATTGGGGCGCGCTGCTGCTCGCGGTCGCGGGGGTGGTGACGATCAAGGCGCTCGTTACTTTCGGCCTGCTGCGGCTGCGCGGTCAGCGCACGCCGGTCGCCGCCGAAACCGGGGTGCTGATGGCGAGCCCTTCCGAAACCACGCTGATCGTGCTCGGCGTGGCAGTGCAGGCCGGCCTGATCCAGCCGAGCACGGCGGGCTTCTGGCAGACGGTGACCGCGATCGGCCTGACGATCACGCCGCTGCTCGCCCTGCTTGGGCAATTGTCAGCGAAGCTGATCGAGCGCGGCGCGAGCGGCGATGCGCCCGAAGCGCTGATCCCGACCGAAGGGCCCGGCACCGTCATCATCGGCTTTGGCCGCGTCGGGCATATGGTCGCCGAGATGCTTCAAGCGCATGGCAAGCGCTTCGTCGCGGTCGAGGCCGATATCGATGCGGTCACGGCGGCGCGAAAGGAGGGCTTTCCCGTCATTTATGGCGATGTCGCGCGTGCGGAACTGGTCGACCGGCTCAACCTCGGCAAGGCCGATGCGCTGATCCTGACGATGGATGATCCGGTGCTGACAGTCCGGCTGACGCGGCGCGTGCGCGGCTGGGTGCCCGATCTGACGATCGTCGCGCGCGCCCGCGATGTCGATCACGCCGCCGAGCTTTATGCCGCCGGGGTCACCGATGCGGTGCCCGAAACGCTCGAAAGCTCGCTGCAACTGGCCGAGGCGGTGCTTGCCGATCTGGGCGTCGCGATCGGCCCGGTGATCGCGTCGATCCACGAAAAGCGCGATGAACTGCGGCGGGAAATCAAGCTGGCCGCCGGGATCGAGCGCACGCCACGACTGACGCGGACGAGTGCGCGCCGACCCTAGGGCTTCTGCCAGACCATCATCATTGCCCAGGGCGCCCGGTTATATTTCTCGGCAAGGTCATCTGGGCCGATCATCGCGGGCTCATCAAAGGCACGCAGGATCAACCCATTGGCTAACAGCGCCTGCAGGTAGAAGCTGACCGGTCGGTGCCAGTTTTTGATGCGAATGCCGCGCCACTCCGTCCAGACGCTACGCACGGCCAGGTAATCGTCGATCACATAACCCCGCCGCCCGTCCGCGAGCGTGCTCCATCCCGCCTCCACGCCAGCAGTCGCAAAGCCATTGAGGTTGGCGATCAGCAGCGTCCCGCCGGGCGCGAGCACCCGGGCCATCTCGGCAAGCGCCGCGCCGGCATCCGGAATGTCGATCAGCGAAAGGTAGCTGACGACCAGATCAAATTCGCCATCGGCGAAATCGAGCGCTTCGGCGCGACCGATCCGGTAATCGCCCGCTGGATCACGGCGGCGCGCTTCGGCGATCAGCGCTTCGGTCGGGTCGATGCCGACCGCGTCGATCGCCTCGGCGCGGAGCATCCGGCAGAAGCGCCCCTCCCCGCACCCGACATCAAGCGCGTGGGAATGGCCCCGCGCGGCGGCGAGCATTGGCGCATCGAGGACATATTGCCGCGTCTTGTCGCCCCGCGCCCCCTGCGAGGCGATCCACGCTGCGGCCGACTCGTCCCATCCGTCCATGGCGTTGCGCAATCCTTGAGTCGAAGCCGGGCGACCAGAGAAAGGAATTGGCTGGGGCGCCAGGATTCGAACCTGGGAATGGCGGCACCAAAAGCCGCTGCCTTACCGCTTGGCGACGCCCCAACGCGAGCGGGTGCCCTTAAGCGAGGCCGTGCCGCATGAAAAGCCCTCTCTTCGGGCAGATCGCTCAATCGAGCCGGACGTGCCAGCCATAGGGGTCGGGCGCGTGGCCGAGCTGGAGGTCGACCAGCGCCGCGCGCAACGCACCCGTGACTTGCCCCGGCCCGCCGCTGCCGATGGTGAAGCGATCATCGCCCAGCGTCATCGATCCGATCGAGGTCACCACTGCCGCCGTGCCGCAGGCAAACGCTTCGACCAGCCGACCGTTCCTGGCATCGGCCTGCGCTTGGTCGATCGCATAGGGCGCCTCGCGCACTACCAGCCCGCGATCGCGCGCCAGCGTGATCAGCGAATCGCGCGTAATCCCGGGCAGGATCGTGCCGCCGAGTGGTGGCGTCAGCAGCGAGCCATCATCGAACACGAAAAAGATGTTCATCCCGCCGAGTTCCTCGATCCAGCGGCGCTCGATCGCGTCGAGGAACAGCACCTGATCATGGCCGCGCCGCGTCGCTTCGGCCTGCGCGATCAGGCTGGCCGCGTAATTGCCACCGCACTTGGCCGCGCCGGTGCCGCCGGGTGCGGCGCGGGTGAAGTCGGTCGAGACCCACAGCGACACCGCTGGCGCTTCGCCCTTGAAATAGGCGCCGACCGAAGAGGCGATCACCGCGAAGATATATTCGGATGAAGGCTTCACCCCGAGGAACACTTCGCTCGCGATCATGAAGGGGCGCAGATAGAGCGCGCCGCCGGGGGCGCTCGGAATCCAGTCGCGCTCGGCAAGCACCAACGCTTTTACTGCGTCGACGAACATCGCTTCGGGCAGCGGCACCATCGCCATGCGTTCGGCCGAGGCGCGAAAGCGCGCGGCATTGGCATCGGGGCGGAACAGCGCGGTGCCGCCATCGTCGAGGCGGTACGCCTTCATGCCTTCAAAGATTTCCTGCGCATAATGCAGCACGGCGGTCGACGGATCGAACGACAGATTTTGGCGCGGGCCAAGCGTCGCATCGTGCCACCCTGCCCCCTCGCTGTAGCGGATTGTGACCATGTAATCGGTGAACACGCGCCCAAACCCGGGGTTCTCCAGCCGCGCCGCGCGCACGTCATCGGGCGTTGGCGCCGGATGCGCGACCACGGCAAAGTCAGTCGCGCCGGGCGCACGGCCAGAGGAAGCGGGCGTGTCGAGCATGTTGATCACCAGCGAGATTTTGTTCCGAAGGCTTGACCCCTTAAGCGAACGGGCCAATCTCGGCAACATGACTGCCCCCGCCGCCTCTGCCCTGTTTCTGCGCGAAGCCGAGGTGCGACGCGGGATCGAATTGCTCGCCTTCGGCCATGCCGCGCTGCTGCGCGCGGGCGATGAATTGCTGGCCGAACAGGGATTGGGGCGGGCGCATGCCCGCGCGCTTTATTTCATCGCACGCCAGCCAGATTTGACGGTGACGCAATTGCTGGGGTTTCTGGGCGTCACCAAACAGTCGCTCGGGCGCGTGTTGGGCGAGCTGGGCGAGCGCGCGCTGGTGGAGACACGACCGGGCCTGCAAGACCGGCGCCAGCGGCTGTTGCAGCTGACGGCGGCGGGTCAGGCGCTGGAAGGCGAGCTGTTCGAACGGATGCGCAGCAAGCTTGCGGGCGCTTACGCGAGCGCGGGCCAAGGCGCGGTTGGCGGTTTCTGGGCCGTGCTCGACGGTCTGATGTCGGCGGAGCAGAAGCGGTTGATGGCGTCGCTCGATTAACGCGGTCGAAGCCTGCGTTGAGCAAATTGCTCCCGTTTGCCCTGGTGAGCAGGTCGTCAAGCCCCCCCGGGCTTGACTGAAACGTCCGGGGGACGTTTCACCTGCTCACTGTCGAAGGGCTGTTCTTCTTTTTCGCGCGCTTCGCAAAAGAAGGACAGTGCTTCGACAAGCTCAGCACGAACGGATCAGGGGTTATCCTACCCTTAGCAGCGCCAGCCTAGCGGGCCGCTGCCGCCATTTCGGCATTGCGCGCGGTGGAGGCTTCGAGCGTTGCGGTCAGCAAGCGGACCAGCGCGGCATCATTGTCGAGCACGTCGAGCCCCTTGCGCGTCGACCCGCCGGGACTGGCGACGCGGTCGGCGAGCGTTGCGGGTGGCACATCGGCAGCGGCGGCCAGCAGCGCTGAGCCCTCAACCGTCGCGAGCGCGAGCCGCGCCGCCTGATCGGCGGGGATGCCGAGCGCCGCGCCCGCCGCCGCCATCGCATCGATATAGCGGTAGAGGAAACCCGGGCCGCTACCCGCCAGCGCGGTCACGGCGTCGAACAGGTCAGGGGCGACCCATTCAACGAGGCCGAGTGGCGCCATCAGTCCGGAAACGGCATCGCAAACGGCGGGATCGGCGGTTTCTGAATGCAGCGCCACCACGCCCTTGCCAATGCCGACCGGCAGATTGGGCATCGCGCGCACGATTGCGCCCGCCGAAAAGCGCCATGCAATCGCGGCTTCCTCGACGCCCGCCAAAATCGAAACCAGCAGCGGCACCCCGGCAATGCGCGCGCCATGCGCCGCCGCGACCTCATCGATCTGCTGCGGCTTCATTGCCAGCAGCACCGCATCGGGTAGCGGCCCCTCGGGCAGGCTGCGGGCCTGGATCACCCCCTCAGGCAAGGCGCGGTCGGTGCGATTGACGACCGCGACGTCGCTGGCCGCAAGCGTCCCGCTCGCCAGCCATTGGCGCAGCATCCCGCCGGCCATATTGCCGCAGCCGATCAGCCAGAGGCGGCGGATCACGCCCCGTCCTTCAAGCTTCGCCCTGAGTTTCCGTGAGCGCGGCGGCGAGCGCTTCCTTGGGGCTCTTGCCGCCCCAGAGCACGAACTGGAACACCGGGTAAAAGCGCTCGCACTCGTCGATAGCCGATTCGATGATCAGTTCGGCCGCCGCCAGCGACATCGTGCCGCCGTCGCTGCCATCGATCATTGCGGCGTGGCGATAAAGCAATATGCCGCTCGACGACCACAGTTCGAAATGGCCGACCCAGAGCTGCTCGTTGATCAGCCCGATCGCTTCGTAGATCGCGACGCGGCGCTCGTCAGTCACGCGAATGTCGGGGAAAGCGAGGAATTGCAGCACGCTGTCTTCCTCGCGCCATAGCGCGCGCAGCTCATATTCGGTCCAGCTGCCCTTGACCTGCGCGACGACCTCATCTTCCTGACGGTCATAGCTCCAGCCGTGCGCGGCGTAATAGCTTTCGAGCATGTCGATCGGCGCGGCGTCGTCGCGGTCGTCGTCCACTTCACTCAGCATTGGTCAACGCTTCCTTAACTTCGCTCGGGAGCAGGCGTGGCAAGCCCACCCGCGCGCTGCAAGGGCGATCACGCGTCCAAGGCCCAGAAACCTGTGGAAAAGGCCCTCAGTTGCCGCCCTTTGCGGCTTCGAGCGCGTCGAGCCGTGCGCGCAGCGCTTCGGCTTCGTCGCGGGCGGCAGCGGCCATTGCCTTGACCGCGTCGAATTCGTCGCGGCTGACGAAATCGAGCCCGCCGATCCATTCCTTGGCATGCGCCTTGGCGCTGGCTTCGGCTTCGCGGCCCATGCCCGCCAGCGTGCCCGCCGCGCCGTTCAGCAGCTTGGAAAGATCGTCGAACAGGCGGTTTTCGGTTTGCATGATGGTTGTTCCTGACAGGTCACTCGATAATCTGGGTGCTCGACGCGCCGGGCGCAAGCGTTTCAGCCTGCGGGTTGAGCACGCCGATCTGCCACGTCAGATAGCCCGCGAAGATGATCCACGCCAGATAGGGCAGCATCAGCGCCGCTGCCGCGATCCGGATGCGCCCGAACAGGATCGTCGTGGCAAAGGCCGCGACAAACATAGCCACGATCACGATTTCTGCCGCTGTGATCCGGTGGAGCCCGAAGAATACCGGCGTCCAGGCGAGATTGATCACGAGCTGGACGAAGAACATGATGATCGCGGGCACACGCCAGCGCGAGCCGCGTGCGTGGATGACCATCGCCAGCGCGATGCCGAGCAGCACATAAAGGATGCTCCACGCGACTGGGAACGCCCAGTCGGGCGGCGTCAGCTCCGACTTCGCCAGCGCTGCATACCAGCGATTGACCGAGCCGACGGGCACGCTGCGGGCCGACAGGAACCCCAGCAGCAGCACGAACGGCACCGTCACCACTGTCCAGCGGAGGAAGGCCAGCCGCAATTGTCCTTTGGACGCAATTTCCCGCACGAAACCTCCATTTCGGATCAATCGGCCGCGTTTCGTCGGCACCCCACCCTGCTTATGGCACGAACCCGACGCGCCACCACTCGATAATCGGCTATTGTTGCACGGGTGCAACCGCCGCGATCAGAAATTCGACATTGCCTTCGGGGCCGGTGATCGGGCTCGGCGTGATGCCGATCACGCGCCAGTCCTCGCTTTCCAGCCAGGCCGCGACCGAAGCGCAGACGCGGTCATGGATGGCAGCATCGCGCACCACGCCCCCGCGCCCGACCTCGTCGCGACCGGCTTCAAACTGTGGCTTGATCAGTGCCAGCAGCCGCGCGCCCGGCTTCGCAAACCCCATCGGCACTGCCAACACCTTGGCGAGGCTGATAAAGCTCGCGTCGCAAACGATCAGATCGACGCTTTCGGGGATATGCGCCGCCGTCAACACCCGCGCGCTGGTCTGTTCGTGGACAATCACGCGGGGATCTTCGCGCAGCTTCCATGCGAGCTGGTTGGTCCCGCTGTCGATGGCGTAAACGCGCGCTGCACCGCGCGTGAGCAGCACATCGGAAAAGCCGCCGGTCGATGACCCGACATCGATTGCGACCGCGCCCGCGACATCCCAGCCGAAATGGTCGAGCCCATGCGCGAGCTTGACCCCGCCGCGCGAGACCCATGGGTGATCGCGCCCGCGCACATCGATGTCGGCATCATCAGCGACGGTCTGGCCCGGCTTGTCGATTCGGCGGGTGGCGACAAAGACCAGCCCCGCCATCACCAGCGCCTGGGCGCGCGCGCGGCTTTCGGCGAGGCCGCGCTCGACAATCAGCTGATCAATCCGGACCTTGGCCACGACATCTCCCGCGCGCCTAGTGCGACCTGTGGCGCGAGCAGGCTTGAATCAGCTCAGGCGCAATCGGCGCATTTGCCGCGCACTTCGATGACCGGGCGTTCGGGCGCGAAGCCCGCCGCCACCGCCGCCGAGCGCACGCCGCGCGATAATTTGTCGTCGTCGATGTGAACCGTCTGCCCGCAATGATCGCACACAAGGAAGATGCAGTCGTGCAGACAATCGGGGTGGGCATTGGCGATGTAAGCGTTCGCGCTTTCGACACGGCGTGCCAGATTGGCGGTCACGAACAGGTCGAGAATGCGGTAAACGCTGTTGGCGGCGACGCGCCGACCTTCGATCTTCGAGACAGCATCGGCAATGTCATAAGCCGACGCGGGCTTGTCGAAGCTCGACAAGGCCTGGAAAATGCTCGCGCGCATCGACGTCCATTGCTCGCCCGATCGCTCGAGCGTTGCCTGTGCGGCGCTCGCAAGATCGGCGCCCTGGTGTTCGTGGTGGAGATGGTCGGCCATGCGCGCCAAGTTAGGCGCGGCAGCCCCCGGCGGCAAGCCGCGCGTCGCGAGGATCAGTGGGTCGCGCGGTGATTGAGATCATGGCCAAGCGCGAGCAGGCCGACACCGATCAGCGTCCACACCGTCTCCGACCCGCCATCATGCGGCAAGCTGATCGCGCCCGCCATCACGCCCAGCCCGAACGACCCGATCGCCAGCGGCATGACATAGCCGTGCAGAAACACGCCGCGCCCCAGCGCCACGGCCCCGAGCAGGATCGCAAACGACAAGCCGATTTCGTGGATCAGCGGATTGAGCAGCAGCCCGCCCGCCGATGCGGCGAGCGCCACCAGCACAGCGCTGGCAAAACAATGCACCGCGCAAAGCCCCGACAGGCCGATCGCCCAACGATCAATCCCCAAACGGGGAATCGGCAGAACCGAATGCGGAGCGGCATAATCCATGGTGCGCCCCATGTGGCATGCCGACGCACAAGTTACAACATATCATCGCGCGGTGCGCAACAATTTTGGCGCGGTGCGTGCGCTGCGCAACACCGCGCGGACCACTATAGCCTCCAGGACAGGTGACGCGTCGGCGCCCCGGCGCTATGAAGCCCAGCATGTTGATGCAAACCGCCGAAACGCTGCGTACCCGCCCCCGCGCCATGATGATCTGGCTGTTCGTCGTGGCCGCAATGATCGTGGCGATGGTGGTGATCGGCGGCATAACGCGGCTGACCGAATCGGGCCTGTCGATTACCCAGTGGAAGCCGATCAGCGGCACCCTGCCCCCGCTCAGCGACGCGGCGTGGCAGGCCGAATTCGCCAACTACAAGAAAATCCCGGAATATACCCAGATCAATCGCGGGATGACGCTCGACGGGTTCAAGGCGATCTTCTTCTGGGAATATGCACACCGGCTGTTCGGTCGGCTGATCGGGATGGCCTTTGCGTTGCCGCTGCTGTGGTTCGCGATCCGTCGTCAGGTGCCGAAGGGCTATGGCTGGCGACTGACCGCGATTCTCGCGCTCGGCGGGCTGCAGGGCGCGATCGGCTGGTGGATGGTGGCGTCGGGCCTGTCGGTGCGGACCGATGTTAGCCATGTCCGGCTCGCGGTGCATCTGATGATGGCGCTGGTGCTGCTGGCCGGGATTGTTTGGACCGCGCTTGATCTGCGCCAACTTGATAGGCTGGCGTTTGCGCGGCCAGCGGCGATGCGGTCGGTCGCGCTGCTCGCGCTGGTGCTGCTGTTCGCGCAGATCATGTTCGGCGCGTTCACGGCCGGGCTCGACGCGGGCTATGCCTTTGCGAGCTGGCCGTTGATGGGCGATGCGTGGTTTCCCGCCGGCACGCCGATGGTCGATCCGACATGGCGCAATGCGGTCGATAATCCCGTGGTGGTACAATTTATCCATCGCTGGCTGGCGTTTGCCGCCGCTGCCGCGCTCGCCTTGCTCGCCTGGCGGGCCGCGCAGGCCGGGGCCAAGCGCGCAGCGTCGCTGGTAGTGGGTCTGGTGGCACTCCAGATCGGCCTCGGGATTGCTACTTTGCTCAGCGGCGTGTGGATCGTGATCGCGGTCGCGCATCAGGCCAACGCAGCGCTGCTGCTGATCGCGACCGTCTGGGCCGCGCATGCGCTGGGGCGGCGTGGCGCTGCGGCTTAACGCCTTACTGGCCGCGCTCCCGTTCGCGCTTGCGGCCAGCGCCGCCGACGCGCGCTTCTTGCCACCCGAAGGCCAAGTGCTGCGCCAGGTACTGACTGAGGAGCGGATCGAGCCGACAGGCACGCAGCGCTATGTCAGCGAGCGCGAGATCCTCTTCACCCGCATATCGGACGGCTATCGCGCGGAGGTGACGATTGTCAGCGAAAGCCATGCGGCTGGCGATGCCGGGGCGATGTTCGGCGCCGGGCTGGCGGCGCTCAAGGGGCAGCCAATCCGCTTCGACCTTGATCGCAACGGCACCATCGTCGCGATCGCCGATGAGGAAGCGCTATGGGGGCGGTTCTGCGATGCAATTGGCGCAATGGCGCGCGGCAAGCGTCCGCTCGACGTACAGCGGACCCGCAATGTCGAAGCGCTTGTCGCGCCTTTTCGCACGCTGCCGCCCGCGCGCCGCCGGGCGCTGCTGGGGTCGATGATCACGGCGATCATTGCCGGGCCGCTCGCCGATCGTCAGCCGGGGACGCAGGCGATCACCCTGCCCGCGCGCGATGCAAACGGTGCTGTGGTTTCGCTTCCCGGCAAGGAAGCGGTCACGCTCGGCGACGGGGCACTGACGATCGACTCGACCGCCGAAGGCGGCCTGAGCACCACCGCGCATCTGGTGGTGATACGCCGCGAAAGGGTTGATGCGGCGCGCGGCCTGATCCTGGAAACCCGCACGCAGCGCGACACGATCATCGGCACCGGCGCCGCATCACGGCGGTCGCAAAGCATCGTCACCAGCGTGATCACGTTCAAGGTATCCTGATACCCGTCAGCAAAGCCGCCCGAATGCTTGACTTTCACCCGACCGCGCGGCAATAGCCCGCCATCGACGCCGTTCCGCACCCGGAGCGGCGCGTTTTGTTTCTAACGCGAAGAAGGTCCGGGCCCATGAAGGCGCTGATGAAGACCACCAAGTCGGCCAAGCCGCACGAAGTGGAAAAAAAGTGGCATATCGTCGATGCCGACGGCCTGGTGGTCGGGCGCGCGGCGACGATTATCGCCAATGTCCTGCGCGGCAAGCACAAGCCGAGCTTCACCCCGCACGTCGATTGCGGTGACAATGTCATCGTCATCAACGCCGACAAGATCAAGTTCACCGGCAAGAAGCTGAAGGACAAGATCTATTACAAGCACACTGGCTATGCCG